>NZ_JAQZAA010000082.1:0-222398 GCF_028640875.1 Pseudomonas sp. SBT1-2 | reverse complement strand
TACGTGGATCCGTAGGAGCCGGCTTGCCGGCGATGCACGAAGCGCGTGTTTATTTTTTCAGGTCTTCAGCCCCCTGCAGCGGTTCGTCACCCAGCAGCAGGTCCTTGTCGTGGCTGACCTGTTCCTCTTCGAACATGCGCCAGGTCTTGTCGCCTTCGACGCCCAGCAGTTCGACAAAACGGCGGCCATCGACCTTGTCGCTCAACTGGCCAATGTAGCGGCCCTGTTCGGTTTCGCTGCGGGCGAGGGTGATCTTTCGGTCTTTTTCCGGCTGGGTCGGCGAGATCAGGTTCAGCTCCAGGGTGGCGGGCGCGCTGTTGCCGCTCAGGCGCAGGTCGACTTCGCCGGTGAGGTCATCCAGGTGCACGCTGGCGCGCAGTTGCAGGGTCTGAGCCAGCAGTTCGCGGTCCAGGGAGCGGTTGATGCCTTTGCCGGCCTCGTAGTAGTTGTCGTTGACCAGGTTGTCCGGGTTGTTCACCGCAATGGTCACCATGGACAGGGTCAGGGCCACCGAGCAGGCCAGGATGCCGATGATGATCCAGGGCCAGAGGTGCTTGTACCAGGGGCTTGTGGCGGTCGCTGCGGGCATGATGACTTCTCTTAACGAATTTGTGGGCCGATGAACCGGCTCTTGGCTTCAACGTGGACGCTTTCGTCGTCGGCGTCCTTGAGGATGAATTTCACCTCGTTGGTGCTCGACGGCAGTTGCTCCGGCGAGCTCGACAGCTCGACCGGCATGCTGACGATATCGCCGGCCGCCACCTTGATCTCGCGTCGGCCTTGCAGCTTGAGGTCCGGCAGGCCGGCGGCGTCCAGTACGTAGGTATGGTCGCGCTGATCCTTGTTCATGATCTTCAGGCTGTAGACGTTTTCGATCCGGCCTTCGGCGTTCTCGCGATAGAGCACGCGGTCCTTGCTGACATCGAAGCCCACCAGCGAGCGCATGAAGAACGCGGTGACCAGCAGGCTGATCATCGCCAGCAGCACCAGCGCATAACCGATCAGGCGTGGACGCAGTTTATGGGTTTTCTGCCCGGACAGGTTGTGCTCGGTGGTGTAGCTGATCAGACCGCGCGGGTAGTCCATCTTGTCCATGATGTTGTCGCAGGCGTCGATGCAGGCGGCGCAGCCGATGCATTCGATCTGCAGGCCGTCGCGGATGTCGATGCCGGTCGGGCAGACCTGGACGCACATGGTGCAGTCGATGCAGTCGCCCAGGCCCATGGCCTTGTAGTCGACACCTTTCTTGCGCGGGCCGCGACCTTCGCCGCGACGCGGGTCGTAGGAGACGATCAGGGTGTCCTTGTCGAACATCACGCTCTGGAAGCGGGCGTAGGGGCACATGTAGATGCACACCTGTTCGCGCAGCCAGCCGGCGTTGCCATAGGTGGCGAGGGTGAAGAAGCCGACCCAGAAGTACGACCAGCCATCGGCCTGGCCGGTGAAGAAGTCGATGACCAGCTCGCGGATCGGCGAGAAGTAGCCGACGAAGGTCATGCCGGTGAGGAAGCCGATCAGCAGCCAGAGGCTGTGCTTGCTGAACTTGCGCAGGAACTTGTTGGCGCTCATCGGCGCCTTGTCGAGCTTGATGCGCTGGTTGCGGTCGCCTTCGGTGACCTTCTCGCACCACATGAAGATCCAGGTCCAGACGCTTTGCGGGCATGTATAGCCGCACCAGACGCGCCCGGCGTACACGGTGATGAAGAACAGGCCGAAGGCGGCGATGATCAAAAGCCCCGACAGCAGGATGAAATCCTGGGGCCAGAAGGTGGCGCCGAAAATGAAGAACTTGCGCTCCGGCAGGTTCCACCAGACAGCCTGGTGGCCGCCCCAGTTGAGCCACACCGTACCGAAATACAGCAGGAACAGGGCCGCGCCGCCCACCATCCGCAGGTTGCGGAAGAGGCCGGTGAAAGCGCGTGTGTAGATTTTTTCCCGAGAGGCGTAGAGATCTACGCTGTTGTTCGAATTCTTGGCAGGAGGGGTAACGTCATGTACCGGAATCTGGTTGCTCATCATTGCATCCCACGGCAGTGGAGAAATGCCCCGGTCAGTACGTGCCGACCGCGATCAAATAGGGGTGTTGCAGTGGCGCAATGATACGCCTGTCGCTCTAGCTCAAGGGTGCGACCTTTGGTCGCGTTGGGGGAAATCAATTGATGGTGTAATGACTTGAATCAATTGACTTGTGAATTATGGACGCTTTTCGTCGCGACCGCGTTCAATCGCTCCACGGGTTGAGCAGTTGCACACCGCTGGACTGGAAGTCGGCGATGTTGCGGGTAACGACTGTCAGCCCATGTTCCAGGGCGGTCGCCGCAATCAGGGTATCGCATTCATTGCTGCGATCCGGAACATGCAATCGGGCGCAGCGCATAGCGACAGCAGGATCAATGGCCAGGATTCGTCCGTCGAAAGCGGGCATCACGCGCAGTTCCAGCCAGGCACGCAGCAGGGCCCCTTGGGTGCGATCGCGGCGTTCCAACCGCAGGATGCCGGTTTCCAGTTCCAATAACGTAATGACTGATAAAAACAGGCTGGTGGGCGCCACGGCCTGAGCCCAGGCCACTACCTGGCGATCAGCGTTGGGCTTGCGTAATTCGGACACAACGTTGGTATCGAGCAAAAACATCAGGACAGATCGATCTCGCGAGGAATGATGGTGGCGCGCTCTGTTTCGAAATCGATTTCAGGCGCTTCAGGCATGGCCAGCATGTCGACGATGCTGGTGTTCAGGCCGCTCAGTTTTTCGTAGTCCTCAATGCTTAGCAGCACATGGGCGGGCCTGCCACGGTCGGTGATGATGACCGGGCCGTTTCTGGAGGCTTTTTTGGCACCACTTGTGTCCTGATTGAATTCGCGGCTGGAGATGGTGGTGATAGGCATCGTCATACTCTCGACAAAAATTTCATGTAGCAACGTTACTACTCTTGGCGTGAAGGGGGCAATCTCAACCGGGGGTGGAGCGACGGACGTGAGGGAGAGGGAAATAAAAAGGCCCCGCCAATGGACATTGGCGGGGCCTTTTTCTGTTACCCGAAGGTGTCTGCCTTACTCGGCGTCCGCCGGCTTGTCACTGTGGGACAGGCTGTAGACGTAAGCGGCCAGCAGGTGAACCTTGTCGTTGCCTTGCAGCTGTTCCTGGGCAGGCATCTGACCCTGACGGCCGTAACGGATGGTCTGCTGCAGTTGGGCGAAGCTCGAGCCGTAGATGAACGCGCCCGGATGGGTCAGGTCAGGTGCGCCCATGGCTGGGGTACCTTTACCGGCCGGACCGTGGCACGCCACGCAGTTGGCGGCGAAGATCTTCTGGCCGTTGGCCGGATCGGCCTTGGCGCTTTCCGGCAGCTTGCGGCCATCGAGGTTGGTCAGCACATAGGCAGCCACATCGCTGACGCCTTGCTCGCCGATGACTTCCGCCCAGGCCGGCATCACCGCGTGACGACCGCCCATGATGGTGGTCTTGATGGTTTCCGGCTCGCCGCCCCAGCGCCAGTCGGCGTCGGTCAGGTTCGGGAAGCCATAGGCACCCTTGGCGTCGGAACCGTGGCAGACCGAGCAGTTGGAGGCGAACAGGCGGCCACCCATCTTCAGGGCTTGCGGGTCCTTGGCGACTTCCTCGATCGGCATGGAGGCGAACTTGGCGAAGATCGGACCGAACTTGGCGTCCGACTTGGCCATTTCCTTTTCCCACTCGTGCACGCCGGTCCAGCCGGTCTGGCCGTTGGCGAAGGGGGTTTGCTTTTCGGTATCCAGGTAGTTGTAGCCTGGCAGGATGCCTTTCCAGTTACCCAGGCCCGGGTACAGCACCAGGTAACCCAGGGCGAAGACGATGGTGCCGACGAACAACATGAACCACCATTTCGGCAGTGGGTTGTCGTACTCCTCGATCCCGTCGAAGGAGTGGCCGACCGTCTCGTCGGTCTGCTCGGCGCGCTGGCCCTTGCGGGTCGATAGCAGCAGCCAGGTCAGGGCGAAAATGGTACCCAGACTGAGGACTGTGACGTACAGACTCCAGAACGTAGTCATTCTTTGTTACTCCTAGAAGCTTGCTCGACGTGCTTGATGGCTTCGGGATCATCCGCGAACGGCAGCAAGGTGGCGTCTTCGAACTCGGACTTGCGCTTGGGGCTGAACACCCACAGCGCCAGGCCGATGAAGGCCACCATCACCACTACGGTGCCCAGGCCACGAATCATCCCGATATCCATCCAGATCACCGTTTGCTTTTGATGATGGTGCCCAGGCCTTGCAGATAGGCCACCAGCGCGTCCATTTCGGTTTTGCCCTTCACGGCATCCTTGGCACCGGCGATGTCTTCGTCGGTGTAAGGGACGCCGAGCGTGCGCAAGACTTCCATTTTTTTCGCGGTGTCTTTGCCGTCGAGCTTGTTTTCTACGAGGAACGGGTAAGCCGGCATTTTCGACTCAGGTACAACGTTGCGCGGGTTGTACAGGTGCGCACGCTGCCAGTCATCGGAGTAACGACCGCCAACGCGGGCCAGGTCCGGACCGGTACGCTTGGAACCCCACAGGAACGGGTGGTCCCAGACGCTTTCACCGGCGACCGAGTAGTGGCCGTAGCGTTCGGTTTCGGCACGGAACGGACGGATCATCTGCGAGTGGCAGCCGACACAACCGTTGGCGATATAGACGTCGCGGCCTTCCAGTTCCAGGGCGGTGCGCGGCTTCATGCCTTCGACCGGCTTGTTGGTGACGTCCTGGAAGAACAGCGGAACGATCTGGGTCAGGCCGCCGATGCTGACGGCGATGACCATGAAGAAGGCCAGCAGGCCGATATTCTTCTCTACTGCTTCATGCTTCATCAGTGAGCTCCAACTACAGCGATCTGAGCGGCGGCTTCAGCTTCAGCCGGGTTCGAGGCGCGAACGGTACGGAACACGTTGTACGCCATGAACAGCATGCCGGCGGCAAAGAACGCACCGCCCAGGGCGCGCACGATGAAACCAGGGTGGCTGGCCTGCAGGGCTTCGACGAAGGAGTAGGTGAGGGTGCCGTCGTCGTTGATTGCACGCCACATCAGGCCCTGGGTGATGCCGTTGACCCACATCGAGGCGATGTACAGCACGGTACCGATGGTAGCCAGCCAGAAGTGGGTGTTGATCAGGCCGATGCTGTGCATCTGCTGGCGACCGAAGACTTTCGGGATCATGTGGTACAGGGCGCCGATCGAGATCATCGCTACCCAGCCCAAGGCACCGGCGTGTACGTGGCCGATGGTCCAGTCGGTGTAGTGCGACAGCGAGTTGACGGTCTTGATCGCCATCATCGGACCTTCGAAGGTCGACATGCCGTAGAACGCCAGGGACACCACGAGGAAGCGCAGGATCGGGTCGGTGCGCAGCTTATGCCAGGCGCCCGAGAGGGTCATCATGCCGTTGATCATGCCGCCCCAGCTTGGTGCCAGCAGGATGATCGACATGGCCATGCCCAGGGACTGCGCCCAGTCCGGCAGCGCGGTGTAGTGCAGGTGGTGCGGACCGGCCCAGATGTACAGGGTGATCAGCGCCCAGAAGTGCACGATGGACAGGCGATAGGAGTAGATCGGACGCTCGGCCTGTTTCGGCACGAAGTAGTACATCATCCCCAGGAAGCCGGTGGTCAGGAAGAAGCCCACGGCGTTGTGGCCGTACCACCACTGGATCATGGCGTCGGTCGCGCCCGAGTAGGCCGAGTAGGACTTGAAGAAGCTGACCGGCAGGGAAGCGTGGTTGACGATGTGCAGCATCGCGGTGACCACGATGAAGGCACCGTAGAACCAGTTACCCACATAGATGTGCTTGGTCTTGCGCTTGACGATGGTGCCGAAGAACACCAGACCGTAGGTGACCCAGACGATGGCCAGCAGGATAGCCAGGGGCCATTCCAGTTCCGCGTATTCCTTGGTGGTGGTGTAACCCAGCGGCAAGGTAACGATCGCGCCGACGATCACGGCTTGCCAACCCCAGAAGGTGAAGGCCGCCAGGCTGTCGGAAATCAGTCGCGTTTGGCAGGTTCGCTGCACGACGTAGTAAGAAGTGGCAAACAACGCACATCCACCGAAGGCGAAAATCACCAGGTTGGTGTGCAGCGGGCGCAGGCGTCCAAAGGTCGTCCATGGCAGACCGAAGTTCAACTCCGGCCAGACCAGTTGCGAGGCGATGAAGACACCGAGCCCCATGCCAAGGATCCCCCAGACCACCGTCATGATGGCGAACTGGCGGACTACCTTATAGTTATAAGCAGTCGGACTGATTGCTGTGCTCATTCTAAGGTTCCACGGTTTGGGTGTTTTATTAGGAGTAAAAATCGGCCGCAAGTATGGAGAAAGCGGGGGGTCATTGCAACGCGCCATGACCTGGGTCAATGCTTTCAAAAGCTGATTCTGCGGCCTTTCCATGCGCGGAGTAAGGACAAAATCGGCCCCGGACAAAATGTCGCAGCGGATGAAAAAGGCGAGGGGTACAGGTCAGTTGTAACCGGGTGTGTGGAAAGCCCTTGAACGAGCGACAGACGGTAAGTGGCGCGACAGCCGGTATAAACCAGCCTTTGCGGCCTGTCCTCGAACAACGGCTTCGAATGGAGCGGCTACTTCTGGTCTGTGACCGGCCAGTGCCAGTCCACTGCGAAGCAGCTTAGACCCGAATCCGGAGAGTGGAAAGGCAGGGAGTAGAGAGGGTGCGACACTTGGTCGCAAAGGAGGAGGGCTAAGCTTCAAGCGGCAAGCTGCAAGTCAAAAACTCACAGCTTGCCGTTGATCTTTTACTTATCGCTTGCAGCTTCTGGCTTGCTGCTGTGGGAGAGGCTGTAGACATAGGCCGCGAGCAACTGGACCTTGTCGTTGCCGAGCAGTTCGTTCTGCGCCGGCATGTGGCCCTGGCGACCGTGGCGAATGGTCTGTTGCAGCTGGGTCAGGCTGGTGCCGTAGATGAAGCCTGCCGGTTGCGTCAGGTTCGGCGCCCCCATGATTTCAGTGCCCTGGCCGTTGGCGCCATGACAGGCGACGCAGGTGGTGCTGAAGGCTTGCTTGCCGGCGACGAGGTCGGCGCTGCTGTCGGCGGGCAACGGCAGGCCGGCGAGCTCGTGACGCACATAGGCCGCGACGTTCTTCACCCCGTCCTCGCCCAGCACTTCACCCCAGGCTGGCATGGCCGCCATGCGGCCACCCATGATGGTGGCCTTGATGGTGTCGGCGTTACCGCCCCAGCGCCAGTTGTTGTCGGCGAGGTTAGGGAAGCCGAACGCGCCCTTGGCATCCGAGCCGTGGCACACCGAGCAGTTGGAGGCGAACAGGCGTCCGCCCATTTTCAGCGCCTGCGGGTCCTTGGCCACTTCTTCCACGGGCATGGCGGCGAACTTGGCGAAGATCGGGCCGAACTTGGCGTCTGCCTTGTCCATTTCCTTTTCCCATTCCTTGGTCTGGGTCCAGCCGTCCTCATAGCCCGGCAGGATACCTTTCCAGTTGCCCAGGCCCGGGTAGAGGATCAGGTAGCCGACGGAAAACACCAGGGTGCCGGCGAACAGCAGGAACCACCATTGCGGCAGGGGGTTGTCGTACTCCTCGATGCCATCGAACGCGTGCCCCATGGTCTGGTCGACGCTGCCCTTGGTTTCGCCCTTGCGCGTGCCGATCAACAGCCAGGTCAGGCCGATCAGGCTGCCTATGGTCAGTACGCAGATGTACGTACTCCAGAAGGTGGTCATGGCCGAATGCTCCTTGTCGCATGCTCTTCGGATTGAGCGTCATCAGATGGATTGCCGGGCACTTCCGGCGAAGGTTCGTCGGCGAAGGGCAGCAGGCGCGCCTGGGCGAACTCCGGGTTGCGCTTGGCGTTGAAAACCCAGATCGACAGGCCGATGAAGGCAATCATCACCACCAGCGTGCCGAGCCCGCGGATCATGCCGGTATCGAGTTCAAGACCCATGGCTCACCTCTTGCTCTTGATCGCAGTGCCAAGCACTTGCAGGTAGGCGACCAGGGCATCCATCTCGGTCTTGCCCTTGAGGGAAGCGACGGCGCCGGCGATATCATCGTCGTTGTACGGCACGCCGAGGGTGCGCATGGCACGCAGCTTGGTTTCGGTGTGGCTGCTGTCGACCTGCTGGGTGACCAGCCATGGGTAGGCCGGCATCTTCGACTCGGGCACCACGTTGCGCGGGTTGTACAGGTGCGCGCGGTGCCAGTCGTCGGAGTAGCGGGCGCCGACCCGGGCCAGGTCCGGACCGGTACGCTTGGAGCCCCACAGGAACGGGTGGTCCCAGACGCTTTCACCGGCGACCGAGTAGTGGCCGTAGCGTTCGGTTTCGGCACGGAACGGACGGATCATCTGCGAGTGGCAGCCGACGCAGCCTTCGCGGATGTAGATATCGCGGCCTTCCAGCTGCAGGGCGGTGTAGGGCTTCATGCCTTCCACCGGCTTGTTGGTGACGTCCTGGAAGAACAGCGGGACGATCTGGGTCAGACCGCCGATGCTCACGGCAAACACCATCAGCAGCATCAGCAGGCCGACGTTTTTCTCGATGACTTCGTGTTTCATGGCGGACTCCTCAGGCCATCTGCGCAGCGGCGGTGATTTCGGCAGGCTGGGCTGCGCGTACGGTGCGCCAGGTGTTGTAGGCCATCAGCAACATGCCGAAGAGGAAGATCGCGCCACCGGCGAAGCGCACGATAAAGCCCGGATGGCTGGCCACCAGGGTTTCGACGAAGGAGTAGGTCAGCGTCCCGTCTTCGTTGACCGCGCGCCACATCAGGCCCTGGGCGATGCCGTTGACCCACATCGAAGCGATGTAGAGCACGGTGCCGATAGTGGCCAGCCAGAAGTGCGCGTTGATCAGGCCGATGCTGTGCATCTGCTCACGACCGAAGACTTTCGGGATCATGTGGTACAGCGCGCCGATGGAGATCATCGCTACCCAGCCCAGGGCGCCGGCGTGGACGTGGCCGATGGTCCAGTCGGTGTAGTGGGAGAGGGCGTTGACGGTCTTGATCGCCATCATCGGACCTTCGAAGGTCGACATGCCGTAGAACGCCAGGGACACCACCAAAAAGCGCAGGATCGGATCGGTGCGCAACTTATGCCAGGCCCCCGAGAGGGTCATCATGCCGTTGATCATGCCGCCCCAGCTGGGCGCCAGCAGGATCAGCGACATCACCATGCCCAGCGACTGTGCCCAGTCCGGCAGCGCGGTGTAGTGCAGGTGGTGCGGGCCGGCCCAGATGTACAGGGTGATCAGTGCCCAGAAGTGCACGATGGACAGACGATAGGAATACACCGGACGTTCGGCCTGCTTGGGCACGAAGTAGTACATCATCCCCAGGAAGCCCGCGGTCAGGAAGAAACCCACCGCGTTGTGGCCGTACCACCACTGGACCATGGCGTCGGTCGCACCGGCATACAGCGAGTAGGACTTGGTCAGGCTGACTGGCAGCTCCAGGTTGTTGACGATGTGCAGGATGGCCACGGTGATGATGAAACCGCCGAAGAACCAGTTGCCGACGTAGATGTGCTTGGTGTTGCGCTTCATCACCGTGCCGAAGAACACGATGGCGTAGGCCACCCAGACGATGGTGATGAGGATGTCGATCGGCCATTCCAGCTCGGCGTATTCCTTGGAACTGGTGTAGCCCAGCGGCAGGCTGATGGCCGCCAGGAGGATGACAAGCTGCCAGCCCCAGAAGCAGAACGCGGCGATTTTCGGCGCGAACAGCTGGGTCTGGCAGGTGCGTTGCACCGAGTAGAAGGAGCTGGCGAACAGTGCGCAGCCACCGAAGGCGAAGATCACCGCGTTGGTGTGCAACGGGCGCAGGCGACCGAAACTGGTCCAGGGCAGGTTGAAGTTGAGTTCGGGCCAGACCAACTGGGCAGCGAGAAAAACCCCGAGCCCCATGCCGACGATGCCCCACACCACCGTCATAATGGCGAATTGGCGGACCACCTTGTAGTTGTAGGCGGTACTGATAGAAGTGTTCATGGTTCCCCATCCACGGTTCAGCTGAAGTGAAAGCGACTGCGCACGGCAAGGCGCGCTCACTTCTTCTGGAGTTATAGGCAGACTAAAAGCGAGGTAAGCATGGGCAAACGGCAAGGGGCTGTTATTGACGGGGATCAATGGGCGCAGTGCGTGCGGGAACGTGGCTGGCTCTGGGATGTCGCGCAGGAACCGCTGGCCGGCGAACCCCTGACCCTGATCCTGGCCCATGGCGCCGGCGCGCCGATGGACAGCGCTTTCATGAACGACATGGCCGCACGCCTTGCGGCGCATGGGGTCAACGTCCTGCGCTTCGAGTTTCCCTACATGGCCCAGCGTCGCCTCGATGGTGGCAAACGGCCGCCTAACCCGGCGCCGAAGCTGCTGGAGTGCTGGCGCGAGGTATATGCCCAGGTGCGACCTCATGTCGCTGGGCGGCTGGCCATCGGCGGCAAGTCCATGGGCGGGCGCATGGCCAGTTTGCTGGCCGACGAGCTGGGCGCCGATGCGCTGGTGTGCCTGGGGTATCCGTTTTATGCCGCCGGCAAACCGGAGAAACCGCGGGTCGCCCACCTGGCCGAATTGCACACCACGACCCTGATCGTCCAGGGCGAGCGCGATGCCCTGGGTAACCGCGAGGCGGTCGAAGCCTATGCGCTGGCACCGGCTATCGAGCTGTTCTGGCTGGCGGCCGCCGACCATGACTTGAAACCGCTCAAGGCCTCCGGCTTCAGCCATGAGCAGCATCTGGAGGCGGCCGCGCGGAAGGTTGCTGAGGTTTTGCGCGGTCTGACTGGCTGAACGACTCTTCTGTAGGAGCAGCCGGTCGATGTTCGATTGCTCGCGATTGTTTTTCAAGGCGACAACGGTGGCGACTGCCAGGCCGCATCGCGAGCAAGCTTCGCTCCTACAGGGTGCGCGGGGCTGGAAAAAGGCAATAAAAAACCCGGAAGGCAAACCTTCCGGGTTTTTTGTTTTGCGGCTTAGCGGTTGAAGCGTTCGACCAACGAGTACTGCGTGTTGGCGGTGCGGGTCAGTTCTTCGCTGAGCTGTGCCGAGTTCAGGGCCTGCTCAGAGGTCTGGTCGGCCAGTTGGGCGATGGTGCTGATGTTGCGGCTGATCTCTTCGGCCACGGCGCTTTGTTCTTCGGTGGCGGCAGCGATCTGGGTGGTCATGTCGGTGATGTTGGCCACCGCTTCGCTGATCCCCACCAGCGCCTGGTCGGCTTCCAGTACCCGGGCCACGCCTTCCTCGGCCTGACGGTGCCCGGCGTCCATGGTCTGCACCGCCGTGCTGGCGGTTTGCTGGAGCTTGGCGATCAGGGTGTGGATCTGGCCGGTGGACTCGCTGGTGCGTTGCGCCAGTTGGCGAACCTCGTCGGCCACCACCGCGAAGCCGCGACCCATTTCCCCGGCGCGAGCCGCTTCGATGGCCGCGTTCAACGCCAGCAGGTTGGTCTGGTCGGCGATGCCCTTGATCACGTCGACCACGCCGCCGATTTCGTCGCTGTCCTTGGCCAGCTGGGTCACGGTCAGGCCGGTTTCGCCCACCACCACCGACAGGCGCTGGATCGCTTCGCGGGTCTCCCCGGCGATGTCGCGCCCGCGCCCGGTGAGGCGGTTGGCTTCCTGGGTGGCGTCGGCGGTGCGCTGCACGTGGCTGGCCACTTCCTGGGTGGTGGCGGCCATCTGGTTGACCGCGGTGGCCACCTGTTCGGTCTCCACGCGCTGGCGTTCCAGGCCACTGGAGCTGTTGTGCGCCAGGGTGTCGGACTGCCGTGCCTGTTCGTTGAGGTGCTCGGCGGTGTCCTGCAGGCGGGTCAGGCAGGTTTTCAGGCGGGCTTCCTGGCTGAGGATCGACATCTCCAGGCGCGCCTGGGCGCCACGGCTGTCGGTGTACATCTGGGCGATCAGCGGGTCGGAGGTGGTCTGCTCGGCCAGGCGCAGCAAGCGCTTGAGGCCGCGCTGTTGCCAGCTCAGCCCGAGCAGGCCGAGCGGCACGGAAAGGCCGGCGGCGAGGGCGAAGCCCCAGGAGGAGTTGAGCCAGGCACCGATCAGGAAGCTCAGTTGGCTGACCAGGATGAATGGCAGCCAGTCCTGGAGTATCGGCAGCCATTTATCGCGTTTCGGAATCGCCGACTTGCCCTGGTTGATGCGTTGGTAAAGCGCTTCGGCCCGGCGGATCTGCTCGGCGGTGGGCTTGACCCGCACCGACTCGTAGCCGACCACTTGCTGACCTTCGAAGACCGGTGTCACGTAGGCGTTGACCCAGTAGTGGTCACCGGTCTTGCAGCGATTCTTGACAATGCCCATCCATGGCAAGCCTTGTTTCAGGGTGGCCCACATATGCGCGAACACCGCGGCCGGAACGTCGGGGTGACGGACCAGGTTGTGCGGTGCGCGGACCAGTTCCTCACGAGAAAACCCGCTGATTTCAACGAAGGCATCGTTGCAGTAGGTGATCACGCCTTTGGCATCGGTAGTGGAGATCAACCGTTGCTGAGTCGGAAAGGTACGTTCGCGCTGAGTGACGGGCTGGTTGTTACGCATGGTTTTTCTATCCGCAAGGCTTTGATAGGTTGTCGGCGGTCTTCGCCAATTATTGAAGTTTTTTTCTGCAATTTGAGAAGTGCTTCATTGACAGAGGCCTGATTCTGCAAGGAGGGGCGAGGGGAAGCGGCGAAGCCGAGGCCCGTTCAGGGAACCCCGGCTTGGCAAGGGTCAACCCGCCAGCATCGGGTAGGTGAACAGCCCGAAGTGCAGCAGGTTCAGACCGAAATGGGTGGCCACCGCGGCGCCCAGGCCGCCAAAGCGGTAGGCCAGGCCATAACCGACCCCAGCAATGCTCGCCAGCAGCCACCATTGCCAGCCGGCGCCCACATGCATCAGGCCGAACAGCAGGGCCGCGCACATCAGCGCCAGGTTTTCACCATAGGGCAGGTGCTTGAAGCGACGACTCAGGCCGCCCTGAATGTAGCCACGAAACAGCGCTTCTTCCACCAGGGTGACCAGCAGCAGGTTGTTCAGCACCCACAGCCAGGCCTGATCCGGCCATTTCGGCGCCCAGTTGATGATGCCCAGCAACACCGCGCCGCCCAGGGCCGCCAGTGCGGTCAGGGTCAAGGCCAGGGCGGTGGTGTAGAGGGACAGGCGCAGCGAACGCCGGTCGATGATCCAGGGGCAGACCAGCAACAGCCAGAAGCCGATCAGCGGCTTGTCCTGGTTCAGGTACATGGAAAACGGCACGGCATCGGCGGTGAAGCGTTCCGGGCCGATCGCCCGACCATTGTAGAAACCGGGCAGCCAGTGCATGGCCAGCGCCAGGGCCAGTACCACGAACAGGCCGTGCCCCAGGTAGCGCGCGTAAGGGCTTTTCTGCTGGCGCACGGCAAAGCCCGCGCACAGCAGCAAGGCGACGGAAACCGCCGCCAGCAGGCCCAGTTGGCCGTAGCTCAGGGCCAGGGCGTAACCAATGGAGAGAAGTGCCAGGTACATCCATGGCAGAACAGTCATGTGAAATCCTTGTTGCGAAAAGAATGGAATCAGCCGCTCGCGCCACCTGCGTCAGCGGTTACTGGATAGAACGAACGGGGGGTCAGTATAACGAGGCGTGGGCGATGAATAAGTGAAACAAAAACACCGCCCGGAGGCGGTGTTGGTTTTGCGGCATGGCGTTACGCGGCGATCAGCTGTCTCAGGACGTAGTGCAGGATCCCGCCGGACTTGAAGTATTCCACTTCGTTCAGGGTGTCGATGCGGCACAGCACCTCGACCTTTTCCTGGCTGCCATCCTCGCGAGTGATCACCAGGGTCAGGTTCATCCGCGGCGTCAGTTCGACGCCGGTCAGTCCCTGGATATCCAGGGTTTCCTTGCCAGTGAGGTTCAGGCTCTTGCGGTTCTGGTCGAGCTTGAACTGCAGCGGCAGCACGCCCATGCCCACCAGGTTGGAGCGGTGGATGCGCTCGAAGCTCTCGGCGATCACCGCCTTGACCCCCAGCAGGTTGGTGCCCTTGGCGGCCCAGTCGCGGCTGGAGCCGGTGCCGTATTCCTGGCCGGCGATCACCACCAATGGCGTGCCCGCTTGCTGGTAACGCATGGCCGCGTCATAGATCGCCAGTTTCTCGCCGGTGGGGATGTACAGAGTGTTGCCGCCTTCCTCGCCGCCGAGCATTTCGTTGCGGATGCGGATGTTGGCGAAGGTGCCGCGCATCATCACCTGGTGGTTGCCGCGACGCGAGCCGTAGGAGTTGAAGTCCCGCGGTTCCACGCCTTGCTCGCGCAGGTAGCGGCCGGCCGGGCTGTCGGCCTTGATGTTGCCGGCCGGGGAGATGTGGTCGGTGGTCACCGAGTCGCCCAGCAGCGCGAGGACCCGCGCGCCCTTGATATCCTCGATCACCGGCAGGGGGCCGGCGATGTCGTCGAAGAAAGGTGGGTGCTGGATATAGGTGGAATCCGCCTGCCACACATAGGTCGCGGCCTGCGGCACTTCGATGGCTTGCCACTGGGCGTCGCCGGCGAAGACCTCGGCGTATTCCTTGTGGAACATCCGGGTGTTGACCTGGGTGACCGCCTCGGCGATTTCCTGGGTGCTCGGCCAGATGTCGCGCAGGTAGACTGGCTTGCCGTCCTTGTCTTCGCCCAGCGGCTCGCGGCTGATATCGATGCGCACGCTGCCGGCCAGGGCATAGGCCACCACCAGCGGCGGCGAGGCCAGCCAGTTGGTTTTCACCAGCGGGTGCACGCGGCCTTCGAAGTTGCGGTTGCCGGACAGCACCGAGGCGACGGTCAGGTCGGCTTTCTGGATGGCTTTCTCGATCGGCTCCGGCAAGGGGCCGGAGTTGCCGATGCAGGTGGTGCAGCCGTAACCCACCAGGTCGAAACCCAGGGCGTCGAGGTATTGGGTCAACCCGGCGGCCTTGTAGTAGTCGGTGACCACTTTCGAGCCCGGGGCCAGCGAACTCTTCACCCAGGGCTTGCGCTTCAAGCCTTTTTCCACGGCCTTTTTCGCCACCAGGCCGGCGGCCATCATCACGCTGGGGTTGGAGGTGTTGGTGCAGGAGGTAATAGCGGCGATCACCACCGCGCCGTTTTTCAGGCGATAGGTCTGGCCATTGTGGGCGTAATCGACTTCGCCTATCAGGTCGGCGCTGCCCACGGCCACGCCACCACCGCCTTCGCTTTCCAGGCGGCCTTCTTCCTTGCTGGTGGGCTTGAACTGCAGATCGAGAAAGTCAGTGAAGGCCTGGCCGACGTTCGGCAGCGAGACCCGGTCCTGCGGCCGCTTCGGCCCGGCGAGGCTGGCTTCCACCGTACCCATGTCCAGCGCCAGGCTGTCGGTGAACACCGGCTCCTTGCCCGGCAGGCGCCACAGGCCCTGGATCTTGCTGTAGGCCTCCACCAGTTTCACCACGGCGTCCGGGCGGCCGGACAGGCGCAGGTATTCCAAGGTAACGTCATCCACCGGGAAGAAGCCGCAGGTGGCGCCGTATTCCGGGGCCATGTTGGCGATGGTGGCGCGGTCGGCCAGCGGCAGGTCGGCCAGGCCGTCGCCATAGAACTCGACGAATTTGCCGACCACGCCTTTCTTGCGCAGCATCTGGGTGACGGTCAGCACCAGGTCGGTGGCGGTGATGCCTTCCTTGAGCTTGCCGGTCAGTTTGAAACCTATGACTTCCGGGATCAGCATCGACACCGGCTGGCCGAGCATCGCCGCCTCGGCCTCGATGCCGCCCACGCCCCAGCCGAGCACGCCGAGGCCGTTGATCATGGTGGTGTGGGAGTCGGTGCCGACCAGGGTGTCGGGGAAGGCGTAGGTGCGGCCGTCTTCGTCCTTGGTCCAGACCGTGCGGCCCAGGTATTCCAGGTTGACCTGGTGGCAGATGCCGGTGCCCGGTGGCACCACGCTGAAGTTGTCGAAGGCGCTCTGGCCCCAGCGCAGGAAGGCATAACGCTCGCCGTTGCGCTGCATTTCAATGTCGACGTTCTGTTCGAAGGCGGTGTTGCTGCCGAACTTGTCGACCATCACCGAGTGGTCGATCACCAGGTCCACCGGCGACAACGGGTTGATGCGTTGCGGGTCGCCGCCGGCCTTGGCCATGGCCGCGCGCATGGCCGCCAGGTCGACCACCGCCGGCACGCCGGTGAAGTCCTGCATCAGCACCCGCGCCGGGCGGTACTGGATCTCGCGATCCGAGCGACGCTCCTTGAGCCAGGCGGCGAGGGCCTTGAGGTCGGCGCCGGTGACGGTCTTTTCGTCTTCCCAGCGCAGCAGGTTTTCCAGCAGGACTTTCAACGACATCGGCAACTTGTCGAGATCGCCAAGGCGCTTGGCGGCTTCTGGCAGGCTGAAGTAGTGGTAGGTCTTGTCGTCGACTTTTAATGTTTTAAGGGTTTTCAGGCTATCGAGGGACGGCATTGAATCACTCCTTTTGGTCCGCACGGCTACGGACCTGACGGGAAGGGCAGAGCTCTTAAGCTAGCCCTGTTTTCAGTAGCTGGCTAATAACTGGACTCTATGGATAAGTCCAAGGTTCCGAACTCGGCTATCATGCGCCGGTTTTCGTGACAGGCTTTGCTACAGCGGGTTTGCGCATGATTCATTGCCAATTGCCCAGGAGATTCGATGAACACCCTCTTTATGCACTGCCGGCCGGGCTTCGAAGGCGAAGTCTGCTCCGAGATCGCCGACCATGCCGCGCGCCTGAACGTGGCCGGGTACGCCAAGGCCAAGCCGAGCACCGCCTGTGCCGAGTTTGTGTGCAGCGAAGAAGACGGCGCCGAGCGCCTGATGCGCGAGCTGCGTTTTGCCGAGCTGATCTTTCCGCGACAGTGGGCGCGGGGCGTCTTCGTCGATCTGCCGGAAACCGACCGCATCAGCGTGATCCTGGCCCATCTGGCGAGTTTCCCGACCTGCGGCAGCCTGTGGCTGGAAGTGCTGGATACCAATGACGGCAAAGAACTGTCGAACTTCTGCAAGAAATTCGAAGCGCCACTGCGCAAGGCGCTGACGGCGGCTGGCAAGCTGGTGGACGATGCCGGCAAGCCACGCTTGCTGCTGACCTTCAAAAGCGGCCGCGAGGTGTTTGTCGGCCTGGCCGATGCCGGCAATTCGGCCATGTGGCCGATGGGCATTCCGCGCTTGAAGTTCCCTCGTGAAGCGCCCAGCCGCTCGACCCTGAAGCTGGAGGAGGCCTGGCACCACTTCATTCCTCGCGATCAGTGGGACGAGCGCCTGCACGGCGACATGACCGGCGTCGACCTCGGTGCCGCCCCGGGTGGCTGGACCTGGCAACTGGTCAACCGCGGCATGCTGGTCACTGCTGTCGACAACGGGCCGATGGCCGAAAGCCTGATGGACACCGGCCTGGTGCAGCACCTGATGGCCGACGGTTTCACCTTCAAGCCCAAGCAGCCGGTGGACTGGATGGTCTGCGACATCGTCGAGAAGCCGGCGCGCAACGCTGCCTTGCTGGAAACCTGGATCGGCGAGGGGCATTGCCGCGAAGCGGTGGTCAACCTGAAGCTGCCGATGAAGCAGCGTTACGCGGAAGTGAAGCGTTTGCTCGAACGGATCGAAGACGGTTTCAAGGCCCGTGGCATTCGCGTGGCGATCGGCTGCAAGCAGCTGTACCACGACCGTGAAGAAGTGACCTGCCACCTGCGCCGGCTGGATGAAAAGAAGGCCAAGGCCCGTTGAGCTCAGTTGCGGCGCAATGTCACAGATAGCGTCGATGCCGGCATTGCGCGACAATGCCGGCCAGTTCCAGGAGTGAGTTATGAGTCAAATCATCGATACGCCGGTCGACGGCACGCTGGATGCCACCGGGCTCAATTGCCCGGAGCCGGTCATGATGCTGCACCAGCATATTCGTGACCTGCAGCCCGGCGGCCTGCTCAAGGTGATCGCCACCGATCCCTCGACCCGCCGCGACATCCCCAAGTTCTGCGTGTTCCTCGACCATGAGCTGGTCGCCCAGCAGGAAGAGGCCGGCACCTATCTGTATTGGATTCGCAAGAAGTCCGGTTAACCCGCCGCCCGGCTGATGCGGATTCGCTTGCGCGCGCTGCGCGCCAGGCGGATCGACAGCATCAGCGCCGCGCAGCTCAGGCCGGCAATCAAACCTTCCCACAGCCCGCTCGGGCCGCTGGCGGGGCCGAACCAGTCGGTCAGCCCCAGTACATAACCCACCGGCAAACCGATGCCCCAGTAGGCGAGCAGCGTCAGGACCATGGTCACCCGAGTGTCCTGATAGCCACGCAGGGCGCCTGCGCAAATTACCTGGATCGCGTCGGAGAACTGGTAGAGCGCGGCGTACACGATCAGCATCGCCGCCACCTGGATCACCGCGGTGTCCGGGGTGTAGATCGAGGCGATGGATTCACGCAGCAGCAGGATCAGGCTCGCGGAGAACAGGGCGAAGGCCAGCGCCGCGCCCAGGCCGACTCCGGCGGCGAAGCGTGCCTGATGCGGATTGCCGGCGCCCAGGGCCTGGCCGACCCGCACGGTGACCGCCATGCCCAGGGAATACGGAATCATGAACAGCAGGGAGCTGATGTTCAGGGCGATCTGGTGCCCGGCCACCACCGTGGCGCCGAGGCTGCCGATCAGCAGGGCGATCACCGCGAAGATGCTCGACTCGGCAAACACCGCGATGCCGATCGGCAGGCCGACGCTCAGCAGGCGCTTGATCACCGCCCACTGCGGCCAGTCGAAACGCTGGAACAGCTGGCTGCTCTGGTAGGCCGGGGCCCAGCGGGTCCAGCCGGCCATGGCCAGCATCATTGCCCACATCACGATGGCCGTCGCCCAGCCGCAACCGACGCCGCCCATGGCCGGCACGCCGAAGTGGCCATAGATGAACACGTAGTTGATGGGGATGTTCAGGGCCAGGCCGAACAGGCCGATGACCATGCTCGGTCGGGTGCGGCCCAGGGCATCGCTGCAGCAACGCAGCACGTAATACAGCGCCACCGCCGGCAGGCCGCTGGCGATGCCGTGCAGGTATTCCATGCAGGGGCCGATCAGCGTCGGGTCGACCTTCATCAGGTGCAGCACCGGCTCGGCACTGAGCAGAATCAGGCTGGCGCCCAGGCCGACCGCCAGGGCCAGCCACAGCGCCTGGCGCACGATCGGGCCGATCTCGCCATAGGTGCCGGCGCCGACCCGCTGGGCCACCTTGGGCGTGGTGGCTAGCAGGGTGCCGGTCATCAACAGGAACACCGGGATCCAGATCGAGTTGCCCAGCGCCACCGCCGCCAGGTCCCGTGGGCTGTACCGGCCGGCCATCACCGCATCGACGAAGCCCATGGCCGTGGTCGCCAGCTGCGCGATCATGATCGGCAAGGACAGGGCCAGCAGGCTGCGCAGTTCAAGGCGCACCCGGGCCGGGCGGTTGAGGGAGGTGGCAGGGGTATCGGTCACGGAATTCACAGGCGAAGCGTCCACAGGGTTGATGCGCAGGGCGGCGTATTCTACGCATTGACGGATGAGTCAGGAAAAAACCTCTGTTGTCGATTTGTAAGTGCTGGCGGCGCCCGGCGGGATGGATTGCTCGCTGGCCGAAAATGGCCTTCTACGCCTAAACTGCGGCTCCGCGAAAGGAGCCTGCCATGCTGATTGTTGCCGACGAAAATATTCCCCTGCTCGATGCCTTTTTTGCCGGCTTCGGCGAGATCCGCCGTTTCCCGGGGCGGGCCATCGACCGCGCCGCCATCGAGGGCGCCGATGTGCTGCTGGTGCGTTCGGTGACCCAGGTCAGTCGCGCCTTGCTCGAGGATAGCCAGGTACGGTTTGTCGGGACCTGCACCATTGGTACCGATCACCTGGACCTCGAGTATTTCCACGAGGCGGGCATTCGCTGGTCCAGCGCGCCGGGCTGCAATGCGCGCGGGGTGGTCGACTATGTGCTGGGCAGCCTGCTGACCCTGGCGGAAATCGAAGGCGCCGACCTGACGCAACGCACGTACGGTGTGGTGGGTGCGGGCGAGGTCGGTGGACGGCTGATCGAGGTGTTGCGCGGCCTGGGCTGGAAAGTCCTGGTCTGCGACCCGCCACGGCAGGTGGCGGAAGGTGGCGACTATGTCAGCCTGGAACAGATCCTCGCCCAGTGCGATGTCATCAGCCTGCACACTCCCTTGACCAAGGCCGGCGAGCTGCCGACCTGGCACTTGCTGGACAAGCAGCGCCTGCTCCAGCTGCGCCCCGGCGCCTGGCTGATCAACGCCAGCCGTGGCGCGGTGGTGGATAACAGCGCCCTGCGCGAGGTGTTGCTCGAGCGTGAAGACTTGCAGGCGGTGCTGGATGTCTGGGAAGGCGAACCCCAGGTCGACGTGGCCCTGGCTGACCTCTGTGTGCTGGCCACGCCGCATATCGCCGGTTACAGCCTCGATGGCCGGCAGCGCGGGACGGCGCAGATCTATCAGGCGCTGTGCGATTACCTTGGGCAGCCGCAAGCGATTCATTTACGCGACCTGCTGCCTCGGCCATGGCTGTCGGAGGTGAGTCTCGATGCCAATAGCGACCCGGCCTGGTCCCTGGCGATGATCTGTCGGGCGGTCTACGACCCGCGGCGCGACGATGCGGATTTCCGCCGCAGCCTGGTGGGCAGCGTGGCCGAGCAGCGCGCGGCCTTCGATGCGTTGCGCAAGGGTTATCCGCCACGACGTGAAATCGATGGGCTGGCCGTGCGTATCCAGGGCGAAGCACCAGGCTTGCAGCAGATCGTATCGGCCCTGGGATCGGTGTCGGTTCGCTGATCGGGTCTTGAGCCGGGTCGTTTCCGGCAGGCATAAAAAACCCGGCTTCAGGGCCGGGTCAAGAGGACGTGAGGCTATGTGTCAATCTTGCTGCGCAGGCTTGACCAGTCGCTTTTCCAGTTCGCGGCAGGCGTTCTGGATCATGTCTTCGGTGATCGGTACTTCGCGACCCTGAGCGTCGATGATGGCGCATCCCAGAGACTGGTCGGGGTGGGTACGAATCACTTCAATCTTGTCATTGCTGCTGTTTTGCAAGGACATGGCCTGTCTCCTCATCAGGTTGTGCGCTTACTTTAAAACCGCCAGGTGACCAAGCTGTGACAACTCCCTGCAAGGTCCCACTACGGCGTTTTCTATCCGGGGAGTCCTCAGTCCAACAGAAATGCCTGTGGACTTCCACTCGGACCTTAGACCAATAGCATCTAGGCTCCAGTATCAGCGGACATAATTAACCTGACTCATTGTGATTTACCGAAGTTCCAGGAAAAGAAGGTTCCAGGAAAACAGGTTCCAGGAAATCGGTTCCGACAAACAGGGCTGCGCCTCATGACTGTGCTGGATCACCCAGCGGTGAATGGGGCGGGGCCGTTCCCAGGTGTGCTTCCGGATGAACTTCATGCTTTCTTCGCGTCAACGCCGGGCGATTCGCCTGGCCAGTCGTTTCATCGCGCCTTATCGCTGGCAGGCCCTGGGGGCGTTGCTGGCGCTGGTGGTGACCGCGGGCATCACCCTGTCCATGGGGCAGGGCATCCGCCTGTTGGTGGACCAGGGCTTCATGACCGGATCACCGGACCTGCTCAACCAGTCCATCGGCCTGTTTCTGCTGCTGGTGCTGGGGCTGGCGGTGGGGACGTTCGTGCGTTTCTACCTGGTGTCGTGGATTGGCGAGCGCTGCGTGGCGGACATCCGTCGGCAGGTGTTCAACCATCTGATCTACCTGCACCCGGGCTTCTATGAGAACAATCGCAGCTCGGAGATCCAGTCGCGGCTGACCGCCGACACCACCTTGCTGCAATCGGTGATCGGCTCGTCGCTCTCGCTGTTTTTGCGCAATGCGCTGATGGTCATCGGCGGCATCGTGCTGCTATTCGTCACCAACCCCAAGCTCACCAGCATCGTGGTGATCGCCTTGCCCCTGGTATTGGTGCCGATCCTGATTTTCGGCCGCCGGGTGCGTAGCTTGTCACGCTTGAGCCAGGACCGTATCGCCGATGTCGGCAGTTACGTGGCGGAAACCCTGGGCCAGATCAAGACCGTCCAGGCCTATAACCACCAGCCCCAGGATGAGCGGCGTTTCGCCCTGACGGTGGAGGAGGCGTTCAACACCGCACGCCGGCGTATCGTCCAGCGTGCCTGGCTGATCACCCTGGTGATCGTGCTGGTGCTGGGCGCGGTCGGGGTGATGCTCTGGGTCGGCGGCATGGATGTGATCGCCGGGCGCATTTCCAGTGGCGAGCTGGCGGCCTTTGTCTTCTACAGCCTGATCGTCGGCAGTGCCTTCGGCACCCTGAGCGAAGTGATCGGCGAGTTGCAACGGGCCGCGGGCGCGGCGGAGCGGATTGCCGAGTTGCTGCGTTCGGAAAACCTGATCCAGCCGCCGAATGAAGGCCTGGTCAGCTTGCCCGAGCGGGTGCGGGGCGAGCTGGTGCTGGAGAACCTGCGCTTCTCTTATCCATCGCGTCCGGACAGTTATGCCGTCGATGGCCTGAGCCTGACGGTTCGCGAGGGGGAAACCCTGGCGCTGGTCGGGCCGTCGGGGGCGGGCAAGTCGACCATCTATGATCTGCTGCTGCGTTTCTATGACCCGGAGCAGGGGCGCATCCTGCTCGATGGCGTGCCCTTGACCCGGCTCGACCCGCAGGATGTGCGACGCTGTTTTGCCCTGGTGTCGCAAAGCCCGGCGCTGTTCTTCGGCAGCATCGAGGAGAACATTCGTTATGGCAAACCCTCGGCCACCCCGGAGCAGGTCAGGGAGGCGGCAAGGATCGCCTACGCCCACGACTTCATCGAGAAAATGCCCGAGGGTTACCAGACCCATCTCGGCGATGCGGGGCTGGGACTTTCCGGCGGCCAGCGCCAGCGCCTGGCGATTGCCCGGGCGCTGCTGGTGGATGCGCCGATCCTGTTGCTGGATGAAGCCACCAGCGCCCTGGATGCCCAGAGCGAGCATTTGATCCAGCAGGCCTTGCCGAGCCTGATGAAGAATCGCACCACCCTGGTGATCGCCCATCGCCTGGCCACGGTGAAAAACGCCGACCGCATCGCGGTGATGGATCAGGGCCGGCTGGTGGCGGTGGGTACCCACCAGGAGTTGATCGCCAGCAATCCGCTGTATGCACGTCTGGCGGCGTTGCAGTTCAGCGATGGCCAGGCAGCCTCCTGAGCCCGCGCTGGAAACAAAAATGCCCGCATCGCTGCGGGCATTTTTATTGGGCGTTATCGCTTACTGATCGTCGAAATACCGCTCATGCCAATCCACCAGTGGCTGTGGCGAATTGAGTTTCTGGCCGTAGATCACCGAGTAGGACAGCACGTTCTGCACGTACTGGCGGGTTTCATCGAACGGAATGCTCTCGACCCAGACGTCGAAGCTCAGGTGGTCGGCGCCCCTGAGCCATTGGCGCACGCGGCCGGGGCCGGCGTTGTAGGCGGCGGACGCGAGCACCCGGTTGCCGTTGAACTGGCTGTGCACCTGGCTCAGGTAGGCGGCGCCGAGCTGGATGTTCTTGTCCGGGTTCAGCACTTGCTGCGGCGAGGCCAGCGGGATGCTGAACTTGCGCGCGGTTTCCTTCGCGGTGCCGGGCATCAGTTGCATCAGGCCGGCCGCGCCGACGCCCGAGCGAGCGTCGTCCATGAACGCGCTTTCCTGGCGGGTGATCGCGAAGATCCAGCTCGAGTGCAGGCCACGGACCTTGGCTTCGCGCACCAGGGTGTCGCGGTGGGCCATCGGGAAGCGGATGTCCAGGTCGTCCCAGTATTTCGCCTGGCTGATGGTGCGGATAGCCGGGAAGTACCATTTCAGGTCGTAGGCCAGCTTGGCCTGGGCGACCATTTCGTCACGGCTGAAATGACGGCTGACGTGGTACCACTCACGCCGGCCATCGACGATCTGGCCGCGGGCATGGAACTCCAGGGCGCGCCGTACGCCCGGCGTATTGCGTACCTTGTTGATCACCTGCTGGCTGAGCACCAGCGGTTTGTTGTTCAGCTGATAAGGCAGTTGGGTGCGGTCGGCCGCGAGGAAACCATAGAAGTCGCGTTCGTTGGCCAGGCCCTTGTAGAGGGTCTGGGCCTGAGGGTTTTGCGGCTCGGCCAGTTCCAGGCTGCGCGCCTGCCAGTAGCGCCAGCGGTTGGTGGTCGCCAGGTCCTGGGGCAACTTGCGGGTCAACTGGTAGGCATCTTCCCAGCGAGCCAGGCGCAGCAGCAGGCGCAGGCGCCACTCGGAAACCGTGTTGTCGCGCAGCTCGGGATCGTATTTGGTCATCACCTCCAGGCCACGGCTGTCGAAGCGTCGCGCCAGGGTCAGGCCGATTTCCCGGGCAATCGCCACTTTTTCGTCACGGGAGAAGTGCATGCTGCTGGCATAACCGTCGAGCAGGGCCATGGCCCTGTCCGGATCCTGGCGGGCCAGGCGGCGCAGACCCAGGCCGACCACATCGGACATGGCTTCGCTGGCCGGAGTGAAGCGTGACGGCTGGCTGAGCAGCTCGGGTTTCTGGGCAACATCCACCAACAGCCGGCCCTGGGGGGCGAGGGTGGTCATGCTTTTGACCAGGCTATTGGCCAGCGGATAGTTGCGGGCTTCGGCGGCCAGTTTGGCGCGCTGCCAGCGCTTCTGTTCGGTCAACTGGCCTTCGGCGGCCCACTGGGCGAACAGCGCGTCGCAGGTGGCCGGCAAGGATTTGCCGCTGAGCCAGAGCTTGTCGGTGGCGGCGTACCCTTCGGCCTTGAGGTTGTGGCCCAGCTGGTATTGCGCGTTCAGGCAGTCCAGCTCGGTGAAGTTGAGCTTGGGGTCGTAATACTTGACGAAGGTGGCCCAGTCGCCACGTTCGGCCAGCCAGCGCAACCAGCGCAGTCTCATCCAGTTGGCCTGGGGCAGGTCGCCGTGTTCACGGAGAAACTTTTCGATCTCGGCGTTGCTGGCGGTCTTTAGCCGGGCGGTCAGTTCGTCGTAGGCCAGGTAGGGCTCGAGCGGGTAGTCGGCCAGGACCTGGCGGTAGCGGAAATACGGGCCGGTGTCGCCCTTGGCCAGGGCGCGTTTGGCTTCATCGTAATATTGACGCTGGAGTGAGAGGTCCGCGGCCTGAGCGGTGTGCACGGCAGAGGCAGAAAGAAGCAGGCAGGACAAAAGACTAAAAAGGCGACTGCGCATGAGACATCCGGGCAGAGAAATCATGACAAGTGCCGACAATGCCAACACTGATTATTCCCTAGCTTAGCCTTTTGCCAGCAACGGGTGAAAGCTTTGCCGGCCTCTTGTCGCCAGTTCGCTGCAAATGTTGTTCAGGGTGCTTCAGGATTGAAAATGCCGGCCTTCTGAGGCCTCAACTCAGGTAGAATGCGCGCCCGGTTTTTGGAGAAGCTCATGACCCTGCTCAAATTCAGCGATGTGTCCCTTGCGTTCGGCGCTATGCCGTTGTTGGACAAGGTGTCCTGGCAGATCGCCCGTGGTGAGCGGGTGTGCATCATCGGCCGTAACGGCACTGGCAAATCCAGCATGCTGAAGCTGGTCAAGGGCGATCAGAAGCCCGACGACGGTTCCGTATGGCGCGCGCCCGGTCTGAAAATCGGCGAATTGCCGCAGGAATTGCCAGTGGCCGACGAGCGGACGGTGTTCGACGTCGTCGCCCAGGGCCTCGATGGCGTTGGCGAGCTGCTGGCGCAGTACCACCACCTGAGCCAGAACATCGTCACCGATGCCGATCTGGAAAAGCTCATGCACGTCCAGCATGACCTCGAAGCCCGTGATGGCTGGCGCTTGCAGACGCTGGTGGACAGCACCCTGAGCCGCCTGCAGCTGCCGGCCGACAAGACCCTCGCCGAGTTGTCCGGTGGCTGGCGCCGTCGCGTCCTGCTGGCCCAGGCCCTGGTGTCCGAACCGGACCTGCTGCTGCTCGACGAGCCGACCAACCACCTGGATATCGGCGCCATCGCCTGGCTGGAAGAAGCCCTGAAGGACTTCCAGGGCGCCGTGCTCTTTATTACCCACGACCGTTCCTTCCTGCAGAACCTGGCGACCCGGATTCTTGAGCTGGACCGTGGTGGGCTGATCGACTGGAACGGCGACTACGCCAGCTTCCTGGTGCACAAGGAAGCAGTGTTGGCGGCTGAAGAGACAGCCAACGCGCTGTTCGACAAGCGCCTGGCCCAGGAAGAAGTCTGGATTCGCCAAGGCATCAAGGCCCGTCGTACCCGTAACGAAGGCCGCGTGCGCGCCCTCAAGGCCCTGCGTGTCGAGCGCAGCGAACGTCGCGAGCGCACCGGCAAGGCCAATATCCAGCTGGAAACCGCCGACAAGTCCGGCAAGCAGGTCATGGTGCTCGAAGACGTGAGCTTCGCTCATCCGGGCGGGCCATTCCTGGTCAAGAATTTCTCCATGGTCCTGCAGCGTGGCGACCGTATCGGCCTGCTCGGCGCCAACGGTACCGGCAAGACCACGCTGCTCAAATTGATGCTGGGCGGCCTGGTGCCGAGCAGCGGCAAGGTCGAGGAGGGCACGCGTATCGACGTGGCGTACTTCGACCAGTTGCGTCACCAGCTGGACCTGGAAAAGACCGTGATCGACAACGTCGCCGAAGGTCGCGACTTTATCGATATCGATGGCCAGAGCCGTCACGTGCTCAGCTACCTCGGCGATTTCCTGTTCAGCCCGCAGCGTGCCCGCACACCGGTCAAGGCGCTGTCCGGTGGCGAGCGTGCCCGCCTGCTGCTGGCCAAGCTGTTCAGCAAGCCGGCCAACCTGCTGGTGCTCGACGAACCGACCAACGACCTGGACGTGGAAACCCTCGAGCTGCTGGAAGAGGTGTTGCTGACCTTCCAGGGCACCGTGCTGATGGTCAGCCACGACCGGGCATTCCTCGATAACGTGGTGACCAGCACCCTGGTGTTCGAAGGCGAAGGCAAGGTTCGCGAATACGTCGGCGGTTATCAGGATTGGCTGCGCCAGGGCGGTTCGCCACGCCTGCTGGGCGTGACCGAGAACAAGTCCGGCAAGGCGGAGCTGAACTCGGCGGTGGTTGCGCCTGTCGCTGCGGCACCTGCTGCGGCACAGGAAGCACCTGCGGTCAAGAAGAAGCTCAGCTACAAGTTGCAGCGGGAGCTCGAAGCGTTGCCTGGCCAGATCGAAGCCATGGAGCAGCAGATCGCCAGCGTGGAAGCGGAGATGGCCGACGCCGGCTTCTATCAGCGTCCTGCGGCCGAGACCACGGCGGTCATCGCCCAGTTGGAACAGCTCAACGCTGAACTGGACGTGATGGTCGAGCGCTGGGCCGAGCTGGATGCCTGAGTGACCTGGCGTCAATAAAAAAGCCCGACATTCATGTCGGGCTTTTTGCAGGGCCGGTGCGGGCGGAGAATTCTGCCTGCGGCGGGCTCAGCGTTTGACCAGGTGCACGGCCAGCACGTCGCAAGGGGCGCCATGCAGCACGTCGTTGGCGGTCGAGCCCAATAGCAGGGCCAGGCCGTGGCGGCCATGGCTGCCGACCACGATCAGGTCGCATTCCTGTTCCTTGGCCAGATGGTGGATTTCCTGGCGTGGCTGGCCATAGGTCAGGTGGCTGTATTCCTTGGACAGCTCAGGGTATTTGGTGATGAGGCGATCGAGGCGTTCCTTGGCCTGGTCGAACTGCTGCTGTTGCAATTGGGACAGGTCCATCGGCACGTCGCCGCCGAACGCCATGGCCATCGGCTCGACAATATGCACCAGGGACAATTTGGCGCTGTTGCTGACCGACAGCTCGCGGGCCCGGTGGATAACAGGATCGCACTCTTCGGTTAGATCTACGGCGACCAGAATATGGTGGTAGGGCATGAGGTGCTCCTCCTGAGGATTGCAATAGCTTCAAGTATGGCTGGTTTCAAGCGGATTGGTTCCGACCTGGATCAATCGGCTCATCAAGAATCGGGAGTACAGATATGACGGTCTGGATAGTGGTGTCAATCCTCGCAGTGGTCTTGAGTCCGCTGGCTTGGTTGCGCCCGTCGCGCCGCCAGAGCGGGCAAATCGCCCTGCGCATGGAGGCGCGACGCATGGGGCTGGGCATGCAACTGGCGCCTCAGGAATGGCCGCACTGGATGGATCCGCAGCCTCCAAGCCCCTGTGCGCAATACCATCGGCCGCGGCGCGGTACACAGCCGGCCTGCTGGGCCTACTGGCAAAGTGCGCCGGGCATGTGGGTCAACCAATGGCGGGAAGCCTGTGCGGACCCGGCCTTGCTCGAGCACTTTCGCACGCTGCCGGCCAATGTGTTCAAGGTCGAGGCCGACCGGCAGATGATCGTCTTGTATTGGGGCGAACGTGGCGAAGCCAGTGTTTTGCAAGACATTGCCGCGGTACTCAAGGCGCTGGCGTGAAGCATGACCTGCGCTGCAATGGCCAGGTTGTTGAAAAACAGGCAATAAAAAGCCCGACAGGGTCGGGCGGGGTTGGCCAGGCAGGCCGGTAAATCCTTTCTGATCCCCTGGTTCTGACCGGCGGGGATAGAGTTGTCGCCGATCTTACGCCTGGTTTTCGGCCAGGCATCCATATTTTTGCTCCAGGATTGTGCCAGCGTAGCCGCGAATCGGTTACGGGGGCCACGTATTAGGGCGACTTTTCTAAAGATTGATTCTATGAATGTCCTGAGATGAGCAAGCTTGTTGATGGTGCGTGCCCGTCTGGAATGACTAAGAAGTCGCGTTTTAAACAACCTTTTGGGCGATTGACAATTGTCGGATTTTGCCTGAATGTGGCGTACCCAAATCAAACGGGCGTATGAATTGAGCGTTTGTATTACCAGACGGCTCTTCCAGAATCCCGACTATCGCGTTGGCGGGTGTGCCTGGCGGATTGGCGTAGCATCGATGGAAACGTCGTTGCCGAGTCAGAAGTTAGCGTCCGACGTGTACTGTTCAGCTTCCATATCGTGGAGATCAGTTGATGATTTACGAAGGTAAAGCCATCACGGTTAAGGCTCTTGAAAGTGGCATCGTCGAATTGAATTTCGACCTCAAGGGTGAGTCCGTCAACAAGTTCAACCGTCTTACCCTGAACGAATTGCGTTCGGCCGTAGACGCCATCAAGGCAGATGCGTCGGTCAAGGGTGTGATCGTCAGCAGTGGCAAGGACGTCTTCATCGTCGGCGCCGACATCACCGAATTTGTCGACAACTTCAAGCTGCCGGATGCAGAGCTTGTCGCAGGCAACCTCGAAGCCAACAAGATTTTCAGCGATTTCGAAGACCTCAACGTTCCGACCGTTGCCGCGATCAATGGCATCGCGCTGGGCGGCGGTCTGGAAATGTGCCTGGCAGCTGACTATCGCGTCATGTCCTCCAGCGCCAAGATCGGCCTGCCGGAAGTCAAGCTGGGTATCTACCCGGGCTTCGGCGGTACCGTTCGCCTGCCGCGCATCATCGGTGCCGACAACGCCATCGAATGGATTGCCGCCGGCAAGGAAAACCGTGCCGAGGACGCACTGAAAGTCGGCGCCGTCGACGCTGTCGTTGCCCCGGAAAAACTGCATGAAGCGGCTCTGGCCACCGTCAAGCGCGCCATCTCCGGCGAGTTCGACTACAAGGCCAAGCGTCAGCCGAAGCTGGAAAAGCTCAAGCTCAACGCCATCGAACAGATGATGTCCTTCGAAACCGCCAAGGGTTTTGTCGCCGGCCAGGCTGGCCCGAACTACCCGGCGCCGGTCGAAGCCATCAAGACCATCCAGAAAGCCGCCAACTTCGGTCGTGACAAGGCGCTGGAAGTCGAGGCTGCAGGCTTCGTCAAACTGGCCAAGACCTCTGCCGCGCAGAGCCTGATCGGCTTGTTCCTGAACGACCAGGAACTGAAGAAAAAGGCCAAGGCCTACGACGAAATCGCCCAGGACGTGAAGCAGGCCGCCGTACTCGGTGCCGGCATCATGGGTGGCGGTATCGCCTACCAGTCGGCGTCCAAAGGCACGCCGATCCTGATGAAAGACATCAACGAGCACGGTATCGAGCAGGGCCTGGCGGAAGCCGCCAAGCTGCTGGTCGGCCGTGTCGATAAAGGCCGCATGACCGCGGCGAAGATGGCCGAAGTGCTCAACGGCATTCGTCCTACGCTGTCCTACGGTGACTTCGGCCACGTCGACCTGGTGGTCGAAGCGGTCGTCGAGAACCCTAAGGTCAAGCAAGCGGTGCTGGCCGAAGTCGAAGACCAGGTCAAAGAGGACACCATCCTCGCTTCCAACACCTCGACCATTTCCATCAGCCTGCTGGCCAAGGCCCTCAAACGTCCGGAAAACTTCGTCGGCATGCACTTCTTCAACCCGGTGCACATGATGCCGCTGGTCGAAGTCATCCGTGGCGAGAAGTCCAGCGAGCTGGCCGTGGCCACCACCGTTGCCTACGCCAAGAAAATGGGCAAGAACCCGATCGTGGTCAACGACTGCCCGGGCTTCCTGGTCAACCGCGTGCTGTTCCCGTACTTCGGCGGTTTCGCCAAGCTGGTCAGCGCCGGTGTGGACTTCGTGCGCATCGACAAGATCATGGAAAAATTCGGCTGGCCGATGGGCCCGGCCTACCTGATGGACGTGGTCGGCATCGACACCGGCCACCACGGTCGTGACGTGATGGCCGAAGGTTTCCCGGATCGCATGAAAGACGATCGTCGCTCGGCCATCGATGTGCTCTACGAAGCCAAGCGCCTGGGCCAGAAGAACGGCAAGGGCTTCTACGCCTACGAGGCCGACAAGAAAGGCAAGCAGAAGAAAGTGGCCGACCCGTCGGTGCTGGAAGTGCTCAAGCCTATCGTGTACGAGCAGCGTGAAGTCACTGACGAGGACATCAACAACTGGATGATGATCCCGCTGTGCCTGGAAACCGTTCGTTGCCTGGAAGACGGCATCGTCGAGACCGCGGCCGAAGCCGATATGGGCCTGGTGTACGGTATTGGTTTCCCTCCATTCCGTGGCGGTGCGCTGCGCTACATCGACTCGATCGGTGTTGCCGAGTTCGTTGCCCTGGCCGACCAGTACGCCGATCTGGGCGCGCTGTACCGCCCGACCGCGAAGCTGCGCGAGATGGCCAAGAATGGCCAGAGCTTCTTCGGTTAAGCGCCCCCTACTAGAGCGAGAGTGAATATATGAGCTTGAATCCTAGAGACGTCGTGATTGTCGACTTCGGTCGTACTCCGATGGGCCGCTCCAAGGGCGGCATGCACCGCAACACCCGGGCCGAAGACATGTCGGCGCACCTGATCAGCAAATTGCTGGAACGCAACGCCAAGGTCGATCCGGCGGAAGTCGAGGACGTGATCTGGGGCTGTGTGAACCAGACCCTGGAGCAAGGCTGGAACATCGCGCGCATGGCGTCGCTGATGACCCAGATCCCGCACACCTCGGCCGGCCAGACCGTCAGCCGTCTGTGCGGCTCGTCGATGAGCGCGTTGCACACCGCCGCCCAGGCCATCATGACCGGCAACGGTGACGTGTTCGTGGTTGGCGGCGTCGAGCATATGGGCCACGTGAGCATGATGCACGGTGTCGACCCGAACCCGCACATGTCCCTGTACGCGGCGAAAGCCTCGGGCATGATGGGCCTGACCGCCGAGATGCTCGGCAAGATGCACGGCATCACTCGCGAACAGCAGGACGCCTTTGGCGTGCGTTCCCATCAGCTCGCCCACAAGGCGACGGTGGAAGGCAAGTTCAAGGACGAAATCATCCCTATGCAGGGCTATGACGAGAACGGTTTCCTGAAACTGTTCGACTACGACGAAACCATTCGTCCCGAGACCACCCTGGAAAGCCTGGCGGCCCTCAAGCCGGCCTTCAATCCGAAGGGCGGTACCGTGACTGCCGGTACTTCGTCGCAGATCACCGATGGTGCTTCGTGCATGATCGTGATGTCGGCGCAACGTGCCCAGGACCTGGGTATCCAGCCGTTGGCGGTGATCCGCTCGATGGCGGTGGCGGGTGTGGATCCGGCGATCATGGGCTATGGTCCAGTACCGGCCACGCAGAAAGCATTGAAGCGCGCGGGCCTGGGAATTGCCGATATCGACTTCTTCGAGCTCAACGAAGCTTTCGCGGCGCAGGCTCTGCCCGTGCTGAAAGATTTGAAAGTGCTCGACAAGATGGACGAGAAGGTTAACCTGCACGGCGGCGCGATCGCCCTGGGTCACCCGTTCGGTTGTTCCGGTGCGCGTATCTCCGGCACCTTGCTCAATGTCATGAAGCAGAATGGCGGCACCTTTGGCGTGTCCACCATGTGCATTGGCCTCGGTCAGGGTATTGCCACCGTCTTCGAACGCGTTTAAGCGTTGCGTTGATGGAAGCCGGGGCCCAGTGCCCCGGTTTTTGTTTTTCTGAAGATTTATTATTTTTTATTTTGCGCGAGGGCCAGAACATGCAATTACAACCCGGGCTCTATCAGCACTACAAGGGACCGCAGTACCGCGTTTTCAGCGTGGCGCGGCATTCCGAGACGGAAGAGGAAGTGGTGTTCTATCAAGCCCTGTATGGTGATTACGGCTTTTGGGTGCGCCCCTTGAGCATGTTCCTGGAGTCGGTCGAAGTTGACGGCGAGCAGGTGCCACGCTTTGCTTTGGTGCAGGCCGAACCCAGTCTTTTTTCACGGCCATAAGCCGAGGTCGCGCAGAACCCTGCGCTTGACCTCACCTTGTTGCCACTATATATAGCGGTGCCGCGTCAGGCGCCAACCGCCTCTCACTTCTCGAATTCAGGAATTTTCCGATCCATGGGCAAATCGCTGGTCATTGTGGAATCCCCGGCTAAGGCCAAGACCATCAACAAGTACTTGGGTAACCAATACGTGGTGAAGTCGAGTATCGGCCATATCCGAGACCTGCCCACCAGTGGTTCGGCGAGCGCCGCCAAAGAGCCTGCCGCCAAGCGTGGCAAGGCGGCTGCTGGTGAAGCACCGGCGCTGTCGGCCAAGGAGAAGGCGCGCAAGCAGCTGGTCTCGCGCATGGGAGTCGATCCGGACCACGGCTGGAAAGCCAAGTACGAGATCCTTCCAGGCAAGGAAAAAGTCATCGAAGAGCTGCGCCGGCTCGCCAAGGATGCCGACACCATCTATCTCGCAACGGACTTGGACCGCGAAGGGGAGGCTATTGCCTGGCACCTGCGGGAAGCCATTGGTGGGGATGACAGCCGTTACAAGCGCGTGGTGTTCAACGAAATCACCAAGAAGGCGATCCAGGAAGCCTTCTCCCAGCCGGGCGAGCTGGATATCGATCGGGTCAATGCTCAGCAGGCGCGTCGCTTCCTCGATCGCGTGGTGGGCTACATGGTTTCGCCGCTGCTGTGGGCCAAAATCGCCCGTGGCCTGTCTGCCGGTCGCGTGCAGTCGGTGGCGGTGAAGCTGGTGGTGGAGCGTGAGCGCGAGATTCGTGCCTTCATCCCTGAAGAGTACTGGGAAGTTCACGCCGACCTCGGCACCGCCAAGGGCGCCAATGTGCGTTTCGAAGTGGCCCGTGAAAACGGCGAGGCCTTCAAGCCGCTGAACGAAGCCCAGGCCATGGCGGCGCTGGAGAAGCTCAAGGCTTCGACCTACACCATCGCCAAGCGCGAAGACAAACCGACCAGCAGCAAGCCGTCGGCCCCTTTCATTACTTCCACCCTGCAACAGGCCGCGAGCAACCGCCTGGGCTTCGGGGTGAAGAAAACCATGATGATGGCCCAGCGTCTGTATGAAGCCGGCTACATCACCTATATGCGTACCGACTCGACCAACCTCTCGGCTGATGCCCTGACGATGGCGCGGACCTATATCGAAGAAGAGTTCGGCAACAAATACCTGCCGTCCTCGCCGAACTTCTACAGCAGCAAGGAAGGGGCCCAGGAGGCGCACGAAGCGATTCGTCCGTCCGACGTGAACACCCACCCAAGCAAGCTGTCGGGCATGGAACGTGACGCTGAGCGCCTCTACGAACTGATCTGGCGCCAGTTCGTGGCTTGCCAGATGCTGCCGGCGCAATACCTGTCGACCACCGTCAGCGTCGCCGCTGGTGGCTTCGAGCTGCGTGCCAAGGGCCGTATCCTCAAGTTCGACGGTTACACCCGGGTCATGCCGCAGATGAGCAAGCCGGGCGACGACGATGTCCTGCCGGACATGGCGCAGGGCGATGTGCTGAAGCTGATCAAGCTCGACCCGAGCCAGCACTTCACCAAGCCGCCGGCGCGTTACTCCGAAGCCAGCCTGGTCAAGGAAATGGAAAAGCGTGGCATCGGTCGTCCTTCGACCTACGCGGCGATCATTTCCACCATCCAGGACCGTGGCTACGTGGCGCTGCACAACCGTCGTTTCTATTCGGAAAAGATGGGCGACATCGTCACCGAGCGTCTGTCCGAAAGTTTCTCCAACCTGATGGACTACGGCTTCACTGCCGGCATGGAAGAGCACCTCGATGACGTGGCCCAGGGCGAGCGCGACTGGAAAAACGTCCTCGACGAGTTCTACGGCGACTTCAAGAAGAAGCTCGAAGTGGCCGAAGGCAGCGACAGCGGCATGCGCGCCAACCAGCCGGTGATGACCGATATCCCGTGCCTGACTTGTGGTCGTCCGATGCAGATTCGTACGGCGTCCACCGGTGTGTTCCTCGGTTGTTCGGGTTACAGCCTGCCACCGAAAGAACGCTGCAAGGCGACGGTCAACCTGGTGCCGGGCGACGAGATCGCCGCAGACGACGAGGGTGAATCCGAGTCGCTGGTACTGCGCGGCAAGCACCGTTGCCCGATCTGCAGCACGGCGATGGACGCCTATCTGCTGGACGAGAAACGCAAGCTGCACATCTGCGGTAACAACCCGGATTGCGCGGGCTACGAGATCGAAGAGGGCAGCTACCGCATCAAGGGCTACGAAGGTCCGAGCCTGGAGTGCGACAAGTGCGGCAGCGAGATGCAGCTCAAGACCGGTCGTTTCGGCAAGTTCTTCGGCTGCACCAACCCAACCTGCAAGAACACCCGCAAGCTGCTCAAGAGCGGTGACGCGGCGCCGCCGAAGATGGATCCGGTGAAGATGCCCGAGCTGAAATGCGAGAAGGTCAACGACACCTACATCCTGCGCGACGGGGCTTCGGGTCTGTTCCTGGCAGCCAGCCAGTTCCCGAAAAACCGTGAGACCCGCGCACCGCTGGTGCTCGAGCTGATCCCGCACAAGGACGAGATCGATCCGAAGTATCACTTCCTCTGCGAAGCGCCGAAGAAGGACCCGGAGGGTCGTCCGGCGGTGATTCGCTACAGCCGCAAGACCAAGGAGCAGTACGTGCAGACCGAAGTCGACGGCAAGCCGACCGGTTGGCGTGCGTTCTACGACGGTGGTAGCTGGAAAGTCGAAGACAAGCGTTAAGGTCCGCATCGGACGCTTCTGACAGGCCGCGTAAACTTCTAAGGGTACGCGGCCTTTCTTTTGGGCTTGCGGTGGGCTGGAGTGTTCCACGACACTGTACGGCCAGCCCGCTGTTATCTATTCGTTGTGGAGATTGCCGTCATGGCCCACGAACTCTATACCCGTACCAACCAGAAAATTTACTTCGCCGGCCTGTCGCTGGAAGCCTTGGCGCGAGCCGAAGCGGGCGGGGCAATGAATGCTCAGGCGCTGGTACAGGCAGGGCGAGAGTCGGTGTTGTTTCATCTGTACGGCGCGCTGCTTGGCTTGTGCCATGAAATCGCTGGCTTCTATCGCCTCCCGCAGGCCAATGCGCCTCGCGCGGAGCTGCTGCTGACCCGCGAGGTGCTGGAAAGCATCGCCATCCCCGAGCTGGCCGAGTTGGTGGAGCTGGCCCATAACCCGGAAACCTGGCTGGCGAAGCTGCTGGCTGCCCATTCGGCGATGTTCCAGCCACCGCGGGTACCGCATAAACCCAAGGGCGATGTCACCCAGCCGCTGATCGTCGCAGTGAACCTCGATGAAGAAGAGCAGGCGCCGGAGCTGAGCCGGGAAGAGCTGGAGCAATGGCGTCAGAACCTCAAGGCTTTGGCTATACGCTTCCGTGACGGTCTGAATGAGTGTTGAGCTGCTGGTACGACCCATCATTCAAGGATGAGTAGGTGTTCAACAACGGCGTCCAGATGCTCCCAAGCTCGATGGTCAGCGCGCCATCAACAAGAAACAGGTCATTACGCGGTTTTTCCGCTTAGGAAGCCGTTGCCAGTTCTGATTGCAAATCGAATTTCTGTGACAAATGCCTGCTCGTAACCCCGGGCAAATAAAGAAAACCGCTTGGGCCCGCGCGAGGTCGGGGTGATGACTGATATAATCCCGGCCTTTCGTGGAGAACAGACCTTTATGCCAACGTCCTTTCTAGAAATTGTCGAATTGCCAGACGGTCGTATCGAGCTGCGCAGGGCTGAGGACGAGGGTTCTCTGGTCACTCTGGACTTTTCAGAGGATGCCAAAGCCTTCTTGCAAGGCCAGCATGTCGAGGTGGCCAAGGCCATGTTGAGCGTGGGTGTGCAGATGGCGGGTCGCCTGGTTGAAGGCGAATTAGAGAAAGAAGAGGGACCACGGATTCTTCACTGAGTCCGTTTGTCGGTTTTTTTGCTGTCGTTCGTCGCCTCCTTTCGGCTTCTCAATCCTGGAGAAGCCTTGTGTCATTCAAGCGTGTCCATCGACGCTTCTAGCGGTCAGCCCAGACGAATATTCAGGCTTTGTGCGTCGCCCGTGCGGGCTGCGCTGATAAGTTGCTGACGGGCGCTGCTGTTCAATGGATTGAGCCAGCTGACGACGGTGTGGCTGCGTCCCAGGCGCAGAGCCTCGCAAGCCAGTTGTTGCGCGCTTTGGGCGCCGCGCGGGTGCAGCAGCAGGATCCGTTCGCGGTTCAGGCCGGCATCTCGCAACCAGGCCTGGGTCAGGCTTGCCGGCGGGGCAATCAATGTCAGCCAGCGCGCGTCCTGGTCCTGGCTCAGTTCCCTGAGGATAGGCGCGAGCAGGCTCAGGCAGTTCCCGGCGGCACCGCGTAACGACAGTTCACTGAAGGCTTCCGGTTCGTTGCTCCAGGGCGATTCGACTACCTCTTTGAGGATAGGCGCCAGAGGCTGGGCCATGAAGGCTTCGAACAGCGGCAGTTGTGCATGCTGTGGTGTGTGAGGGAACTGCATAGAGCCTCCTTTAGCGGCGAATGACGCCGACACTCAAGCCTTCGATCACCAGGTCCTGATCTTTCAGGTTGACTTCGATAGGGGCGAACTCAGGGTTTTCGGCAATCAGCCAGACTTTGCTGCCTTCGCGCTTGAAGCGTTTCACGGTGACTTCGTCGCCAATGCGGGCGACGACGACCTGGCCATTGCGGGCCTCGCGAGTGGTGTGCACGGCCAGCAGGTCGCCATCGAAGATGCCGATGTCCTTCATGCTCATGCCGTGAACCCGCAGCAGGTAGTCCGCGCGTGGATGGAAGAAGGCCGGGTTGATATTGCAGGACTCTTCGATGTGCTGCTCGGCGAGGATCGGCGCGCCGGCGGCAACCCGGCCGATGATGGGCAGGCTGGAGTCGTCGGGCTTGGCTTCGAACCCCGGGATGCGAATGCCGCGGGAGGCGCCTGGAGTCATTTCGATCGCACCCTTGCGGGCCAGCGCCTTGAGGTGTTCTTCGGCGGCGTTGGGCGACTTGAAACCCAGTTCCTGGGCGATTTCCGCGCGGGTCGGTGGGTAGCCGTTGTCTTCGAGGCAACGTTTGATAAAAGCCAGAATCTCAGCTTGGCGTGGCGTCAGTTTTAGCATGTCGATCGCTCTGTCTTTTTATACAGTGACTGGAATTATATACAGTGAATGGCGCTTGGCAATCCTCCTTTTTCCAGTCGCCGCTGGACGGTCGGGTCGCCGCTGCGCATGCCTGGTGTCGCGTGGCTGGCTACAGGAAGCGGCAGGTATGGTTAAATAGCTGACTGACCGGCCGCAAAACGGACAGGCAGGCTTGACAAGACTGGGGCTGAAACGTATGTTTCAAACAAGTGTTTGTCAGGCGGAGTAGCCATGGCCCAGTCGGAAACCGTTGAACGCATTCTCGATGCTGCCGAGCAGTTGTTCGCGGAAAAAGGTTTTGCCGAAACCTCATTGCGGCTGATCACCAGCAAGGCCGGGGTCAACCTGGCGGCGGTGAATTATCATTTCGGTTCCAAGAAGGCCCTGATCCAGGCAGTGTTCTCGCGCTTCCTCGGGCCGTTCTGCATCAGCCTCGACCGTGAGCTGGAGCGGCGTTCGGCCAAGCCGGACAGCAAGCCAAGCCTCGAAGAGCTGCTGGAAATCCTCGTCGAGCAGGCCCTGGTGGTCCAGCCTCGCAGCGGCAACGATCTGTCCATCTTCATGCGTCTTCTGGGCCTGGCCTTCAGCCAGAGCCAGGGGCACCTGCGGCGTTATCTGGAAGATATGTACGGCAAGGTATTCCGCCGCTACATGCTGCTGGTCAACGAAGCTGCGCCGCGCATCCCTCCGATCGAACTGTTCTGGCGTGTGCACTTCATGCTCGGAGCGGCGGCGTTCAGCATGTCGGGGATCAAGGCGTTGCGGGCGATTGCCGAGACCGACTTCGGGGTCAATACCTCGATCGAGCAGGTAATGCGCCTGATGGTGCCATTCCTCGCGGCCGGCATGCGCGCTGAAACCGGCGTCACCGACGATGCCATGGCTGCGGCGCAACTCAAGCCGCGCAGCAAATCGACTCCGGCGGTCGCCAAGGCCTGACCGTCCGGGTGGGCGCGGCAGCTTACATCCGCTAAGCTAGCCGCCCATGTCGACTCTCGTTTCCTACCTCCTTTCACATCTTTCGCCGATCGTCGCTTGCCGGGCTTTGCCGTCGGCAATGGATTCGTGCGTCCGCGCCACGCCAGCACCTTCTGCGATGCCGTGTGCGCACTTCGTTACTAAGGAATTGCTATGACCACAGGCCTGCAAGGCTCCTTGATGGTGGATGTCGCCGGTACCTGGCTGACAGCTGAAGATCGCCAGCTCCTGCGCCAGCCCGAAGTGGGTGGGTTGATCATCTTTGCCCGCAATATCGAGCATCCGCGGCAGGTGCGTGAGCTGAGCGCGTCCATTCGGGCAATTCGCCCGGACCTGCTGCTGGCGGTGGACCAGGAGGGCGGTCGCGTGCAGCGCCTGCGCCAGGGCTTCGTGCGGCTGCCGGCCATGCGTGCCATCGCCGACAACCCGAATGCCGAATACCTGGCCGAGCAGTGCGGCTGGATCATGGCCACCGAAGTGCTGGCCGTCGGCCTGGACCTGAGCTTCGCGCCGGTGCTGGACCTCGATCATCAGCGCAGCGCTGTGGTGGGTACTCGTTCCTTCGAGGGCGACCCCGAGCGCGCCGCGTTGCTGGCGGGTGCCTTTATCCGTGGCATGAACAGTGCCGGCATGGCGGCCACGGGCAAGCATTTCCCCGGGCACGGCTGGGCCGAGGCGGACTCCCACGTGGCGATCCCCAACGACGAGCGCAGCCTCGACGAGATTCGCGCCAAGGACCTGGTGCCTTTCGCGCGCCTGAGCAAGCAATTGGCGGCGGTGATGCCGGCCCACGTTATCTACCCTCAGGTCGATGCCCAGCCGGCCGGGTTCTCCCGCCGTTGGCTGCAAGAGATCCTGCGCGGTGAATTGCAATTCGACGGCGTCATCTTCAGTGACGACCTGTCGATGGCCGGTGCGCACGTGGTTGGCGATGCCGCGAGCCGGATCGAAGCGGCGCTGTCGGCCGGTTGCGACATGGGCCTGGTGTGTAACGACCGGGCGGCGGCCGAGCTGGCCTTGAGCGCGGCCCAGCGTCTGAAAGTGACACCGTCGGCGCGTATTGCGCGGATGCGCGGCCAGGCGTTCGCTTGCACCGACTATCGCCAGGATCCGCGCTGGCTGGCGGCGCTCGGCGCACTCAAGGATGCCCAACTGATCGATTAAGGACTTTTGCGATGACGGTTTACGCGATTATCGGCGGTACCGGCCTGACCCGGCTCGAAGGCTTGAGCATTCACCAATCCTTGCCCCTGGACACGCCTTATGGCGCTCCGTCGGCGGATATCCAGAAGGGTGAATACGCCGGGCGCGAGGTGTTGTTTCTGGCGCGCCACGGTCATCCGCATCGCTTGCCGCCGCACCAGGTGAACTATCGGGCCAACCTCTGGGCGTTGAAGCAGGCAGGCGCCGAGGCGGTCCTGGCGGTCAACGCGGTGGGTGGCATTCATCCGGCGATGGGCTCCGGGCATTTCTGCGTGCCGCATCAACTGATCGACTACACCAGCGGTCGCGAGCACACCTACTTTGCCGACGACCTGGAGCAGGTCACCCACATCGACTTCAGCTATCCCTACAGCGAGTCGCTGCGCCAGCAGTTGATTGCCGCGCTGGAGGCCGAAGGCTGTGAATTCAGCAGCCAGGGTGTGTACGCCTGCACCCAGGGCCCGCGCCTGGAGACCGTGGCGGAGATCGCCCGCCTGGAGCGTGACGGCTGCGACATCGTCGGCATGACCGGCATGCCGGAAGCGGCGCTGGCCCGTGAGCTGGAGCTGGACTACGCCTGCCTGGCGCTGGTGGTGAACCCGGCGGCGGGCAAGTCCGCTGCGGTGATTACCATGGCCGAGATCGAACAGGCGTTGCAGGACGGCATGGGCAAGGTGAAGTCGACGCTGGCGCGGGTCCTCGCGGCAAACCTGTAGCCGCTGGTAAAGGCTGCGATCGAGCGCGTAGCGCTCGCAAAACCTGAATCCGCGTATTCACGCCTGCTGCGCAGCCGATCACAGGCTGCGCCAGCGGCTACAGATCAGCGTCCGCCTTTCTTGTCGGGCAGCGGGGCGAAGAGGGCTTCGATGTCTTCGCTCTGCAGCTTCCAGTCGCCGGCCTTGCGCCCATCCAGCACGCCCGCCGCCAGGTCGGACTTCTCCTGTTGCAGGTGCTGGATTTTCTCTTCCACCGTGCCGCGGGCAATCAGCTTGTAGACGAACACCGGCTTCTCCTGGCCGATCCGATAGGCGCGGTCGGTGGCCTGGTTTTCCGTGGCCGGGTTCCACCAGGGGTCGTAGTGGATCACGGTATCGGCTTCGGTCAGGTTGAGGCCGACGCCGCCGGCTTTCAGGCTGATCAGGAAGATTTGCAGCTTGCCGCTCTGGAAGTCCCTGACCGGCGTGCGGCGGTCGCGGGTCTGCCCGGTCAGCAGGGCATAGGCGACGTTGCGCCGTTTCAGCTCGGCCTCGATCAGGCTCAGCATCGAGGTGAATTGCGAGAACAGCAGGATGCGCCGGCCCTCGTCGAACAGCTCCTCGAGCATCTCCATCAGGCTGTCGAGCTTGCCGGAGGAGCTGCCTCGCGTCGGCACCGCGTCTTCGTTGACCAGGCGTAGGTCGCAACACACCTGGCGCAGTTTCAGTAGCGCCTCAAGAATGATGATCTGGCTGCGGGCCACGCCCTTGCGGGTGATCTCGTCGCGGACTTTCTTGTCCATGGCCAGGCGCATGGTTTCGTACACGTCGCGCTGGGCTTCATTGAGCTCCACCCAGTGGATGATCTCGGTCTTGGGCGGCAGCTCGGTGGCCACCTGTTCCTTGGTGCGGCGCAGCAGGAAGGGCTTGATCCGCCCGTTGAGGTGCTGCAGGCGCACTTCGCTGGCGTGCTTTTCGATCGGCACGCGGTAGTCGCGATTGAAGCTCTTCACGTCTCCCAGCCAGCCGGGCAGCAGGAAGTGGAACAGCGACCACAGCTCGCCCAGGTGATTCTCCAGGGGCGTGCCGCTCAGGCACAGGCGCTGCCGGGCGTTGAGCGCGCGCGCGGCCTGGGCCGCCTTGCTCGACGGGTTCTTGATGTATTGCGCCTCATCCAGCACCAGGACATGCAGGGGCAGGGCGGCGAGCTGCTCGACATCCTTGGGCAGCAGCGCGTAGGTGGTGAGGATCAGGTCGTAGTCGGCCAGCCGGGCGAAGTGCTTCTTGCGGCCGGCGCCATACAGGGCCAGGACCTTGAGCTGCGGCGTGAAGTGCGCCGCCTCGTCGAGCCAGTTGGGGATCAGGCTGGTGGGCATCACCACCATGCACGGCCGGTCCAGGCGCCCGGCGTTTTTTTCGCTGAGCACGTGGGCCAGGGTCTGCAGGGTTTTGCCCAGGCCCATGTCGTCGGCCAGGATGCCGCCGACTTCCAGCTGGCGCAGGGACTGCATCCAGCTCAGGCCTTCGAGTTGATAGGGGCGCAGGGTGGCGTTCAGGCCTTCTGGCGCGGGGGCCGAGTAATCCTTGATATCCCGCAGCCGTTGGGCGAAGGAGCGGATATGTTCGCCGCCCTCCCAGAGCAGGGGCAGGTCTTCCAACGGATTGAGGCGGGTCGCGTCGGCACTGCTCAGGCGCAATGTAGTTTCGCCGGGCTCCTGCAGATAGAACTCACCGAGGGTGGCCAGCACCGGCTTCAGCCGGCCGTAGGGCAGCGCCACTTGCAGGGGACCGTTGGGCGAGTTGGGACGCCCGGGAATATTTACCAGGATCAGTTCGTCATCCCGGCGTTTGGCCAGGCGTTCCGGGTTGAGGATTTCGGTGTGGGAGCGCATCAGGTTGAGCAGGATCGGCAGCAGGCTCAGGCGCTCGCCGTTGACGATGATGCCCAGTTCCAGGTCGAACCAGTCGCGCCCCGGCGCTTCGTCCACCGTGGCGTACCAGTCGTCCACGGCGGTCAGGTCGAAGCCGAAGTCGTCGTCGATCTGCAGCTCCCAGCCCTGGGTGCGCAGCTTGGGCAATTCGTTGAGGGTGAAGGTCAGCCAGGCGCTGTCGTTGACCATTTCATACAGCTCGCCAGCGCTTTCCGGCAGGGCCTTGCTCTGCCGGGTGGCGATCTTGAAACCCAAGGCCCGCAACTGTTCGCGATAGCGTTGTTCGACTTCCGGCTGGCGCTTGATGCGCAGGGTCTGGTGTTCCTGGCGAATCAGCACGTCGGCGTTTTTCTGCCCGCTGACGTATTCCTCCAGGTAGCTGAACGACAGCGCGGCACGGTGCTGGATGTAGCGCTGCATCTTGCCGTTGCGCGGTTCGAAGGCGCTGAACTCGATGCTGGCCAGCCACAGCCGGGGTATTGGCTGCACGTTGTCGACGATCTGTTGCGGCAGCGGGGCGGGGCTGCGGTTCTCCAGCACGGCCTGGAGTTTTTCCAGCAGCTCGGCGTCTTTCGCCGCTGCCGGGTAGGCCAGGGTTTCCTCGATTTTCAGCAGCACCGCGGCGATGTGTTTGCAATTGCTGCGCACCGGGCAGGTGCAGGAGGCTTCGACCATCAGCAAGGTGTTCTTGGCCGACTCGCGCAGGCTGATGGTCTGTCGATAGACGTTGCCCCCCGAACCTTCGCAACTGGCGGTGATGACGCTGTCGCCGGCCTGGACGATCCTGACGCGGTTCTCCAGGGCGTAGCGGCGGCCACGCTCCAGGGCTTGTTCCTTGAATCGGCTGACCCAGGAAGGCGCCAGGGGTTTGGTCAGGGTCGGGGGCATAGGGACTTCTGTCAGTCCACGATTTCAGGAGGCGCCTCGCGCGGCGCGGGGGCCGACAGCGAGGTGATCTTGATCAGCAGGGCCAGGTGACCGTTGTCGAGGTAGTTGAGCTGGCCGTTCTTGGTGTGGCTTTCCTGCTTCAGGCGTTCGCTGGCGGTCACCAGGCCATTGCTGTCGATCTGGTTGACCCAGAACTGCGCATCCACATCGGTGAAGCGCCCGAGCTTGAGGGTCAGGGTGCCCTCGATCGGGAACTGGCCGAACTGTTCCCGGCCCTCGCTGACGGCGATTTTCACCGGGTTTTCGTCCAGCGCCTGCTGCCAGGCCTTGTGCATCAGCACGCTGTAGTCGCCGCTGGCGGTGAGTTTCTCGACCACGCTGCCCAGCGCCGGGGTGCGCTGGCTGTCGGCGCCCAGGTGTTGGGCGCCGGCGGCCCAGTCTTCGGGGGCGGCGCGGCTGACGATGGCGGGAACCGCGTTCTGCCGGACCAGAATCATTTCGACCTGATACATGTCGGCAAACGCCGAGGGAGCGACCAGGGTCAGGAGCAAGGTCAGTGAGCGAAACAGGCGCATGGGGCGTCCTTCAAGCAGTTTTCGGGGTGAGGCGCTCGAACAGCGCCTCCAATGTGTTGAAGCGTTCTTCCGGGCGTTCCATTGGCACCATGAATTTGAACAGCGTGGCGCCTTCAAATTTGTAGCGATTGGGTTGGCCCTGGATGAGTTTGATCAATGCCAGCGGATCCACCGGGGTATCGGCGGCGAACTCGAGACGACCGCCCTGCGGGCCGCCGTCGACCTTCTTGATGCCCAGTTGCTCGGCCTGCAGTTTCAGCAGGGTCAGGCGCACCAGGTTCTTGGTCGGTTCCGGCAACAGGCCGAAGCGGTCGATCATCTCCACTTGCAGGTCTTTCAGGCCGTCCTCGTCGGTGGCCGAGGCAATGCGCTTGTAGAGGATCAGCCGCGCATGCACATCCGGCAGGTAGTCTTCGGGAATCAGCGCCGGCAGGCGCAGGTTGATTTCCGGACCGCCACCCAGCGGCTGGTCGAGGTTCGGCTGCTCGCCCTTGCGGATGGCTTTCACCGCGCGCTCGAGCATTTCCATATAAAGGGTGAAGCCCACCGCCTGGATCTGGCCGCTTTGGCCATCGCCCAGCAGTTCGCCGGCGCCGCGGATTTCCAGGTCGTTGGTGGCGAGCACGAAGCCGGCCCCCAGGTCCTGGGTATTGGCGATCGCCTCCAGGCGCTTTTCCGCGTCCGGGGTGATCTGCTGGCGCGCTGGCGTCAGCAGGTAGGCGTAGGCCTGGTGGTGGCTGCGACCGACCCGGCCGCGCAACTGGTGCAGCTGGGCCAGGCCGAACTTGTCGGCGCGCTCGATGATGATGGTGTTGGCGCTCGGCACGTCGATGCCGGTCTCGATGATGGTCGAGGCGATCAGCACGTTGAAGCGCTTGTGGTAGAAGTCGCTCATCACCTGTTCGAGTTCGCGTTCGCGCATCTGCCCGTGGCCGATGCCGATGCGCGCTTCCGGCACCAGTTCGGCGAGGTCGGCGGCGCATTTCTCGATGGTCTTCACATCGTTGTGCAGGTAGTAGACCTGGCCGCCGCGCAGCAGCTCGCGCAGCAGGGCCTCTTTGACCGTGCTCTTGTTCTGCTCCATGACGAAAGTGCGCACCGACAGGCGTCGGGCTGGCGGCGTGGCGATGATCGACAGGTCGCGCATGCCCGAGACCGCCATGTTCAGCGTGCGCGGAATCGGCGTGGCGGTCAGGGTCAGGATGTCGACCTCGCTGCGCAGGGCCTTGAGCTGCTCTTTCTGGCGCACGCCGAAACGGTGTTCTTCGTCGATGATCACCAGCCCGAGGTTCTTGATCTTCACATCGTCCTGCAACAGCTTGTGGGTGCCGATGACGATGTCGATCTTGCCTTCGGCCAGGTCGGCCACCGCGGCATTCACTTCCTTGGCGGACTTGAAGCGGCTCATCACTTCCACGGTCACCGGCCAGTCGGCGAAGCGGTCGCGGAAGCTGTTGTAGTGCTGCTGGGCGAGCAGGGTGGTGGGCACCAGGATCGCCACTTGCTTGCCGCCGTGCACGGCGATGAAGGCCGCGCGCATCGCCACTTCGGTCTTGCCGAAGCCAACGTCGCCGCAGACCAGGCGATCCATCGGCTTGGCCGCGAGCATGTCCTCGCGCACCGCTTCGATGGTGGTTTGCTGGTCGGGGGTTTCTTCGAACGGGAAGCCGGCGCTGAAAGTGGCGTAGTCGGCTTTCGGGTCGGCGAAGGCATAACCTTCGCGGGCGGCGCGGCGAGCGTAGATGTCCAGCAGCTCGGCGGCGACATCGCGCACCTGCTCGGCGGCCTTGCGCTTGGCCTTCTGCCAGGTTTCCGAACCCAGGCGGTGCAGCGGCGCCAGGGCGTCGTCGCTACCGGTGTAGCGGGCGATCAGGTGCAGGTTGGCCACCGGCACATAGAGCTTGGCGCCCTCGGCGTATTCCAGGGTGAGGAATTCGGCGGCCTGGTTGTCGATTTCCAGGGTGGCCAGGCCCAGGTAGCGGCCCACGCCATGATCGATATGCACCACCGGCGCGCCTTCGCGCAGCTCGGTTAGGTTCTTGATCACTGCATCGTTGTTGGCATCGGCGCGTTTTTCCCGGCGCCGGCGCTGCATCACGCGCTGGCCGAACAGCGGGCTTTCGGCCACCAGCGCCAGGGCTGGATCGTCCAGCAGCAAGCCTTCGTCCAGCGGCGCGATGGTGATCGCCAGGCGATCCTTGCCAGCGACGAAATCCGGCCAGCTGTCGACGGTCTTCGGCCGCAGCTTCAGGCGTTCCAGCAACTCCAGCAGCACCTCGCGGCGCCCGGCGGATTCGGCGGTGAACAGCACGCGTCCGGTGAACTCGTCGAGGAAATTCGCCAGGGCCGCCAGCGGCTGGTTGGCCTTGGCTTCGATGGCGAGGTTGGGCAGGGTCTGTGCCGGGAAGCGCTCGCGACCGCCACCGGCCTCGATGTCCTGCTGGCTGGCGACTACCCGCGGCCAGCTTTTCAGGCGGGCGAAGCAGTCCTCCACCGGCAGGAACAACTCGGCGGGCGGCAATAAAGGACGGGACGGATCGACGCGGCGTTCTTCGTAACGGTTGCGCACGTCGTTCCAGAAGTTCTCGGCCGCCTGTTCGATGCCTGGCAGGGAGAACACCTGGGTGTCCTGGGGCAGGTAGTCGAACAGGGTCGAGGTGTCTTCGAAGAACAGTGGCAGGTAATACTCGATGCCGGCCGGGGTGATTCCGCTGCTCAGGTCCTGGAAGATCGGGCAGCGGCGGAAGTCGACGTCGAAGCGCTCGCGGAAACGGGCCTTGAAGCGGGTGACGGCTTCTTTCTGCAGCGGGAATTCCTTCGCCGGCAGCAGGCGTACCGAATCGACCTTGTCGATGGAGCGCTGGTTTTCCGGATCGAAGGTGCGCAGGGTCTCGATTTCATCGTCGAACAGGTCGATGCGATAAGGCAGTTTGCTGCCCATCGGGAACAGGTCGATCAAGGCGCCGCGCACCGCGAACTCGCCGTGCTCGTACACCGTATCGACACAGCGATAGCCGCTGGCTTCCAGGCGGGTACGCATCTGTTCGACATCCAGCTTCTGGCCGATGTCCAGCACCAGGCTGCTGCCGAGCAGGAACTTGGTCGGCGCCAGGCGATGCAAGGCCGTGGTGATCGGCACCACCAGCACACCGTGCTCCAGCTCCGGTAGCCGGTACAGGCTGGCGATTCGCTGGGAGATGATGTCCTGGTGCGGCGAGAACAGGTCGTAGGGCAGGGTTTCCCAGTCCGGGAAATGCAGCACGGGCAAATCCGGGGCGAAGAAACTCAGCTCCTGCTCCAGCCGTTCGGCACTTTGGCTGTCGGCGGTCAGCAGCAGGGTGAAGCGCTTGGCGGCGCTGGCAGCCTCGGCAATGGCCAGGCTGAGGGCGGCACCGGGCAGATTGCCCCAGTGCTGTTTGCCGGCGGCGGCAGGGAGTTGCGGTAGACGCAGAACGGGCACGGAAGGTTGAGCTCCAGCGTTGCGACAAAGTCGGTAATTGTAGCGGTCCGGCATACCGGCTGTCAGTTGCTGATGTGTCTATTACGCGGTTGCGGAAAATGTAGTGGTTATGACAAAAAAACGCGTTTTTTGGCAGGAAATGTAGTGCCGAATTGGGGCGGTGTTACGGAGGGTTACAGACAACGCTGGGTTACCGCGCAAAATGAGGCCTTTCTGAAACCCGCGTATTTACTGGGCTGGAGCGGGGCGTGATTTTTCCGGATGAGGTTTTGTTACGTTCTGCGCGACAGGCGCGCATTGCTACGCAGGGGACTCGGCTGCATAATGTAGCCCCTTTTTTCAGCCCCTACATGTGGAAGGTTCCCGTGACTCAGAAGCCCGACCAGTGTCTTGGTGAATGGATCGACCGTGAAGCGCTCGCAGAAGCGATGATTCCGCTTATCGGTCAGCTCTACCGCAATAACAATGTGGTGAGTTCGATCTATGGCCGCAGCCTGATCAACCAGTCTGTCATCGCGATTCTCAAAGCTCACCGCTTTGCTCGCCATCGTTCTTCCGACGATAGCGAACTCTCCGTCCACGAAACATTCCCACTGCTCAAGGCCATGAGCGAGCTCAAGCTCGGCGCTGCCTCGGTGGACCTGGGCAAGTTGGCGTTCAAATTCCGCAACGAAGGCAATGGCCGCACCGCCGAGCAATTCGTTCGCGAAGAGCTGGCTGACGTGGTTGGCCAGCAAAACGCTTCGCCCCGCAAAGGCACCGACGTGGTCCTGTACGGTTTCGGTCGTATCGGCCGTCTGCTGGCGCGCATCCTGATCGAGAAAACCGGTGGCGGCGACGGCCTGCGCCTGCGTGCCATCGTGGTGCGCAAAGGCGCCGAAAACGACCTGACCAAGCGCGCCAGCCTGCTGCGTCGCGACTCGGTACACGGTTCGTTCAACGGCACCATCACCATCGACGAAGCCAACAACACCATCACCGCCAACGGCAACCTGATCCAGGTTATCTACGCGAAGAACCCGACCGAGGTGGACTACACCCAGTACGGCATCAAAGACGCGCTGCTGGTGGACAACACCGGTGTATGGCGCGACGCCGATGGCCTGGGCCAGCACCTGGCCTGCCCGGGTATCGACCGCGTCGTTCTGACCGCGCCTGGCAAAGGCAAGCTGAAGAACATCGTTCACGGTATCAACCACACCGACATCACCGCTGACGACAAGATTGTTTCCGCCGCTTCCTGCACCACCAACGCCATCGTGCCGGTGCTCAAGGCCGTGAACGACAAGTTCGGCATCGTCAACGGGCACGTCGAAACCGTTCACTCGTACACCAACGACCAGAACCTGATCGACAACTTCCACAAGGGCGATCGTCGTGGCCGTAGCGCCGCGTTGAACATGGTGATCACCGAGACCGGTGCTGCTACCGCTGCTGCCAAGGCCCTGCCTGAGCTGGCCGGCAAGCTGACCGGTAACGCGATCCGCGTTCCGACGCCAAACGTGTCGATGGCCATTCTCAACCTGAACCTCGAGAAAGCCGCTACCCGTGAAGAGATGAACGAGTACCTGCGCTACATGGCGCTGCACTCCGATCTGCACAAGCAAATCGACTTCGTCAATTCCCAGGAAGTGGTTTCCACCGACTTCGTTGGCTCGCGCCACGCCGGTGTGGTGGACGCTGAAGCGACCATCACCCAGGACAACCGCGTTGTGCTGTACGTCTGGTACGACAACGAATTCGGCTACAGCTGCCAGGTGGTTCGTGTGATGGAAGACATGGCTGGTGTGAACCCGCCTGCGTTCCCGCGCTAAACCTTAGCCGCACATGAAAACGCCCCGACTTGTCGGGGCGTTTTTGTTTGTGGCGTTTGCTTGCGATGCGCTTGTATCTGCTCGGGCGTTATCGCGGGCAAGCCTCGCTCCTACAGAAGCGTTGGGCGCGCTCGCGATAGCGTCCTGTCAGGCGCCATCGGCTATCGCTGCCTGTGCGCTGCGCAGTTCGTGGCGATTGCCGCGGAACAGCACCAGGGTCGCGATCAGGCCCAGCACCGCTGCGCCGCTGAGCCAGATACCCGGCGCCGCCTTGTTGTCCAGCACATGGATCAGGTAGGTGCAGGCTGCCGGCGTGAAGCCGCCAAAGGTGGCGGTCGCCAGGCTGTAGGCCAGGGAGAAGCCGGTGGTGCGTACTTCAACCGGCATGATCTCGGTGAGGGCTACCACCATGGCGCCGTTGTACGAGCCATAGAGGAAGGACAGCCACAACTCGACGATCAGCAGGTGGCTGAAACTCGGGTTGGCCACCAGCCAGGACAGTGCCGGGTACGCCGTCAGGATTGCCAGGACGGTCGCCGCCAGCAGCAGCGGCTTGCGCCCGACCTTGTCCGAGACGGCGCCCATCACCGGCAGCCAGAAGAAGTTCGACAGGCCGATGCACACGGTGACCAGCAGCGCGTCCAGGTCCGACAGCTGCAGCTCGGCCTTGCCGAAGGTCGGGGTGTAGGCGGTGATCAGGTAGAAGGACACGGTGGTCATCACCACCAGCGCCATGCCGGCCAGGACGATGCCGAAGTTCTGGCCAATGGAGCGGATGATTTCCTGCAGGGTAGGGCGGTGCTTGCGTGCCTGGAACTCCGGGGTTTCTTCCAGCGAGCGACGGATCATGAAGATCGCCGGCACTATCATGCAGCCCACCAGGAACGGTACGCGCCAGCCCCAGTCGCCCATTTGCTCCGGGCTCAGCCAGTGATTCAGGCCCACACCCAGCAGGCCGGCGAATACCACGGCGGCCTGTTGGCTCGCCGATTGCCAGCTGACGAAGAAGCCCTTGCGACCCGGGGTGGAGATTTCCGCCAGGTAAACCGAGACGCCACCCAGCTCCACCCCGGCAGAGAAACCCTGCAGCAAGCGGCCGAGCAGCACCAGCAACGGCGCAGCGACGCCGAGGGTGGCATAACCCGGGACGCAGGCGATCAGTACTGTGCCCGCGGCCATGAGCAGCAGGGTGATGATCAGGCCCCGGCGGCGGCCATGGCGGTCGATATAGGCACCGAGAAAGATCGCGCCCAGCGGGCGCATCAGGAAGCCGGCGCCGAAGGTCGCCAGCGACAGCATCAGTGACGCGAAAGCACTGTCGGCAGGGAAGAAGGTCTTGGCGATGGCCGTGGCGTAGAAGCCGTAGACCATGAAGTCGAACATCTCCAGAAAGTTGCCGCTGACAACGCGAAAGATCGCCTTGCCTTTGCCCGTGGTCGTGGACATTTTATTCACTCACTTTGGCTATTTTGTTAGCGATCCCTGGTCGTTACCCGTCCTGGTTGCACGGTCTGGGGCGGCTAAGCCGCAGGTCAGACAGTTTGTAACAATATGTGTATGAGTCTGCCGAGGCAACAAAAACTCTTAGCTTGCTTGCTAAGTAGATGGAAGGCTTGGGATTTATTGCCAGCCAACTCGCTGAATAAGCCCGCAAGAGCGAGCTTGCGATGAGCTGGGTTCGGCCTGGATCAAATCCGCGCTGGCTGCCGCATAATGGCCCGCCCTGATCGGCGACTGCCGAGAGGGAAATCGAGTGTCGGGAGGCGAAGTCTTGTTGGTTGGATCTTGGGTGCGAGGATGGCTTCCTGTCGTTTTGCTCATGGCCCTGGCTGGATGTGATCGGGGCGATTCGCTGGAAAGCTTCGGCGGCCCGACCATGGGCAGTACCTACTCGATCAAGTACGTGAGGCGGGCAGGCCTGGCCGCGCCGAATGAGGTGCAGGCCCAGGTCGAGCAGATACTCGCGCAGGTCGACCGGCAGATGTCGACCTATCGCAGCGACTCGGACATCGAACGCTTCAACGATCTGCCGGCCAACAGCTGCCAGGCGATGCCGGCGGCGGTCCTGCGCTTGGTCGAGGTGGGCCAGCAGTTATCGCGGGACAGCCAGGGCTCCTTCGATCTGACGGTCGAGCCGTTGCTCAACCTCTGGGGCTTCGGCCCGCAGGGGCGCGGAGAGGCGGTGCCCAGTGATGAGGCGCTGGTGCAAGCGCGGCAGCGGGTCGGTTATACCCATCTGCGTATCGAGGGCGACCGGCTGTGCAAGGACGCCGCGGTCGAGGTGGATTTCAACAGCATCGCCGCCGGTTATGCGGTGGACCGGATTGCCGCCAGGCTCGCGGAAATGGGCATCGACAGTTACCTGGTCGAAGCCACGGGCGAACTCAAGGCGGTCGGCAGGAAACCCGACGGTTCGGCGTGGCGCATTGCTTTGGAGGAACCTCGGGACGATCGACAGGTGGCCGAGCGGGTCATAGCCGTCGATGGTTATGGGGTTTCGACTTCCGGCGACTACCGCAATTATTTCCAGCGCGACGGGCAGCGTTACTCCCACACCTTCGACGCCCGCACCGGCAGACCTGTCGAGCATGGGCTGGCCTCGGTCACGGTGATCCATCCCGCGGCCGTGATGGCTGATGGGTTGTCGACCCTGTTGCTGATCCTCGGTCCCGAGCGCGGCTGGGATTACGCAGAAAAACACGATATCGCCGCATTTTTTGTGATTCGCGCCGATACAGGCTTCGTCACACGCAGCAACCGCGCGTTTGATCGCCTGTTTGCCGGACAAAAGCAGTAATCTTGCGCAGCGCCGCGGCGCGATGTCGCAGGCAAAAGTAGCCGGCGACGCGACCAAGGGTTAATGTGCGCGGCGTTGACGCTTCTATAGACTGTGCCCGGGTTCGTAACCGAGCCAAATTGATCCTTCATGCCGCTGGCCGCGACATGATTTAGCCGCAGGTGCCACATCGGGTGCCGCGGCCTGTTCTGAGGAGTACGCATGGCTGTCTACAACTACGACGTAGTGGTGCTGGGTTCAGGCCCCGCTGGAGAAGGTGCGGCAATGAACGCCGCGAAAGCAGGACGCAAGGTAGCGATGGTCGATAGCCGTCGCCAGGTCGGCGGTAACTGCACCCACCTGGGCACCATCCCGTCCAAGGCCTTGCGTCACTCGGTCCGGCAGATCATGCAGTTCAACACCAACCCGATGTTCCGGGCCATTGGCGAGCCGCGCTGGTTCTCGTTCCCCGACGTACTGAAAAGCGCCGAGAAGGTCATCTCCAAGCAGGTCGCCTCGCGCACCGGCTACTACGCGCGTAACCGGGTCGACGTGTTCTTCGGCACCGGCAGCTTCGCCGACGAGCAGACCATCGAAGTGGTCTGCGCCAACGGTGTGGTCGAGAAGCTGGTGGCCAAGCACATCATCATCGCCACCGGCTCGCGCCCGTATCGCCCGGCCGATATCGATTTCCACCACCCGCGTATCTACGATAGCGACACCATCCTCAGCCTCGGCCACACCCCGCGCAAACTCATCGTTTACGGCGCCGGTGTGATCGGTTGTGAATATGCGTCGATCTTCAGTGGCCTGGGGGTACTGGTCGAGCTGGTGGACAACCGCGGCCAGTTGCTGAGCTTCCTGGACTCCGAGATCTCCCAGGCGCTGAGCTACCACTTCAGTAACAACAACATCACCGTGCGCCACAACGAGGAATACGACCGCGTCGAAGGCCTCGACAACGGCGTGATCCTGCACCTCAAGTCGGGCAAGAAGATCAAGGCCGACGCCTTGCTCTGGTGCAATGGCCGGACCGGCAACACCGACCGGCTGGGTATGGAAAACATCGGGGTCAAGGTCAACAGCCGTGGCCAGATCGAAGTGGACGAGAACTACCGCACCTGTGTGCCGAACATCTACGGCGCCGGTGACGTGATCGGCTGGCCGAGCCTGGCCAGTGCCGCCCATGACCAGGGTCGTTCGGCCGCCGGCAGCATCGTCGACAACGGCAGCTGGCGCTTCGTCAACGATGTACCGACCGGGATCTACACCATTCCGGAGATCAGCTCGATCGGCAAGAACGAGCAGGAACTGACCCAGGCCAAGGTGCCGTACGAAGTGGGCAAGGCCTTCTTCAAGAGCATGGCCCGCGCGCAGATCGCCGGTGAGCCGCAAGGCATGCTGAAGATCCTGTTCCACCGCGAAACCCTGGAAGTCCTGGGCGTGCACTGCTTCGGCTACCAGGCTTCGGAGATCGTGCATATCGGCCAGGCGATCATGAACCAGCCGGGCGAGCTCAATACCCTGAAGTACTTCGTCAACACCACGTTCAACTACCCGACCATGGCCGAAGCCTATCGGGTCGCAGCTTACGACGGCCTCAACCGGCTTTTTTGAGCGACTCCGGCCGGTGGCCTGAGCCGGCCGGGGAGACCGATTTCAGTAACTCTCGAGCGTGGCGCTGGCCAAACCGGGAAAGTCTGTAATCAGGCTGTCTACGCCGAAGTCGGCGAGCCTGCGCATCAGCGCAGGCTCGTTGACTGTCCACACCGACACATGCAAACCCTGACGCTGCGCCCGTTGCAGCCGCTCCGGGGTGCAGAGTGTCCAGTTCAACGCCAGCATCTCGCAGCCGTAGCTTTGCGCGACCTTCAACGGGTCGAGCCAGGCGTATTCGGCGACCAGCCCGCGCGACAGATCCGGGGTCAATTCGACAGCCGCCTTGAGCACTTCCCGTGAACTGGAGGTGACGGTGACCTTGTCCAGCAGGCCGAAACGCTGGGCCATCTCGCGAATCGCCAGCACCGTGGTGGCGGCACGGGTGCGCGAGGCGCTCTTGACCTCCAACTGCCAGTGCTCGAAGTCGCACTTTTCGAACAGCTCTTCCAGGCGCGGGATCGGGCAGGGCGTGACCCAACCCGGGCCACCCTTGCGGGCGTCGTAGGTCACCAGTTCTTCGGCGCTGTGTTCGACCACCTTGCCGCGTCGGTCGGTGGTGCGCTTGAGGGTGGGGTCGTGGATCACCATCAGCTCGCCGTCCATGGACAGGTGCAGGTCCAGTTCGCAACGGCGTACGCCATGCTTGAGGCACTGCTGGAAGCTGGTCAGGGTGTTTTCCGGTGCTTCGCCTTTAGCGCCGCGGTGGCCATAAATCAGGGTCACGATTGCTCCTTCACGGAAATTTTTCCATTAGATGGTCAGTGCTGCGCGATGGGGCCACAGGTCAGTCGGCGGCCGGGTCGTTCTGCTCTCGGGCCTGGCGACGTTCCTGGGCTTGCTTCTGCAGGATATAGCGCGCCAGCAACTGGCGTTGGGCGTCGGTCAATGATTCGAACTCGGTACCGATTTCGAACGTGCCGAAACTGCGGGTTTCACAGTGGGTGACCTTGGCCCGCAACAACAGGCCCAAGGCCTGGGGCATCAGCAGCAGCTTGACCGCCAGGTGGGTGCCGGCCGGGTAGGACAGGTGATGTTCGAACTCGATGCCGCCTTCGGAGAGAATCACCCGCTGCGGTTCGCCGAACTTGCCGAGCACGGTCTGCGCCACCACCTGGCTGAGCAGGTCGATGCGCTTGTTCATGGTCTTGAGGTAGTTGGCCAGGGTCCGGTCGCGCTCGCTGACCTGGCGCAGCAGGTGCTGCGATTCGAATTCGCTCAGATGCAGCTCGCTGAGCAGGTTGAACAGCGGTGACGCATCCTGCAACACTTCCTTGCTCGCCGCTTCGTGGGCGGACAAGGGGCTAATTTCCAGTGCGATCGTGTCCTCGATACGGTAGTATTCGCGGCGATCTTCTTCATCTAATGTCGACATGGCGAACCCATGGTAGCGGCGGTGGTCTGAGTGTAAAGCTGCTTACCTGGACCCGCCACAAGGACGTCTTCTTTTCCTCCGAACAAGCCCCGACATGTTCAGACCTCTCTTCGTATTTATTGGCACGCGTTATACCCGTGCAAAGCGTCGCAATCATTTCGTGTCATTCATTTCCCTGACCTCGATGATCGGACTCGCCCTGGGCGTGGTCGTGATGATCGTCGTGCTGTCGGTGATGAATGGCTTCGACCATGAGATGCGCACCCGCGTGCTGGGCATGGTGCCCCACGCGACCATCGAGTCCGGTGAGCCGATCAGCGACTGGCAAGGCCTGGCCGACAAGGTCCAGCAGAACCCCAAGGTGCTGGCGGTTGCGCCCTTCACCCAGATGCAGGGGTTGCTGACCAATAACGGCCAGGTGCAGAAAGTCCTGCTCAACGCCATCGATCCGGCCAAGGAACGCCAGGTTTCGATCATCGATAACTTCATGAAGCAGGGCAAGCTGGACGACCTGGCGCCCGGCAGCTTCGGCATCGTGATCGGCGACAAGGCAGCGACCAAGCTGGGGGTTGGCCTGGGCGACAAACTGACCTTCGTCGCGCCCGAGGTCACGGTGACCCCGGCCGGGATGTTCCCGCGCATGAAGCGTTTTACCGTGGTCGGCATCTTCCATGTCGGCGCCGGTGAGCTGGACGGCTATCTGGGCCTGACCAACCTCGACGACCTGGGCCGCCTGCACCGCTGGAAGCCGGATCAGGTCCAGGGCCTGCGCCTGAAGTTCGACGACCTGTTCCAGGCGCCACGCACCGCCTGGGAAATTGCCGAGCATCTGGGCGAGAACCAGTACTACGCCCGTGACTGGACCCGTACCCACGGCAACCTGTACCAGGCCATCCGCATGGAAAAAGCCATGATCGGCCTGCTGTTGCTGCTGATCGTCGCTGTTGCCGCCTTCAACATCATTTCCACCCTGGTGATGGTAGTGAACGACAAGAAGGGCGATATCGCGATCCTGCGCACCCTGGGGGCGACGCCGGCCAGCATCATGGCGACCTTCATGGTCCAGGGCACGGTGATCGGTGTGATCGGTACCTTGATCGGCGCCGTGGTCGGGATGTTCGCGGCGTTGAACGTCAGCGCGGCGATCTCGGCCCTCGAAGGCCTGATCGGGCACAAATTCCTCAATGCCGACGTGTACTTCATCGACTACCTGCCATCGCAACTGATGGCCGAAGACGTGTTGATGGTCTGCGGTGCGGCACTGGTCCTGAGTTTCCTCGCCACCCTGTATCCAGCCTGGCGTGCCGCGCGCACCCAGCCTGCGGAGGCGCTACGTTATGAGTGAGTTGGGCATGAGTGAAAAAGCAATTCTGAGCTGCCGCGACCTGGGCAAGTCCTACGAGGAAGGTCCGGAGTCGGTGGTGGTGTTGTCCGGCCTGCAACTGGAGTTGCACCCGGGCGAACGGGTGGCGATCGTCGGTACCTCCGGTTCGGGCAAAAGTACCTTGCTCAACCTGCTGGGCGGCCTCGACACGCCAACCAAGGGCAGCGTCTGGCTCGACGGTGAAGAGCTTTCGGCACTGAGCGAGAAGGGCCGCGGCCTGTTGCGCAACCGCTCCCTCGGTTTCGTCTACCAGTTCCACCACCTGCTGCCGGAATTCACCGCCCTGGAAAACGTCTGCATGCCGCTGCTGATCGGCAAGACCGCGATCCCGGAAGCCCGTCAGCGGGCCACGGCCTTGCTGGAGCGGGTCGGGCTGGCCCATCGCCTGGAGCACAAGCCGGCCGAGCTGTCTGGTGGCGAACGCCAGCGTGTGGCCATCGCTCGCGCCCTGGTCAACAAGCCAGGGCTGGTGATGCTCGACGAGCCGACCGGCAACCTCGATTCCCACACCGCGCAAGGCATTCAGGACTTGATGCTGGAACTCAGCACCTCGATGCGTACCGCGTTCCTGGTGGTGACCCACGACATGAACCTGGCTCGCCAGATGGATCGCGTCCTGCACCTGCAGGAAGGTTGCCTGACGCCCATCTGACTGGCTGCAACCCGGCGCCTGAAACAGGCGCCGGGTCTTTAATTTCCATACGGTGCCCCAGCGAATGTTCAGACCGTTATCGATCTTTATCGGCACGCGCTATACCCGCGCCAAGCGCCGCAATCGCTTTGTTTCCTTCATCTCCATGACCTCGATGATCGGCCTCGCCCTGGGCGTGCTGGCGATGATCGTGGTGTTGTCGGTGATGAACGGTTTCCAGCGCGAAATGAGCTCGCGCATCCTCGGCATGGTGCCCCACGCCACCATCGTCGGCGTCAAGCCGATCGACGACTGGCAGCCGGTGGCCGCCGCGGCGATGAAAAATCCCGAGGTGACGGCCGCGGTGCCGTTCACCGAGATGGAGGGCATGCTCTCCTACAAGGGCTCGATGCAGCCGATTCAGATCAGCGGCATCGACCCGGCCCAGGAAGGCAAGGTCTCCATCGTTGCCCAGCACATCGTGCAGGGCCGTCTGGATGCCTTGAAACCGGGCGAGTTCGGGGTGGTGATCGGTGAGATCACGGCACGCCGCTTCCGCCTGAATGTCGGCGACAAGCTGACCCTGATCGTGCCGGAAATCAGCTCTGCGCCGGGCGGCATCACCCCGCGCATGCAGCGTTTGAACGTGGTCGGGGTGTTCAAGGTCGGGGCCGAACTCGACGGTTCCATGGGCTTGATCCATGTGGCCGATGCCGCCGAGATGCAGCATTGGCAGCCGAACCAGGTGCAGAGCGTGCGCCTGGCGGTCAAGGACCTGTACGCCGCGCCCAAGGTTTCCAGCGACATCGCGGCCAGCCTGGGCGCTGGCTTCAAGGCCGATGACTGGACCCACACCCAGGGCAGCCTGTTCAGCGCGATGAAGATGGAAAAGACCATGATCGGCCTGTTGCTGCTGATGATCGTCGCCGTGGCCGCGTTCAACATCATCGCCACGCTGATCATGGTGGTGAACGACAAGGGCGCGGACATCGCGATCCTGCGCACCATCGGCGCCACGCCACGGCAGATCATGGCGATCTTCATGGTCCAGGGTACGGTGATCGGTATCGTCGGCACCTTGATCGGTGGCGTGCTGGGAGTGATCGCGGCGTTGAACGTCAGTGCGCTGGTGGGTTGGCTGGAACGGGTCAGCGGCCAGCACATCTTCAGTTCCGACGTGTACTTCGTCAGCAACCTGCCTTCCGAGCTGCAGGGCGGCGATGTGGCCCTGATCTGCACCGCGGGTTTTGTCCTGAGCTTCCTGGCGACCCTGTATCCGGCCTGGCGCGCGGCCAAGGTCGAGCCGGCGACGGCGTTGCGTTACTCGTAAGATCCAGGACCGCCATCGCGAGCAAGCTCGCTCCTCCGGGGAGCTTGCTCGCAACCCCTGCGCTAGTCCTGCCTCGGCAACTCAATCACAAAGCTCGTCCGGCCCTGCGCCGATTCGCAACGAATCTGCCCGCCATGGGCGCGGATGATCGATTGAGTGATGGCCAGCCCCAAGCCTGCATGTTCACTGCTGCCTTCATGGCGCGCCGGGTCGGCGCGGTAGAATCGGTCGAACAGTCGTGGCAAGCGTTCAGGCGGAATACCTTCGCCGGTGTTTTCCACCCGCAGGAATGAACCCTTGGCGGTCTCGCCAAGCCGCACCCGCACTTCGCCGCCAGCCGGGGTGAAGCGCAGGGCGTTGTCCAGCAGGTTGGAAAGGGCGCGACGCAACATGCTGCGGTCGCCCTGGATCTTCGCACTGCCTTCGCGCCCCAGGGCGATGCCGGCGTCTTCGGCCAGCGGCGAATAGAACTCCAGCAGCATGTCGGTTTCGTCACCCAGCTCCAGTGCTTCGCGCTTTGGCGTCAGCAGGCCATGGTCGGCCTTGGCCAGGTAGAGCATGTCGTTGACCAGTTGGGCCATCCACTGCAGCTCTTCGAGGTTGCTGTGCAGCGCTTCGCGATAGTCTTCCAGCGCCCGTGGGCGGGTGAGGGTGACCTGGGTGTGGGTCAGCAGGTTCGACAGTGGGGTGCGCAGTTCATGGGCGATGTCCGCCGAGAACGCGGAGAGACGCTGGAAGGAGTCGTCCAGGCGCCCGAGCATGGCATTGAAGGCCTGGGCCAGTTCGGCCAGTTCGCCGGGCATCTGCTGCTCCGGCAAGCGCTGGGTCAGCGAGCTGGCTGAAACACCCGCGGCGACCTCGCTCATCCGCCGTAACGGACGCAGGCCGCTGCGCGCCGCCCAGGCCCCGAGCAGCGCAGTGGCCAGTGCCGAAAGGCCGACGGTCAGCCAGATCAGGTGCTGCATGCGTTGCAGGAAGTGCTGGTGGTGGGTGATATCGAGCATCAGGGTCAGCTCTGGCGAGCCGGCCTGGCCGGGCTCCAGGGCTGCACTGTAGATGCGGTAGGCGGTACCGTCGTGTTGCAGACTGTGCAGTCCGGTCGGCTGGGCCGCAGTGGCCGGCAACCCCTTGGCGCTGTCGAACCAGACGGCGCCATCCGCGCCTGTGACCCGCAGCGTCAGGTCCGGTTGATGGCTGAGTTCATCCTGCAACTGCGCCTTGCGTTCGGCAAAGCGTTGCGGGTCGGCGGCGCCCTGCAGCGCACTGCGCATGGCGATCAGCTTGCCTTCCAGCAGTTGCTGGTCGAGTTCGATGAAGTGCGCCTCGCTGGCGCGGCTGAACAGCACCCCGGCGAGCAGCGAAACCACCGCGGTGCAGCCGGCGAACAACAGGGCCAGGCGCCCACTCAGGGTCAAGCGGCGCATCAGGCCTGGCGCTCTTCGAGCACGTAGCCCATGCCGCGCACGGTGTGGATCAGCTTGTTGGGGTAATCGTCATCGATCTTCAGGCGCAGGCGGCGGATCGCCACTTCGATGACATTGGTGTCGCTGTCGAAGTTCATGTCCCAGACCTGAGAGGCGATCAGCGTCTTGGGCAGCACTTCGCCCTGGCGCCGCAGGAGCATTTCCAGCAGCGAGAACTCCTTGGCGGTGAGGTCGATGCGTTGGCCGTTGCGTTCGACCCGTCGGCGAATCAGGTCCAGGCGCAGGTCCGCCAGTTGCAGGGTGGTTTCCTGGGGCGTGGAGCTGCCGCGGCGCAGCAGGCTGCGAACCCGGGCCAGCAGTTCGGAGAAGGCGAAAGGCTTGACCAGGTAATCGTCGGCGCCCAGCTCCAGGCCGTGAACCCGGTCTTCCACCGCATCGCGCGCGGTCAGGAACAGTACCGGTATCTCCAGCCCGGCGCCGCGCACGGCTTGCAGGATCTGCCAGCCATCGCGGCCCGGCAGCATCACGTCGAGAATCAACAGGGAATAGTCGCCGGTCAGCGCCAGGTGTTGGCCGGTGGTGCCATCGGCCACCAGCTCGGCATTGAAGCCGGCCTCGCTCAGGCCCTGGCGCAGGTAGTGGCCGGTTTTCGGTTGGTCTTCGACGATCAGCAATTTCATGGGCGACTCATGGCAAATGGAACGCGGGCTTTATACCGTGGGCAACGGCCGCATGGCACAAGCTGACAAAGTTGTAATTTAGCAGTCAGCCAGCTGGCAGCGGTGCGGCCTTAGAGTTTCACACACGCTGAACCTCATCTTATTGGAGTACGACTATGTTTTTACCCAAGAGTGTTTTACCTCGTTCGTTGACGCTGGCCGCGTGTTTGCTGGCATTGGGTGCGCCGGCCTGGGCATCGCCGGCGCAGACCTACGATTTCGGTCAGGCGGCCTCGGCGGCCAAGGCCACGCGTACGGTGGAAGTGGTCATGAACGACATGTCCTACACCCCCAAGAGCCTGGACATCAAGGCTGGCGAGACCGTGCGTTTCGTCTTGATCAACAAGGGCCAGTTGCTGCATGAGCTCAATCTCGGTACCGCGGCCATGCATGCCGAGCACCAGCAGGAAATGCTGAAGATGCAGCAGAGCGGCATGCTGACACCTACCGCGATGAAGAGTATGCCCGCCGGGGCCATGGATCACGCCGCCATGGGGCATGGCGCGATGCCCGGCATGAAGCACGACGATCCGAACAGCGTGCTGGTGGAGCCGGGCAAGACCGCTGAGCTGACCTGGACCTTCAGCAAGGCCGGCAGCCTGGAGTTCGCCTGCAATATCCCGGGGCACTATCAGGCGGGCATGGTCGGCAAGCTGACCGTCAGCCAGTAAGCGCCTGGGGCTCAAAGGCGGAGGCAAAGACTGATAGAATCGCCTGATTCTTCAGTCAGGTTTCCGCCATGCATCCCGCAGCCGAACATTCGCCGCTGGGCAAGTCCAGTGAATACGTCTCCACCTACACACCGTCCTTGCTGTTCCCGATCCCGCGGGCGGCGAAATGGGCCGAGCTGGGCCTGAGCGCCGACACCCTGCCTTATAAAGGCGTGGACTTCTGGAACTGCTTCGAGCTGTCCTGGCTGCTGCCTTCCGGCAAGCCGGTGGTGGCCATCGCCGAGTTCAGCATTCCGGCGGACTCACCGAACATCATCGAGTCGAAGTCGTTCAAGCTGTACCTCAACTCGCTGAACCAGACCCCTTTCGCGGATCGCCAGAGCCTGGAAGAAACCTTGCGTGCCGACCTCTCGGCGGCGGCCGGCAAGCCGGTGGGCGTGCGGATCCGCAGCCTGGGCGAAGTGGAGGCGGAAGGTGTGGTGGCCTTGCCGGGGACCTGCATCGACGAGCTGGATATCAACGTCAGCAGCTATGAACATCCACGTCCGGAGCTGCTGCAGTGCGACAGGTCGCGGATTGTCGAGGAGAGCGTGCACAGTCATCTGCTCAAATCCAATTGCCCGGTCACCAGCCAGCCGGACTGGGGCAGCGTGGTGGTGGAGTACCGTGGCCCGGCGCTGGACCACGCCAGCCTGCTGGCCTACCTGGTGAGCTTCCGCCAGCACTCGGACTTCCATGAGCAATGCGTGGAGCGGATTTTCCTCGACCTGCAGCGTTTGCTGCAGCCGGAGAAGCTCACGGTGTATGCGCGTTATGTGCGTCGTGGCGGCCTGGACATCAACCCGTATCGCAGCACCGAAACCGCGAGTTTCGCCAACTTCCGACTGGTTCGCCAGTAATGAAAAAGCCCCGCTCTGGTAGCGGGGCTTTTTTTGTTTGTAAGGGGGTTAAATCCCCATGTTGCCGAGGGTTTGCACGATGTTGCGCAAGGTGCCGGCAATGGCGGGGTGCTCAAGCTCGAAGCGTTCGACGGCGAGGTTGACCCCGTCGGCCAGGCTGGTGTCCTGGGTGGCGTTTTCCAGTTTGAGCTCGAGCTCGATCTGTTGCATCAATTCCTGCAGATTGGCGCGTTCTGCTTCCGAAAGCGGTGGGTTCTGCTCCAATTGCTCGCGCAGGGTATTGAGCTGTTCTTGCAGTTCGCGGGCAGGCATGGCGTTCTCCCTTCATTGATAGGCACAGCCATGGACCGCGCCGATTCGCTAAAGGTCCATGTCTGAACCTTAGCGTAATCCACTCGCGGGCAATGTGCATGATCTTGATCAAGTCAGGGTTTTTCACCCTTCAGGCGACGCTGGCCGATGTCGGCGAGGCAGGTCGGCAGCTCTCCCAGATGGTCGATCACCGAGTGCACGCCGAGGCTGAATAGATGCAGGGTCGCCTTGCCACGCTTGAGCTCGCGTTCCTGCTGACTCAGCGCCTGCCATTGCGCCGGGCTCATGCCACAGAGCGAACCGCAGGACGCCAGGCCGATGGTCCACAGGCCGGCGTTGAGGCCCGATTGCAGCAGGCGCGGTTCGCCGCTGACCAGCACGCAGCCGTCCAGCCGGCTGGCATTCAGGGCCATCAGCGCCTGCCAGCAGGCATCGGGAGCAGGCCAGCGGGAGCCTGTGTTGGGGGAGGCGATGACCCAGTCGGGTAGTGAACTCGCCAGGCGCTGGCTGAGACTGTCGGGCAATTCGTCGAGCCAGGCGCAAGGTACGCCTTGTTGTTGCAGGCTGTGCAGGATGTCCAGGGCGCCGTGGGTGGCGTGGGCCTGTTCCAGGACCGGGTGATCGGCGCTGTGCAGGCGCATCCGCGCGCCGAAATCCACCAGGCAACCGCTGAGGCCAAAGAGCACGGCGGTCAAGGTGGGGGCGGATACAGGCAAGGCTTCGGCGTGAGGCATCGTGACGTCCCTGAAATACCTTGCAAGCGTATCGACGGCAGATGACCGTTGGGTGACAGCCCCGTGAACAGGCCATGCAAACGAGGGGGGAGAGGGCTAAGCGCTGCGCCAGTGCTGCATAAATGGATATATCCGACTTATACTAGCGCGCTTACCGCCAGGGCATAGCGCCCGCGACAGTACAATCCAAGGAGTTTCTGCTATGCGCTGGAGCAATCGTCTCGCTCAGCTTATGTGTGCCGGCATGCTGCTGGTGCCGGTTTTGGCCCACGCTGCGGAAGACGATCCGTGGGAAAGCATCAACCGCCCGATCTTCACCTTCAACGACACCATCGATACCTATGCGCTGAAACCCTTGGCAAAAGGTTATCAGGCCGTAACGCCGCAATTTCTCGAAGACGGCATTCACAACTTCTTCCGTAACATCGGTGATGTCGGCAACCTGGCCAACGATATCCTGCAGGCCAAGCCCCATGCCGCTGCCGTCGACACTGCGCGGCTGTTGATGAACACCACCATCGGCGTAGCGGGCTTTTTCGATGTGAGCACCAAGATGGGTTTGCAGCGTAACGATGAAGACTTCGGCCAGACCCTGGGTTACTGGGGGGTCGGCAGCGGTCCTTACGTGATGCTGCCGTTCTTCGGTCCGAGCACCCTGCGCGACGCGCCGGCCAAGTATGTGGACAGCTTTACCGACGGTTACCGTTATGTGAACGACGTGCCGGTGCGTAACAGCGTGTTTGCCCTGGAGGTCGTCGACACTCGCGCCAGTCTGCTGTCGAGCGAGAAGCTGATCAGTGGCGACAAGTACACCTTCATTCGCAATGCCTACCTGCAGAACCGCGAGTTCAAGGTCAAGGACGGCAAGGTCGAAGACGATTTTTAAGCTTTGACCCAGTCATGAAAAAGGCGGCCTCGAGGCCGCCTTTTTTCATGGGTTTCAGAATCAGTTCATCTTCAGGATTGTAAGGCCAAGTTTCTGGCCGTTGCCTTCCAGTTCGGTGACCCAGACCACTTCGGTGTCCGCTTCCAGTCCCCTGAGGGCAGCATGGTCGGAATCGATACGCACGCTGAGCTGGTCGCCAACCTTGAATGAGCGTGGTGCCCGGACCTGCATGCCACTGCTGGAAAGGTCGATACAGACGGCTGGAATCACCTGGCCCTGATGGATCAGCGTGACCTCTGCATCCACCCGCATGCGGATGTAATCGCGCTTTTCACTGTAGTCACGATCGTTTGGGCTCATAGGCTCCATCCTGCGTTTAAGTTGCGGATTTGTCTGTTCTTATAACTCCCGGTGATTTGAGGTGTAAAGACGTCCAGCGACCATCGGCATGAGCTTGAAACGCCCCGCGGATGGGAGTACCGTCTGCGCCTTAGAAGGGCACCTCTGATGGTCGAGCGTGCAGGGCTACGGGCCCTGGCTCCGTTTCCAGAGTGGCTAGAAAGCGAATCCAGTAGTGTGTGTCCAGGCCTCGTGCCCAGCCACCTACGCCAACCTAATTCTGGCGCCGTTTGCCCACATGCCAAAAACCAGTGCCACGCTGCTGATAATCGATGACGACGAAGTAGTGCGCGCGAGCCTCGCGGCCTATTTGGAAGACAGTGGCTTCAGCGTCCTGCAGGCCAGTAACGGCCAGCAGGGACTTCAGGTGTTCGAGCAGGAAAAGCCCGACTTGGTGATCTGCGATCTGCGCATGCCGCAGATGGGCGGCCTCGAACTAATCCGTCAGGTAACCGACATCGAGCCGCAAACCCCGGTCATCGTGGTTTCCGGTGCCGGTGTGATGAACGATGCCGTCGAGGCCCTGCGCCTGGGCGCAGCGGACTATCTGATCAAGCCGCTTGAAGACCTCGCGGTGCTGGAGCACTCGGTGCGCCGGGCACTGGATCGTGCGCGCCTGCTGCTGGAAAACCAGCGCTACCGGGAGAAGCTGGAAGCCGCCAACCGTGAGCTCGAAGCCAGCCTGAGCCTGTTGCAGGAAGATCAGAACGCCGGGCGCCAGGTGCAGATGAACATGCTGCCGGTGAGCCCCTGGACCATCGATGAGTTCAAGTTCGCGCACCAGATCATCCCGTCGTTGTACCTGTCCGGTGATTTCGTCGATTACTTTCGTGTCGACGAGCGCCGCGTAGCCTTTTACCTGGCGGATGTTTCCGGACATGGCGCGTCATCGGCCTTTGTCACGGTGCTGCTCAAGTTCATGACCACGCGCTTGCTGTTCGAGTCCAAGCGCAATGGCACTTTGCCGGAATTCAAGCCGTCGGAAGTTCTTGGCCATATCAACCGTGGTCTGATCAGCTGTAAGCTGGGCAAACACGTGACAATGGTCGGTGGCGTCATCGACGAGGAGACGGGCTTGTTGACCTATAGCATTGGCGGACACCTGCCATTGCCTGTGTTGTACACGCCAGACAGTGTGCGTTACCTGGAAGGGCGCGGTCTGCCGGTAGGCTTGTTCAATGAAGCCACCTATGAAGATCACATTCTGGAACTGCCTCCGAGCTTCAGCTTGACGCTGATGTCTGATGGCATTCTGGACCTTTTGCCGGAACCCACACTCAAAGAGAAAGAGGCCGCCTTACCTGAACGGGTGAGAACGGCAGGCGGCAGCCTGGATGGTCTGCGGCAAGTTTTTGGATTGGCCACGCTAGGGGAGATGCCGGATGATATCGCCCTGTTGGTGTTGAGCAGGAATCTTTAATGAGTACCGGTAGAATCCAGTTCGCCGAGCAGGACGGCACCTTTGTCCTGAAGTTTATCGGTGAAGTGCGCCTGACCCTGTGTTCGGCGCTGGATGCGACTATTGAGCGGATCTTCACGGCGCTGAATTTCTCGGCGATCGTGATCGACCTGACCGAAACCCGTAGCATCGACAGCACCACCCTGGGCCTGCTGGCCAAGCTGTCGATCCTGTCGCGGCAAAAGGTCGGCCTGTTGCCGACCGTCGTCACCACCCACGAAGACATCACTCGGCTGCTGCAGTCCATGGGCTTCGATCAGGTGTTCAACATCGTTGACCGTCCGATCCCATGCCCGGAATGCCTGACCGACCTGCCATCCCAGGACCAGTCGGAAGAGGTGGTGCGGCTCAAGGTGCTGGAAGCGCACAAGATCCTCATGGGCTTGAACGACTCCAACCGCGAGGCGTTCCACGATCTGGTGAATGCCCTGGAACGTAACTGATCCGATAAAAGCGGCAGCGCATAAAAAAGGGCGAACCCACGAGGGTTCGCCCTTTTGCGTTGGCGCTCGCTCGATCAGAGCTTGGCGGCCAGCAGTGCCTCGAGTTTTTCCTGGTCGCGGGCGAACTGACGAATACCTTCGGCCAGTTTCTCGGTAGCCATCGCGTCTTCATTGGAGGCCCAGCGGAACTGCGCTTCGTTCAGGCTCTGGCGGGCTTCGCCAGCATGGCCCGGCGTCAGTTTGCGCTCCAGCTTGCCGGTATCGGCGGCCAGCTTCTCGATCAGGTCGGGGCTGATGGTCAGGCGGTCGCAGCCGGCCAGTTGCTCGATCTGGTTCAGGTTACGGAAGCTTGCACCCATGACCACGGTCTTGTAGTCATTGGCCTTGTAGTAGTTGTAGATGCGGGTCACCGATTGCACGCCCGGATCGTCGGCGCCGGTGTAGTCGTTGCCGCTGGCCTTTTTGTACCAGTCGTAGATACGGCCCACGAACGGCGAGATCAGGAACACGCCGGCCTCGGCGCAGGCGATCGCCTGGGCGAAGGAGAACAGCAGGGTCAGGTTGGTCTGGATGCCTTCGCGTTCCAGTTGCTCGGCAGCGCGGATGCCTTCCCAGGTGGAGGCGATCTTGATCAGTACACGATCACGGCCGATGCCAGCCTTGTCGTACAGCTCGATCAGGCGATGGGCGCGCTTGAGCATGGCGTCGGTGTCGAACGACAGGCGTGCATCCACTTCGGTGGAAATACGGCCCGGGATCAGTTTGAGGATTTCTTTACCCACCGCGACGCCAAAGCGGTCGCTGGCCAGGCCGACATCGCCCTTGACGTCGCTGACGCAGGCATTCAGCAGCTCGGCGTAACCCGGAATGGCCGCGGCCTTGAGCAGTAGGGAAGGGTTGGTGGTGGCGTCTACCGGTTTGACCCGGGCGATAGCGTCGAAGTCGCCGGTGTCGGCAACCACGGTGGTGAACTGCTTGAGTTGTTCCAGCTTGGAAGTCATGAGTGTGCTCTGTCCTGTGGGTCTGTTGACATTACCCGAGCGCTGACAGCCGCTCAAGGGCGTGAAGAGGTAAGCGGAGGCCTAAACAAGCCCCAAGGGCAACAACCTGAAAAACAGGTGTTTGAATGCTGGGGCGCTATCCGTTTACTACGATGCCAAAACACCCGTCAGGTTCAACCCGCGCGACCGTTAGCGACCTTCGAGCAACTGCCCCGCCTGATCCAGCAGCGCCAGCGGATCCTTGGCCTTGTGGATGTCCACCGAGAGCAGTTGGCGGAACTTGCGCGCCCCCGGAAAACCGGTGCCCAGCCCCAGTACATGGCGAGTGATGTGGTGCATGGCGCCACCTGTGGCCAGGTGCCTGGCGATATAGGGCCGCAACTGTGCCAGCGCTTCGGCCCGGGAAATCACCGGCGCCGTGCTGGCGAACAACTGTTGATCCACCTCCGCCAGCAGGTAAGGATTGTGATAAGCCTCGCGGCCCAGCATCACCCCGTCGAAAGTCTGCAAGTGCTCATGGCAGGCTTCCAGGGTCTTGATGCCGCCGTTGAGGATGATCTCCAGCTCGGGGAAGTCCGCCTTCAGTCGTGCCGCCACGTCATAACGCAGCGGAGGAATGTCACGGTTTTCCTTCGGCGATAGTCCTTCAAGAATCGCGATCCGCGCATGCACGGTAAAGCTGGTGCAGCCGGCCTCGCGCACCTGGCCGACGAAGTCGCACAACTCTTCATAACTGTCGCGGCCATTGATGCCGATCCGATGCTTGACCGTCACCGGAATGCTCACCGCATCGCGCATCGCCTTCACGCAATCGGCCACCAACCCCGGATGCCCCATCAGACAGGCACCGATCATATTGTTCTGCACCCGATCGCTCGGGCAGCCGACGTTGAGGTTCACCTCGTCGTAACCATGCTCCTGCGCCATCCGCGCACAAGCCGCCAGATCCGCCGGCGTACTGCCACCCAACTGCAACGCCAGGGGATGCTCGGACTCGTCATGACGCAGAAAACGCTCATGATCGCCATTGAGCAACGCACCGGTGGTGACCATCTCGGTGTAGAGCAGGGCGTGCTTGGACAGCAGGCGCAGGAAGAAGCGGCAATGGCGGTCAGTCCAATCCATCATCGGCGCCACAGAGAAGCGGCGAGAAAGGACTGGCGAAGCAGTTGGAGCAGGAGATAAGAGCATTGGGCAATCTGGATGGGTGAGGCGAAGGAGGGGAAGTTTATCAGGAATGGCGTTCCGGGGTTGGGAGGGCGCGTGTATCAGGAGGATGAATGGTCTTCGTTTCTTATGTTCCGGTCGGTTGTATGAATAGCAGCAGGGTAATAAAAAGCGGGCAGCCTTAAGGTTGCCCGCTTTTTTGTTTGGTCCGATAGCTGCTTGGTTAGGCGAATTTTCGCTGCATTTGAATCACTTGAAGCAATCTGCCAACTCCCTGGCGCGATTCCCGGCCTCTTGTCGCGCCGCCTGATCCACCTCATACCCCAGGATGGTCTTTTCCACGATCAACGCGTGCACCTGGGTAACTCCGACGAACTTCAGCCAGGCCTCGACGTAGGGCTTCTGGAAGTCGAAGCGCTCTGCTGGTGTGTCGGATTGCGGCGAGAAGTCGAGGCCGCGGGCGTAGGCGACGACCGCGGTTTTGTTGTGCAGCAGGCCGCGCAGGCCGTGTTCGGCGGTGAAGCTGAAGAGGATGTCTTTCTGCGTGACCAGGTCGATGAAGTGCTTGAGCTTGTAGGGAATGCTGTAGTTCCACAGGGGTACGGAAAGTACCAGCAGGTCGGCGTTGTGCAGGTGGGCGGCGAGGGTTTCGAGGGTACTCCAGGCGTCTTGCTGGTCGGGGGACAGGGCTATGCCTTGCAGGCCGGCGTATTTGGCGTCCATGGCGTGCTGGTCGAACTCCGGCAGGTCCAGGCTCCACAGGTCCAGGGTGCTGACTTCGGTGTGGGGATGGTGGGTCTGGTAGCGGTCGATAAAACCGCGGGCGATTTGTTGCGAGGCGGAGCGCTCTTTGCGGGGGGAGCATTGGATATGCAACAGGCGGGTCATGACGGCATCTCGGAGGAGGAATGCCGGCATTGCAACATAGCGCTTGGCGGAATATAAATCGTAAATAAATGGCTGATTGATCACGTATCTCTATATGTTCGATGTTCTGTTGCTCAAGACTTTTGTGACGGTGGTGGACGAGGAAGGCTTCAGCCGTGCCGCCGAGCGGCTGCACCTGACGCAGTCGGCGGTCAGCGGGCATCTGCGGCGCCTGGAAGAGCAGGTTGGCAAGCCGTTGCTGACCCGTACCACGCGTTCCCAGCATTTGACCGCCGATGGCGAGCGCCTGATGGCCTATGCCCGCGCCATCCTCGCCTTGAACCGCGATGCCTGGGCCGAGCTGACGCGTTCGCCGTTTCACGGCCGGGTGCGGATAGGCATGTCCGAGGACTTTGTCGAGCCCCGCCTGCTGCGCCTTTTGCAGGAGTTCGCGGCGCAGTACCCGGGCATGGAAATCGATATACAAGTGAATATTCCCGGCACGCTGCTGGAGCGCATGCAGCAGGGCGGTCTTGAGGTGGTCATCGGTTCGCTGTGTGAAACCCGTGAGTCGGGCCTGCTGCTGTGGCAGGAACCGCTGGTATGGGCCAGTTCCGCGTACCTGGTCGGGCGCTTGCCGACACCCTTGCCGCTGGCGCTGTTTCCCGAGCCATGCCCTTATCGGGCGGTGGCCCTGCAGCGTCTGGCGCAAGCGGGAATCGCCCAGCGTACGGCAATGCTTTGCCCCAGCAACGCGGCGTTGCGCACGGCCGCCCTGTCCGGGTTTGCGGTGGCGCCGATAGCTACGAGTCAGGTGGGGCAGGGGCTTGCGGTGTTAGGGGTCGAGCATGGCTTGCCGGCATTGCCCGATGCGGAGTTTCGGTTGTTCACGGCCAAAGATGCCGATCAGGGCATAGTGGCTGCGTTGTCCCAGGTGATCGTGGCCTATTGTGCGGCGCGGCGGGTCTAGCCGTCGGCCTCAGCGGCGCGACTGCCCGAAGGGGCAGTCGCTTGAGCGAAGGTCAGAGATCCAGACCTTCCTGGATCACCGACAGCAGGGTGTCTTCATTGAGTTCGAGCGGGTCCGGCCTGGTTTTACCGGGACCTGGAACCGTCTGGATCAGCCAGTGCCCCTCGCCATGCTCGCTACCGCTGCGCAGCATGTAGCGCTCCGGGCCTTTGCCATGGATTTCGACACGCCCGGCGCCACCGGTGGTGAAGCGGGCGATGGGGTCGAGGAGGATGCTTTTATGGTTGCCCTCGATCAGCAGTTGATCGATGGCATAGTTGAAGGTGGCGCCAGAGGAGTGGCTCTCGAACACGCGAGTGGGGACGCGCCGGATATTCAGGCCGACCTCTGACAAGGGTGTCAGCCAGGTCTCGACCTGGTGGTACATCTCATAGACCTGTGCAGGCCACAGCTCGATGGCCTTGTCTGCCGAGATGTCCTCCTTGGCCCAGCTGTCCTGTTTTTGTTTCAGCCTTGCGGCGAGTTCATCGACCTTACTCATTCCGATTTCCTATCGTGATGTGAGGGTAAGTGTAGTCTCGGAAGGTACTTTACCTTGGCGGACGGTGACCAGCGATTCATGACCATCTGCCGATGCTTGTATTGTGACGAGGTGTTTTTTATATATCCCTGATGGGCATCAGAAAAATGCTCTACATTTTCAGACGGTGCCACCCTGAATTGTCCGCTATTACCTCTTAGGATTGGCCAGCCCGGCTGCATCGCATGCCTTACCTTGCCAGGATGATGCTTTGCCTATCCCGATTCACGATCCTCACCATTCTTCCGATCGAACCTTGAAGCGGCTGCCGCTGCTCAAGGCCGCGGTGGTATTCATTTCGATGGTTTGCCTGTGCCTGTGCGGCCTGCTTTATCTGCAGCTGGCGCAGTCCTATCACTACGATATGGCGCGGGCGCAGGTCGCCTCGTCGAACCTGACCCGGGCCATGGCGCAACAGGCCGAGGACACCTTCATCGAGGCCGACCTGGTGCTGGCCAGCCTGGCCGACTGGATTCAGAAGGACGGTTATGGCCCGGCGCAGAAGCCTTTCCTGCAGAAGATCTTTGCGCAGAGGGCGCAGGCGCTCAAACAGATGCATGGGCTGTTCCTGTTCGACCGGACGGGGCAATGGGTGGTCACCTCGTTCGATCGCTTGCCCCGCGGCGAAGGCGTGGCCAATCGGGACTACTTCCGCTTTCATCAGCAGAACACTTCCTTGCTGGCTCATGTCGGGCCGGCGATCCGCAGCCGGGAAAACGGTGAGTGGATCATTCCGCTGACACGGCGGCTGAACGACAGGCAGGGCAATTTCGAGGGCGTATTGCTGGCCGGCATCAGGCTGGCCTATTTCGACCAGTTCTTCAAAAGCTTCGATATCGATGACAGCGGCACCATGTTCCTCGCCCTGTCCGATGGCACCTTGCTGGCGCGGCGCCCGCTGGAGGAGCGGCAGATCGGTGCGTCCCTGGCGCGCGGGGAGATTTTCAGCAAGTACTTGCCCGAGGCGCCCTCGGGCACTGCGATGATTCGTTCGCTGGTCGACAAAAAGATGCGGCTCTACGGCTATCGCCAGCTGGAGGCCTACCCGCTGGTGGTAGGCGCGGCCAGCTCGAAGGATGCGGTCCTCAAGGACTGGTATGCCAGCGCCTACCAGTCCAGCGCCATTGTCGCCCTGGTGGTGCTGGGCATCGGCCTGTTCGGCTGGGTGTTCGTGCATCAGCTGCGCAACGGCGAACGCATCGAGGCGGACCTGCGGGCCGCGCAGGCGGCGCTGGAGGTGATCGCGACCCATGACAGCCTGACCGGCCTGGCCAATCGCCGGCTGCTCGAGCGGGCGCTGGAGACCGAGTTCGGGCGTGGAGGGCGGCAGGCGAGCCCGCTGAGCCTGATCATGCTCGATATCGATTTTTTCAAGCGCTACAACGACACCTACGGCCATGTCGCCGGAGACCAGTGCCTGGCCGAGGTGGCGCAGGTGCTGAGGGATTGCTGTCAGCGCAAGGCCGACCTGGTGGTGCGTTATGGCGGGGAGGAATTCGTGGTGCTGTTGCCTGACACCGAGATGCCGGGCGCCCTCGCCATGGCCGAGCAGATTCGTCGCAGCGTCATGGAAAAACACATCCCGCACACCGGCTCGCCCTTTGGCCGGGTCACTCTCAGCCTGGGGTGCTACTGCTTCGTGCCGAGCGGGCGCGACAGCATCGAGGCGTTCCTCGAACACGCCGATGCCGCGCTGTATCAGGCCAAGAAATCCGGGCGCAATCAGGTGGCGATCGAGAGCGTCAACCAGCCGTTGGCGCGCTCGGACCGCTGACAGTCAGGCTTGGTCCTGATCCGGGTAGCCCAGCTTGCGTTCGAGCTGTTGCCTCACTTGTGGCCACTCATCGTCGATGATGCTGAAGCGCACCGAGTTGCGCTTGCGCCCATCGGGCATGATCCGTTCATGACGCACGATGCCTTCCTGCTTGGCTCCCAGGCGCAGGATGGCGTTGCGCGATTTCTCATTGATTTCGTCGGTGGTGAATTGCACTCGCACACAGCCGAGCACCTCGAAGGCATGGCGCAGCATCAGGTACTTGGCTTCGGTGTTGACGAAGGTTTTCTGCCAGCGCGTGGCGATCCAGGTGCTGCCGATTTCCAGCTTGCGGTTCTTGCGGTCGATCTTCCAGAAGCGGGTGCAGCCGATCACCTCGTTGCTGGCCTTGAGGACGGTGGCGAAGGGCTGGACTGTGCCAGCATCGCGGCCGCCGAGGGCAATCTGCAAGTAATCGTTCACAGTCTCGCTGGACGGCACCACGGTGAACGGCAGGTTCCACAACTGGCCATCCTCGGCGGCCTTGACCAGGGCGTCGGCGTCGGAGAGTTGCAGCGGTCGCAGGAGGATTCGCGGGCCTTCCAGTGTTTCCATGACAGGTTTTTCCGGCAGTGATGGAGGGGGCTTCGGCCGCCTATTACAGGCACACGCCCAAGCCTTGGCAAGGTCCATTAATGGGCTGTTTCGAGCAGGGATATTGGCCAAATCAATTGTCGGTTCGGGGCATTAATGGCTTATACATAGCGCCGATATGCGACACCTCATGCATAAGGACAACCCCATGAGTCAGCCCCACCTGATGAACTTCGCGCTTTACCTGCAACGGCTCGGCTATGACAGTGCACCGCCACCGACCCTGGCGACCTTGCGCGAGCTGCAGTTGCGCCACACCAGCACCTTCGCTTTTGAAAGCCTGTCGACCCTGTTGCGCGTGCCGGTGCCGATCGACCTGGCTTCGGTGGAGCACAAGGTCCTGCATGAGGGCCGTGGCGGTTACTGCTACGAACTCAACCAGATGTACCAGGTGCTGTTGCAGCACCTGGGCTACGAGGCGCGCGGCATTACCGGGCGGGTGGTGATGGGCGGGCCGGAAGATGCCTGGTCCGCGCGCGCTCACCGCCTGGTGCTGCTGACCCTGGACGGCGTGCGTTATGTTTCGGATGTCGGCTTTGGCGGCATGGTGCCCACCGCGCCGCTGCTGCTCGATACCGAGGACGAGCAGGCCACGCCCCACGAGCCCTATCGCATCACCCAGCGTGATGGCAGCTACACCCTGCGCGCCAAGGTCGCCGGCGAGTGGCGGGCGATGTATGTATTCGATCTGCAGCGGCAGGAAGCCGTGGATTACGAAATGGGTAACTGGTTCGTCTCGACCCACAAGAACTCGCCGTTTCTCGGTCAGCTGAAAGTCGCGCTGATGGGTGAAGGCCTGCGCCGGACCCTGAATAACGGCAGCTACGCCGTGCATCGCCTGGGCCAGGACAGCGAGCGGCGGCAGATCACCGACCCCGACGAGTTGATTGCCCTGTTGCAGAACGAGTTCGCCATTCGGGTTCCGCAACATCCGCGGCTGCGAGAGGTCCTTGGCGAATTGCTCGCGCTGCCGCAACCGGCCTGATCGGTCCGGGCTTCAGGGTTCCTCGGTGTCGAGGTCGATAGTCAGATAGAAATAGTCGATATCCCCCCAGGCTTCGCGGCGATCGACGAAGGTTTCCGCCGACCCCATGAATACGCTGTAGCCCAACTGGTTGCGCGGGTCGCGGTAGAAGCCAGGCGGCGCATCCCAGACACAACAGGAGCGCCGCAGGGGCGGCATCCGGAACTGCTCGCCCAGGTAGCGTTCGGCAGCCTGGGCATCACGCCCTGCCAGGCGATAGGTGGCGCGCAGCGGCTTGGTTTGCAACTCGGGTTCGGCGTGACATTCGAGGAACTCGATATAGGTGGGTTTGTTGCCGATTTGTACCAGGAAATCGCCGCAGACCGGCGCGGCCTGGGCGCTGGACGCCAGTATCAACAATGCAGGGCTGATCAGGATCGAGAGGCATCTGTTCATGTGGCGATTCCTTCCAGGCTGAGCAGTCTTTTGCTGAGCAAGGCCCCCGGGCAGCTCAGGGTCAGCGCCATAAAGGCATCTGCTCATCACCATCCTTCAGCTGCCGGCGATACGTCCAGTGAGTCAGCAGCGCAATCAATGCACTGTCCAGCAGCCAGAGCGGCATCAGCAAACGCAAGGCTGGGTGAAGGCAGAGCACTCCGGCAATCGTCAATCCCAGCAGCAGGCTGCTGAGCCAATTGGCCAGGCCCTTGGCGCAGAGCAGGGCGTACAGCGGGGTAAACACCAGCGCCATGGGCAGAAAGCCGAATATCGCGCCGCCGGCGACGAACAGGGCAAAGGTCCCCAAGCCAGCCCAGAACCCTTGCCATAGGCTGTCGGTGAAGCTGGCGCTGTACATGGCCAGGACAAAACCCTGTAAGGCCACGACCGTGCGGAAGCTGCCATAGGCGAGGATAAAGGTTTGCCATAGATGATTCATTCAAGCGCTTCCATGCGTAGACGAAGGGCGTTGCCTGGGTAGGCGCCCTTTGGAGGCGGGGGATTCTATCAGGGTGTCTGACGCAGTGTTCGGCAGGTGAAAGGCGGGGGCGGGTTATCGGGTATCGCGGTTTTATGAGGTTGGGCTGTGTCGAATAAAGTGTATACAACTCTATAGACATTTGTCTCTACTGTTGAATACAGTGTGCCCCATAACAAAAACCAGGGAACCCCCCAACCATGAAAACGCCCTCTGTTTCACCGCAACGGCCTGAAGATGAAAACCTCGGTCTTGGCGCGAATATGGCTTACGGCCTGCAACATGTTCTGACCATGTACGGCGGTATCGTTGCGGTGCCTTTGATCGTCGGCCAGGCTGCTGGCCTGGCCCCGGCGGACATCGGTCTGCTGATCGCGGCGTCGTTGTTTGCCGGCGGCCTGGCGACACTCCTGCAGACCCTCGGCCTGCCGTTTTTCGGTTGTCAGTTGCCGCTGGTCCAGGGCGTGTCCTTCTCGGGCGTGGCGACCATGGTGGCGATTGTCAGCAGCGGTGGCGAAGGGGGCTTCCAGTCGATTCTCGGGGCGGTGATCACCGCCTCGCTGATCGGTCTGCTGATCACTCCGGTGTTTTCACGCATCACCAAGTTCTTTCCGCCGCTGGTCACGGGCATCGTGATCACCACCATCGGCCTGACCTTGATGCCGGTGGCCGCGCGCTGGGCCATGGGTGGTAACAGCCATGCGGAAAACTTCGGCAGCATGGCCAATATCGGCCTGGCAGCAATCACCCTGGTGTTGGTATTGCTGCTGAGCAAGATCGGCAGCGCGACCATCTCGCGGCTGTCGATCCTGCTGGCCATGGTGGTGGGGACGATTATCGCGGTGTTCCTGGGCATGGCCGATTTCTCCATGGTCACCCAGGGGCCGATGTTCGGCTTCCCGACGCCGTTTCATTTCGGCATGCCGACCTTTCATTTCGCCGCCATCCTGTCGATGTGCATCGTGGTCATGGTGACCCTGGTGGAGACCTCGGCCGACATCCTCGCGGTGGGTGAGATCATCGACACCAAGGTTGACTCCAAGCGTCTGGGCAATGGCCTGCGCGCCGACATGCTGTCGAGCATGATCGCGCCGATCTTCGGTTCCTTTACCCAGAGCGCCTTCGCCCAGAATGTCGGGCTGGTGGCGGTGACCGGGATCAAGAGCCGTTATGTGGTGGCCACCGGCGGGGTGTTCCTGGTGATCCTCGGCCTGCTGCCGTTCATGGGGCGGGTGATTGCCGCGGTGCCGACCTCGGTGCTTGGCGGTGCCGGTATCGTGCTGTTCGGCACCGTGGCGGCCAGCGGTATCCGGACCCTGTCCAAGGTCGACTACCGCAACAACGTCAACCTGATCATCGTCGCCACCTCGATTGGCTTCGGCATGATTCCCATCGCTGCGCCGAATTTCTACGACCATTTCCCAAGCTGGTTCGCCACCATCTTCCATTCCGGCATCAGCTCGTCGGCGATCATGGCCATCGCGCTGAACCTGACGTTCAACCACTTCACCCTGGGCAACTCGGATCAGCAGTCGGTGTTCGCCGTGGCGTCCGAGCGCACCCTGCGTTACCAGGACCTGGCGGCGCTGCGTGAAGGCGATTATTTCAGCGGCGGCAAGCTGCACGATGCCGAGGGTAATGAGATCCCGGTGCTGGATACCTCCCATGGCGAGCACTCTGCGGCTGCTCATCAGTCCTCGGCCCATGCCTCGGGCGCGGCCCAAGCCAGCAAGGTCTAGGGCCGGTTGATCGAGTCGCCAGGCTGGCCGCAATCAGTCCAGGCCTGGCGGCCGGTTACTCCGCGACCCGGTCCGGCAGCCCTTGCCGGACCAGCGACAAGGCGAACAGCACCACCACTGCGGCGGCCGCTGATAGCGCCAAGGGCAGGCCGTGGGCGCTACCGCTCATGGCGGCGCCGCTGAGCAGCGGCCCCAGCAGGCTGCCGATACCCCACAACAACCCCGCGCTGGCGTTGGCCGTGACCAGGTCGGGGCCGCTGAATTCCTGGCCGATCAGGATGATCGCCAGGGTATACACCCCGCCAGCCGCCGCGCCGAGTATCACCAGGCTCGGCCAGAGCAGCGTCGGGTAGTTCATCAGCAACGGCAGCCCCAGGCCGATCACCAACGACACCACGCCGCAGCCCAGGTAGATGGCGGCGCGTCCGGCCTTGTCCGACAGCCAGCCCAGGGGAAACTGGAACGCCGCATCCCCCAGCAGAATGATGCTGACCATCAGCGCCGCGAGTTTGATGGCGTAGCCGTGAGTTGCGGCGTAGACCGGAAACAGCGAGAGAACCACCGTATCGAAGAAGGCGAAGAACAGGATGCCCACGCACAGCGCCGGCGCCACTCGGATAAAGCCCAGTACCGAGAAACTCTTGTTCTCGGCGTGGGCGGCGACAGGGCGCTGGCGTGGCAGGGTCAGCCAGATCACCGCAATGGCCAGCAGGTAACCCGCGCTGACGCTGGCGATCACTGCTGGACCTTCGGTGCCGAGCAGGGCCACCAGGCCCGGGCCAATCATTTGGAACACCGTGAAGCAGGTGGTGTAGACCGCGATCACCCGCCCGCGCACGGTGTCCGTGGCCATCTCGTTGACCCAGGTTTCCCCCAGGATGATGATCAGCCCGGCGCCGAAGCCCATGACGATCCGCGCCAGCCCCAGGCTGGTGAGGCTGATCCCGGGGATTTCCAGGGCGCCGATGCTGAGGGCGCACAGACTGAAACACAGCAGGTAGATCTGCCGGCGGCTGAGTCTCTGGCACAGGCCGTTCACCAGGAACGCCGACAGCATCATGCCGGCGGCGGGAAGGGCCGACATGATGCCGATCTGGGTGTTCGAGGCGCCGGCCTGGTACAGGCGCAAGGCAATGACCGGCACGGTGGAGCCGATGCTCAGGCCGACAATCGAGATGCCGAGGATCAGCGCGGCCAACAGGGTTTTGTTCATGGAAGACACCTGCGCCCGACGAGTCGGGCGCTCAAAGACGGTTTGCGGTGGCGCGGCGCTTTGGTTCGGGCAGGGTTCCGGTTCGACTTACGCAGGCGTAGGCCGGGCCGGGAGTCTGCGGTGCAAAGCGGCGGATGGATCGGTACGCGGCGGGCAAGGGCCGCTGCGGCATCAGCTCCGCGCCGGGTTCGGACGCAACGGTGGCGTCAGGCGTGAGGGGAGAAGGTGAAGGCGAACAGCACGCTGCGGCGGCGTCGATTGATCGCGCAGTCGGATTGCGACATCGCGAAGGTCTGCGATGGGCTCATCGAGAGAAAACTGTGATGGGACTGTGCGGGAAAAAACATGAGTCGTGACGGCTGGCGTGAGAAGGGGCACAGCCTACTTCAGGCGCTGGCGTCAGGCAATCGGAGACAGGCCGGAATCGGGCGCAGCGCAAACACCTATCCGCATGCCGATCTGGCATGCGGTGAATCGATCTTGGGGGAGGGTGACGCTGAGCTGATTCGCCGTAGGAGCAGGGCGCTCCTGGAAGTATTGCTGGCTAATCAGTGTAGGAATATGGCTCCACGACCTGGACTCGAACCAGGGACCCAGTGATTAACAGTCACTTGCTCTACCAACTGAGCTATCGCGGAATGCGGCGTATCTTACTGATTAAAAAGGAGAAGTCAAGCATCCAAAAACAAAGTTTGGCTTGGGTGGGCTTGTTTGGTCCTGGTCACGACGCCAATCCGCGGCTATTTGCCCGTTGGCGGTTACCGGAACCGCGGCACAGGTCTACCATGGCGCCCCGGCAGTGGTTTCACGCGCTCCCGGCTTCTCGCCGAAAAGGTAACGCTCATGACCCTGTTCAAGTTTTTACCCGCCGTAGTGCTTGCCCTGTCGCCTCTGTCTGGGGAGGCCCTATGAGCATCGAGCAAATCAGCCTGCCCAAAGGCGTCGGTCCCCAGGCCATGAAACTGTGGGACGCCATTATCCAGGCCGGATCGGCCGCTGAATTGAGCCGTGCAGGTGGCAAGGCCGAGGGTTTTGTCCTGGGGCTGGAAAGCACCAAGGCCATCAAGGGCCAGGTCGCCGAGTCGCTGTATGTGGCGTTCGATGATGCCGCCAGCCAGCGCAGCGTTGAACTGGCCGGTTGAGCGCTCTTAACCGCCGAAGGTAAAGGTGCCCAGCATGAACTTCGCGGCCAGCGAGGTGGCGGCCAGTTGCACCAGCCACAGCGCCAGGCCGCCGAGAAATACCCCCAGGGCAATTTGCAGGACCAGGTTCTTTTCGCGTTTCTGCGGGCGGGGGAAGTGGTCCAGTTCGTCGCGGTCGGCTCGCAGGTCGTCGTGTCTCATGGGGATTCTCGATAGGGAAGCGATGGGGAAGAAGGAAAGCTGGATTCAGTCTAGTGGGCATCCGGCCGGCGAGGGCGGCCCACAAAAAAGGGGGAAGCCTGAAAGCTTCCCCCTTTTCATTCACCGCACGTGGCTCAGATCACCTGGATGATGGCCTTGGTCACGACGTCGATGTTGCTCTGGTTCAGCGCGGCCACACAGATGCGGCCGGTGTCCAGGGCATAGATGCCGAACTCGTTGCGCAGGCGCGTCACTTGATCGACGGTCAGGCCGGAGTAGGAGAACATGCCGCGCTGACGGGCGACGAAGCTGAAGTCGCGCTGTGGCGCTCCCTTGGCCAGCAGGTCGACCATCTGCAGGCGCATGCCGCGGATGCGCAGGCGCATTTCGGCCAGTTCGGCTTCCCACTGGGCGCGCAGTTCCGGGCTGTTGAGCACCGCGGCGACGATGCTTGCACCGTGGGTCGGCGGGTTGGAGTAGTTGGTGCGGATTACGCGTTTGACTTGCGACAGCACGCGCGCGCTTTCTTCTTTCGACTCACTGACGATCGACAGGGCGCCAACGCGCTCGCCATACAGCGAGAACGACTTGGAGAACGAGCTGGAGACGAAGAAGGTCAGGCCCGATTCGGCGAACAGGCGCACGGCGGCGGCGTCTTCGGCGATACCGTCACCGAAGCCCTGGTAGGCCATGTCGAGGAACGGCACGAGGTTTTTCGCCTTGATCACCTGCAGCACGTTTTTCCAGTCTTCCGGGCTCAGGTCGACGCCGGTCGGGTTGTGGCAGCAGGCGTGCAGGACCACGATCGACTGGGCTGGCAGGGCATTCAGGTCTTCCAGCAGGCCGACGCGGTTCACATCGTGGGTGGCGGCGTCGTAGTAGCGGTAGTTCTGCACCGGGAAGCCGGCGGTTTCGAACAGCGCGCGGTGGTTTTCCCAGCTTGGATCGCTGATGGCCACGACTGCGTCAGGCAGCAGCTGCTTGAGGAAGTCGGCACCGATCTTCAGTGCGCCGGTACCGCCGACGGCCTGGGTGGTAACCACGCGACCGGCGGCCAGCAGCGGCGAATCGTTGCCGAACAGCAGTTTCTGCACGGCCTGGTCGTAGGCGGCGATACCGTCGATCGGCAGGTAGCCACGGGAAGCATGTTGAGCGGCGCGGATCGTCTCGGCTTCGACAACGGCGCGCAGGAGTGGAATTCGCCCCTCCTCGTTGCAGTAAACACCGACCCCCAGGTTGACCTTGTTGGTACGGGTATCGGCGTTGAATGCTTCGTTGAGGCCCAGGATAGGATCGCGTGGTGCCATTTCGACAGCGGAGAACAGGCTCATTATTACGGCGGCTCTGAATGGAGTGTGGAGGGACGTGTCGCGCTCCAGCCGAATGCACTAGAGCGGTGCACAAACGGGGAGCTAGTATAGAGGCCATCACTGTGCGCGGCGACAGCTGAAAGGGCTTTTCCGGCAAGTTTTTCGGTTTATTTTTCGACCGTTAGTCTTATTGCAACGTCAAAGTCGTAGAGGGGCTTGGGAGCTTTACCTTGAAAGCTGTGGAATTTGCCTCCACATCCAGCACAATCCAGTATTTTCCCTGCGACACTCGTCGTTTGCGGTCTTTCTCGTTCCTGTGCGGCGGCGTCGTGCTGGAGTGAACCCAGAGGTACGTTATGTCTGAATTCCAGCTAGTCACCCGCTTCCAGCCCGCCGGCGATCAGCCGGAAGCCATCCGCCTGATGGTCGAGGGCATCGAGGCCGGGTTGGCGCACCAGACGCTGCTCGGTGTGACCGGCTCGGGCAAGACCTTCAGCATCGCCAACGTGATCGCCCAGGTGCAGCGCCCGACCCTGGTGCTGGCGCCGAACAAGACCCTGGCCGCGCAGCTGTACGGCGAGTTCAAGGCGTTCTTCCCGAACAACGCGGTGGAGTACTTCGTTTCCTACTACGACTACTACCAGCCGGAAGCCTATGTGCCGTCCTCCGACACCTTTATCGAGAAGGACGCCTCGATCAACGACCATATCGAGCAGATGCGTCTGTCGGCGACCAAGGCGCTGCTGGAGCGCAAGGACGCGATCATCGTCACCACGGTGTCCTGCATCTACGGCCTGGGCAGCCCGGAAACCTATCTGAAGATGGTGTTGCACGTCGATCGCGGCGACAAGCTCGACCAGCGCGCCTTGCTGCGCCGCCTGGCCGACCTGCAATACACCCGCAACGACATGGATTTTGCCCGCGCCACCTTCCGCGTGCGTGGCGATGTGATCGATATCTACCCGGCGGAATCCGACCTGGAAGCGATCCGCATCGAGCTGTTCGATGACGAGGTGGAAAGCATCTCCGCCTTCGACCCGCTGACCGGCGAGGTGATCCGCAAGCTGCCGCGTTTCACCTTCTATCCCAAGAGCCACTACGTGACGCCGCGGGAAACCCTGCTGGATGCCATCGAGGGGATCAAGGTCGAGTTGCAGGAGCGCCTGGAATACCTGCGCAGCAACAACAAGCTGGTGGAAGCCCAGCGCCTGGAGCAGCGCACCCGTTTCGACCTGGAGATGATCCTCGAGCTGGGTTACTGCAACGGTATCGAAAACTACTCGCGCTACCTGTCCGGACGGCCGGCCGGGGCGGCGCCACCGACCCTGTACGACTACCTGCCGGCGGACGCCTTGCTGGTGATCGACGAGTCCCACGTCAGCGTGCCGCAGGTCGGCGCCATGTACAAAGGCGACCGTTCGCGCAAGGAAACCCTGGTGGAGTACGGCTTCCGCCTGCCCTCGGCGCTGGACAACCGGCCGATGCGCTTCGACGAATGGGAAGGGGTCAGCCCGCAGACCATTTTTGTCTCGGCCACGCCGGGCAACTATGAAGCCGAACATGCCGGCCGGGTGGTCGAGCAGGTGGTTCGCCCCACCGGCCTGGTCGACCCGCAGGTGGAAGTGCGTCCGGCGCTGACCCAGGTCGATGACCTGCTGTCGGAAATCACCAAGCGCGTGGCCGTGGAAGAGCGGGTCCTGGTGACCACCCTGACCAAGCGCATGGCCGAGGACCTGACCGATTACCTCGCCGATCACGGCGTGCGTGTGCGTTATCTGCACTCGGACATCGACACCGTGGAGCGGGTCGAGATCATTCGCGACCTGCGCCTGGGCACCTTCGATGTGCTGGTGGGGATCAACCTGCTGCGCGAAGGCCTGGACATGCCGGAAGTGTCGCTGGTGGCGATTCTCGATGCGGACAAGGAAGGTTTCCTGCGTTCCGAGCGCTCGTTGATCCAGACCATCGGTCGTGCCGCGCGTAACCTCAACGGCCGGGCGATTCTCTACGCCGACCGCATCACCGGCTCCATGGAGCGGGCGATCGGCGAGACCGGGCGCCGTCGCGACAAGCAGATCGCCTTCAACCTGGCCAATGGCATCACCCCCAAAGGCGTGTTCAAGGACGTCGCCGACATCATGGAAGGCGCCACCGTGCCCGGTTCGCGCAGCAAGAAGCGCAAGGGCATGGCCAAGGCCGCCGAGGAAAATGCCCGCTACGAAAACGAACTGCGTTCGCCCAGCGAGATCACCAAGCGCATCCGCCAGCTCGAAGAGAAGATGTACCAACTGGCCCGCGACCTGGAGTTCGAAGCCGCGGCGCAGATGCGCGACGAAATCGGCAAGCTGCGCGAGCGTTTGCTGACGGTCTGATCTGCAATTGCTGCCTGTAGCCGCTACCGCAGGCTGCGATCGGCCCTTACGGCCTTGGCATTCTTGAAATCGCTGGAGGTCCTGCGGACCTATCGCAGCCTGCGGCAGCGGCTACAGATTCGTTTCGATTAGCCCCGACCCTGGCTTAAATGCCCTGCTCACTGGAGCGGGGCCGGCATCGCCTGTTACCATTCGCCTCTTGTTTGATCTTCGCTTTTCATATTCTTTCCGAGACATGCCATGACCACCGTCCGCACGCGTATCGCGCCATCGCCTACCGGGGATCCCCACGTAGGTACCGCTTACATCGCCTTGTTCAACTACTGCTTCGCCAAGCAGCACGGCGGTGAGTTCATCCTGCGCATCGAAGACACCGATCAACTGCGTTCGACCCGCGAGTCCGAGCAGCAGATTTTCGACGCCTTGCGCTGGTTGGGCATCAACTGGAGCGAAGGCCCGGACGTGGGCGGCCCGCACGGCCCTTACCGGCAGAGCGAGCGTAGCGAGATCTACCAGAAGTACACCCAGCAGCTGGTCGACATGGGCCATGCCTTCCCGTGCTTCTGCACCGCCGAAGAGCTGGACCAGATGCGCGCCGAGCAGATGGCCCGTGGCGAGACGCCACGCTACGACGGCCGCGCGCTGCTGCTGTCCAAGGAAGAGGTCGCCCGCCGCCTGGCCGCTGGCGAACCGCATGTGATCCGCATGAAGGTGCCGAGCGAAGGCGTCTGCGTGGTGCCGGACATGCTGCGTGGCGATGTCGAGATCCCGTGGGATCGCATGGACATGCAGGTGCTGATGAAGACCGATGGCCTGCCGACCTACTTCCTGGCCAACGTGGTCGACGACCACCTGATGGGCATCACCCACGTGTTGCGTGGCGAAGAATGGCTGCCTTCGGCGCCGAAACTGATTCTGCTCTACGAGTATTTCGGCTGGGAGCAGCCGCAGCTGTGCTACATGCCGCTGCTGCGCAACCCGGACAAGAGCAAGCTGTCCAAGCGCAAGAACCCGACCTCGGTGACCTTCTACGAGCGCATGGGTTTCATGCCGGAAGCCATGCTCAACTACCTGGGCCGCATGGGCTGGTCGATGCCGGACGAGCGCGAGAAATTCTCGCTGCAGGAAATGGTCGACAACTTCGACCTGTCGCGCATCTCCCTGGGGGGGCCGATCTTCGATATCGAGAAGCTGTCGTGGCTCAATGGCCAGTGGCTGCGCGACCTGCCGGTGGAAGAGTTCGCCAGCCGCGTGCAGACCTGGGCGCTGAACCCTGAATACCTGATGAAGATCGCGCCGCACGTGCAAGGCCGGGTGGAAACCTTCAGCCAGATCGCACCGCTGGCCGGGTTCTTCTTCGCTGGTGGCGTGACCCCGGATGCCAAGCTGTTCGAGTCGAAGAAACTGTCGGGCGACCAGGTACGGCAGCTGATGCAACTGATCCTGTGGAAGCTGGAAAGCCTGCGTCAGTGGGAAAAGGACAGCATCACCGCGACCATCCAGGCCGTGGTCGAATCCCTGGAGCTGAAGCTGCGTGATGCCATGCCGCTGATGTTCGCCGCGATCACCGGTCAGGCCAGCTCGGTCTCGGTGCTCGATGCCATGGAGATTCTGGGGCCGGACCTGACCCGTTTCCGCCTGCGCCAGGCCATCGACCTGCTGGGTGGCGTGTCGAAGAAAGAAAACAAAGAGTGGGAAAAGCTGTTGGGCGCGATCGCCTGATTCAGCACTCTGATTCGTGGGAGCCGGCACGCTGGCTCCCGCGGAACTGTGCAAGACGTGAAATTGCGGTCGTTGGCGGAGGGCACAACGGTCCGCAAAAGCCCCGGATTTACGGGGGAGGGCGGTAAGTGATTGTTATGCCGGCAAATTTTTTTAAAAAAAGCTGAAAAAAAATTTGACAGCCTTCCGATACGCCCTTAAGATTCGCCCCGTCCTCAGCGATGACATCAACGATGAGGGGCTATAGCTCAGCTGGGAGAGCGCTTGCATGGCATGCAAGAGGTCGACGGTTCGATCCCGTCTAGCTCCACCAATTTACAGTTCAAGGTCTGGCCACGCCGGCCTTGAATCGATCAGTTCTCAGCGCTGATCAGTTGTTAGAAGGGTTTGCGTCCCCTTCGTCTAGTGGCCTAGGACACCGCCCTTTCACGGCGGTAACAGGGGTTCGAGTCCCCTAGGGGACGCCAGTTTTACAGAAGCGATGTTACAAGATGTCGCTCCGCCGCGAGGCGAAAAATCCGGGGCTATAGCTCAGCTGGGAGAGCGCTTGCATGGCATGCAAGAGGTCGACGGTTCGATCCCGTCTAGCTCCACCAATTTTACAGTTCAAGGCCTGGCCACACCGGCCTTGAATCGATCAGCTCTCAGCACTGATCAGTTGTATAGAAGGGTTTGTGTCCCCTTCGTCTAGTGGCCTAGGACACCGCCCTTTCACGGCGGTAACAGGGGTTCGAGTCCCCTAGGGGACGCCACGATTACCCGCTCTGCGGGATTTATAAGGGTCATTCAATTATTGAATGGCCCTTTTGTTTGTCTGGCGTTTGGCCAATTCTCCCTTTCTCCCCACACTGTTCTCCTGACCGGCGGTCACACTAACGACTTGCGAAAATTTATTATGAGAATAATATTTTGATCGTAATATTCGGAGGCAACGATGAACGATAAAAAAGCTCAAACCCGCGAACGCATTCTCCAGGCCGCCAGCTCCGCGCTGGTACAACGTGGCCCGGCCGAGCCGAGCGTGGGCGAAGTGATGGGTGCCGCGGGCCTGACGGTCGGTGGCTTCTACGCGCATTTCGAAAGCAAGGACGCCCTGATGCTGGAAGCGTTCAGCCAATTGTTGGCCCAGCGCCGGGGCCTGATCGCCGATATGGATGCGTCGCTGACCGGCGAAGAGCGACGAGCGCTGGTGGCGGCGTTCTACCTGTCACGCAAACACCGCGATTCCACCGATCAGGCCTGCCCGATCCCCGCATCGGTCGGTGAGATGGGGCGCCTGCCGGATGATTTCCGCAGAGTCCTGAATGAACACATCGAGCTGATGCTGGCTCAGTTGGCGACCACGCCTGAAGACATCGACAAGGCCCTGGCCGACCTGGCCCTGATGGTGGGTGGCTTGTCCCTGGCCCGGGCGCTGGGGGCCGGTGAGCTGTCGGACCGTTTACTGCGCGCTGCCAAGTCGGCGGTGCTATGACCTGAGGCGCTGGCCTGAGGAGAGGAGCGATGAGCACGTTAAGTTGGGTTCGTGGCGTTAATGGCACCTTGGGCTGGGTTGCACCAAAGCTGGTCGCAAGCAAGATGCGGCTGGCATTCATGACGCCGCGCGAGCGGCTGCCGCGTGACTGGGAGCTGCCGCTGCTGGCGCGTTCGGAGCGCATCACCCTGCGGTTCGGGCTCTCGGCATTGCGCTGGGGCCAGGGGCCGGCGGTGCTGCTGATGCATGGCTGGGAAGGGCGCCCGACGCAGTTCGCCAGCCTGATCGATGCGCTGGTGGGCGCCGGTTACAGCGTTGTGGCGCTGGATGGCCCCGCTCACGGACGCTCTCCCGGGCACGAGGCCAATGTGATGCTGTTTGCCCGGGCCATGCTCGAAGCCGCCGCGGAGTTGCCGCCGCTGCGCGCAGTCATCGGCCATTCCATGGGGGGCGCCAGCGCCATGCTGGCGGTGCAACTGGGCTTGCGTACCGAGACCCTGGTCAGCATCGCCGCCCCGGCGCGGATACTCGGTGTATTGCGCGGTTTCGCCCGTTATGTGCGCCTGCCGCCCAAAGCGCGCTCGGCCTTTATCCGCCAGGTGGAGCAGGATGTCGGCATGCGCGCCGCGGCCATGGATGTCGCGCACTACCAGTTGGATATGCCCGGGTTGATCGTGCATGCCGAAGACGACAACTTTGTCCCGGTCAAGGAATCCGATCTGATCCACGAGGCCTGGTTCGACAGCCGCTTGTTGCGCCTTAAGGAAGGCGGGCATCAGCGCGTATTGGCCGACCCACGTGTGATCGAGGGGGTGCTGACGCTGTTGGCCGGCCGCAGCCTGCAAGCGCGCCAATCCGCCTGAGCAATCCGTTACACTGCCCCGGTCGAATAATCTGACCGGGAGTGGGGCATGGGCTGGGATCTGGCAACGCCATTTATCATCGATCTGCAGGTGGGTGCCGAAGACATCGACGGCTTGGGGCATGCCAACAACGCGGTGTATGTCACCTGGCTCGAGCGTTGCGCCTGGCGTCATTCCCAGCGCCTGGGCCTGGACCTGAGCGAGTACCGCCGCCTGGATCGGGCCATGGCGGTGGTGCGCCACGAGATCGACTACCTGGCGGCGGCCTATGAAGGCGACGAGCTGCAACTGGCGACCTGGATCGTCGATTGGGATCAGCGCCTGAAGATGTCGCGGCGCTTCCAGCTGGTGCGTCCGAGCGACGGCACCACCTTACTGCGGGCCCAGACGACCTTTGTCTGCATCGAGCTGTCCAGCGGCAAGCCCAAGCGCATGCCGGCGGAATTTCTCGAAGGTTATGGGCCGGCGTTGCAAGGCGCGAGCTGAATCAGCTCGCGACCATCCACCCGTTGAAATACCTGCTCCCCGGCGAAACCCAGTAAACTGCCGCACGTTTTTTTATCGCGTTTTACGTTGAGTGTGATTCATGCAAATTGCTTTGGCGCCCATGGAGGGGTTGGTCGATGACATCCTGCGGGATGTGCTGACCCGGGTCGGTGGTATCGACTGGTGCGTGACCGAGTTCATCCGGGTCAACGACCAGTTGCTCACGCCGGCCTATTTCCACAAGTTCGGCCCCGAGTTGTTGAACGGCGCGCGGACCGCGTCCGGCGTGCCGCTGCGGGTGCAACTGCTGGGTTCCGATCCGGTGTGCCTGGCGGAAAACGCCGCCCTGGCCTGTGAGCTCGGTTCTGAAGTCATCGACCTGAACTTCGGCTGCCCGGCCAAGACCGTCAACAAATCCCGTGGCGGCGCGGTGCTGCTCAAGGAGCCGGAGCTGCTCAACCAGATCGTCGAGCATGTGCGGCGTGCCGTGCCTGCGCATATCCCGGTGACCGCCAAGATGCGCCTCGGCTTCGACAGCCCGGATGGCTCGCTGGTGTGCGCCACGGCGTTGGCCGAAGGTGGCGCGGAACATATCGTGGTGCATGCGCGGACCAAGGTCGACGGCTACAAGCCGCCGGCGCACTGGGAATGGATTCCGCGGGTGCAGGACGTGGTCAAGGTGCCGGTGTTCGCCAACGGCGATATCTGGAGCGTCGACGACTGGCGCCGCTGCCGGGAAATCAGCGGCGTCGAAGACATCATGCTCGGTCGCGGCCTGGTATCGCGCCCGGACCTGGCCAAACAGATCGCCGCCGCACGTGCCGGCGAGGAAGTCATCGAGATGACCTGGGCCGAGCTGATGCCGCTGATCCAGGACTTCTGGCTGCAAGCCAAGGCTCAAATGACGGCGCGCCAGTCGCCGGGTCGTTTGAAGCAGTGGCTGGCCATGTTGACCCGAAATTATCCCGAGGCCACCGAGCTGTTTACCGTACTTCGCCGAGAGACCGAGCCGGATCAAGTCTCGCGTTTGCTCGGCTTGCCGGTGGCCGAGGCGGCCTGAAAAAATCTGCAAAAAGTCTCTTGAAATGCAATCGGCGGTCCCTATCTAAGGGTTACGCGATGCCGAATTCGGGTCGCGGAGACAAAAAAACTTGCTGATTGTTTTCAGGAGATTTGAACCATGAGTACTGCATTTTCCCTCGCGCCACTGTTCCGTTCCTCGGTGGGTTTCGACCGTTTCAACGACCTGTTCGAAACCGCCCTGCGCAATGAGCCAGGCAGCACCTATCCGCCCTACAACGTCGAAAAGCACGGTGACGACCAGTACCGCATTGTCGTGGCCGCCGCCGGGTTCCAGGAAGAAGACCTGGAGCTGCAAGTCGAGAAGGGCGTGCTGACCATCAGTGGCGGCAAGCGTGACGCGAACGAAGGCGTCACCTTCCTGCACCAGGGCATCGCCCAGCGTGCGTTCAAGCTGTCCTTCCGCCTGGCCGATCACATCGAGATCAAGGCCGCCGGCCTGAGCAACGGTCTGTTGAGCATCGACCTGTTGCGGGTGATCCCGGAAGAAGCGAAAGCCAAGCGCATCCCGATCAACGGGACGCAGCAGCCAGCCCTGCAGCATTGATCCCTGCGCCGCCACACCGGCGTGTGATCAAGCGCTGAGTCGCTGAAAAAGGCCCCGACCAGTCGGGGCCTTTTTTATGCCCGGGAAAATCATCGTTCGCCTTTGCCGCGTAGTGGCGCTTTCTCTACAATCCGCCGCAGTTTTGCCGACCCCCCATTCCTCACCGGTCGGCCTGGAGCCTTTTTCATGGACGAGATACAGCAGCGCTGGCTGTGGAGCCTCTCTGCGCCGATGGTTGCGCTCAACCCTCGCGCCGGATACGACAACCCCGCGTTCTACCCCGGCTCGGACTCCATCGACCTGCAAGGCAGTTGGGGCATCAGTGACCGACGGCAGTTGCTGGGCATGCTGGAAAGGATGACTGACAACGGTCATGCCACCCACCTCGACGACGCGTATCGCGCCTGGCAGCGTTGTCTGCCGAGCGAATGGCAGGCCTTGCTCGAGACGCTCGAACCCCGTGAACGCATCCTGCACCAGTTCGCCAGCCGTACCTTTGGCGCTTGTGGCCCGGGTGGGATCCTGGCCTGGGATTACGGGCGCATGGGGTTTCTCTTGCGTTGCGGTGTGCGCAACCAGTGGATCGATCTGGCCGAGAGCCTGTGGTTGCACGGCCGGCTGGCGGTCAGGGCGCAATACCACTACGGCAGTTGGTTCGCTTATTTCAATGGATTCCTCGTTGGCCGCGCGTTCTGGGGTTGCCAGGGCAATAGCGATGACGAACTGGCTTACGAGCTGGATCGACAGGGGGAGAACCCCCTCAGCCAGATGATTGCCCGCGGGCTCGCTGAAAACATGGCGGATTGTCTGGCGGACTTGCCTTGGCACCTGGATCTCGACTTGCCGCAGCGTCCGGCGTCGCTAGAGGAGTTCGACTGGTCATGAGTTGCTGGATAAAGCTGGGCATCGACCCTACCACCGATGAAACGCTGATTCGCAATGCCTATCGGGCCCGTCTGCCGGAGCATCACCCGGAGACCGATCCCGAAGGGTTCCAGGCGCTGCGCCAGGCCTACGAAAGTGCTCTGCGGCTGGTGCGTGACAACGAGCAGGAGCTTGAGGCGTCGCAGGAGAGCGAGCCTGCGCCTGCGCAAGCCATCCTCGATTTTGATGCGCTGCTGAATGATCCGGCGCGCCGCTTCAATCCCGATGCCTGGCAGGCCTTTATCAAGGCGCTGGATCAACTGCCGCTCGGCCTGCTCGATGACTTGCGCTGGGAGTTGTTCCAGCGGACGGCCAACGCCGGGCCGCTTTCCTACCGTTGCGCGGGCCTGCTGGCCCAGCGCATGGGCTGGGAGCATCAGTTGCTGGAGCTGGGTTTCGATCAGGCCCGCCATGTCGAGGACTATCTGAACCGGATCAAGGCCCCGGACCCATTCGATACGGCGCTGATGGGGAACTGGTCGGAACCGGCGCAGACCGAAAGCCTGTGGTTCGCGCGCAGCCTCGACTTCATCTTCGACCGGCGACCGCTCCACGAGTACGAAGGCTTCGCCAGCCAACACACCTGCCTGCCGTTACCGAACGATGCAGTGTTCATTAAGCGCCTGCTGGTGCAATTCACCCAGGCCGGTATCGGTGGCCAGGGGCTGCTGCAGTTGTGCATCGAGCAGCAGCGCGAAGCGCCGGATGATGTGGACTGGCTTTACCTGTTGGCGTGCCAGAACAGCCTGCTGGGGCTGGACGATCAGGCATTGCCTTGCTGGGTCCGGCTGTGGCAGGAGCATCGTCATCCCAAGGCCGAGAGCCAATTGCTGGCGCTGTGCGCCAAACGTCAGCCGGACTTTTTGCCGCTGCTGATTCAGGCCTTTGATCGTCTGGAGAACTTCAGCGACTGGTCCACCGATCTCGCCCACGTCACCCAGGAATATGGCAGCCCTTCACAACGTCCCGAGACGCTGATCCGCTGGCTCGGTGTTGGCCGGCTCGAGCTGCAGGGGTTGGCGCAGGCCTTTATCGATTGGCGGATGAGCGGCGACGAGTTGCCCTTGCTGGCGCAGTTGCTTGGCCAGAATGCCGATACCCGGTTGTTGCGCCTGTACCGGCATGCCTGGGCCTTGCACCGTGGCGCAGCAGAGCTGTTGCAACAGGTGCTGGATGAGCCGCAGCCGCTGGATGCCCTCGAAGCCCTGGTGCTGAGCGGGTTCAAGGACCAGGCCGGGCAGCACTTGCGCTGGTTGAACCAGGCGCCGATTCCGTTGGCGATGAAGACCTTCATCGATGAGGAGTCTGCTTCGGCGCAACTGGCCGATGCGCTGACAGCCGGTGAGCCGCACCAGATCTGCCGTTTGTGGCTGCGCCGATTGCGCCCTTACGGTCATGCCGCCCTGGAGCGTATCGCCGAGTCTTTCGAATTGAGCGATATCGATGCCGCGAGCGATCTGTCGGAACTGAACCTGCTGCTGCAACTGAGCCAGCGCGGCGTCGTGTTGCCGCCACCAGGGACGGGCGAGGCGCTCTGGCACTGGTACGCCCATACGCTGTTCCTGATGGCATTGCTGGAGCAGCCGGAACGCTGGTGGCAATTGATCGACTCGCAGTGTCTGGCGCGTCTGGCGCTCAATCCGTCCCATCCGCTCAGCCGGCTGCAGCCGCAGCTTGCCCAGTTGCGGCGCGAACAGGGCGACCTGAGCGCTTTGCTCGGCTGGCTGCAATTGGACGATCCGGTGCATGCCTTGCTCGACCGGCAGTTGCTTGGCGTCCAGGAAGCGCTCGACAGTGCGCGGTTGTTGAGCAATGAGCGCCTGTTTGCATGCCTGCGCGGTGACCTGCCGGCCTTCGCGGACGATTTGCTCGGGCGCATGCTCTTGAGTGGCGTGCTGTATCACGACCCGGTGATCGATGCGCAGCAGCGTCGATACCTGCTCGACCGGATTACCGAAATCACCAACCCCCAGGACTGGTTCGACGGCTTTCGCCACGGCTTGATCAAGGGCGAGCCGCCACGGCCGCCGCATCAGACGCTGGCCGAAGACGAAGGGATCGACAGCGAGGCCTTTTACCTGGCGCTCGATGTGCTCAAGGGGCTGGTGCGTTACGGCAGTGCCGGTGTGCCACGGCAGAAAGTGCTGCTGCGCATGCAGCGGGCCAAAGACAACCCGGAGCACGGGCTTGGCCTGCGGTTTACCTTCAGCGCGCTGCTGTCCTGGAGCGAGCGTCTGTTGCTGGCCAAGGGCGACAGCCGTCCGACGCCGGCCACGGCTTTCTGGCGTCTGGGCACGCGTCTGGGGCGTGGAGCGTTCTTCTGGCAGGTGCTGGGCGCCTTGCTGGTCACGCCGCTGGCCGCGTTATTCAGCGGCACATCGCTGTCCGCGATCGTTGTGTCGTTGCTGGGCACTGTGTTTTTGCTCGGGGCGATTCTGCGTCGTCTGCATGACATAGGCCGTGGCATCCCGACCTTGCTGGTGCTGGGCGGTCTGTCGGTGTTCTTTCCATTCCTGGCGCTGATTCTTTTTGCCTTCCCTGGCGACAAACTGCCCAACCGCTATGGCATACCGCCGGACAGCGCTGGTGAAGACGCACTGCCTGGCGGTTTGCAGGCCTGCTTGCGGCGGCTCGACTGCTAGAGACGTAGTTGATCCAGCGCCTTGTTCAGCTGGGTTCGATGGCTGGCAATCTCCGCCGGTTGCTGGCCACCGAGCACGGCGGTGAAGGTGTCCAGCCAGTCGGCGATGCGCTCGCGCTCGTCGCCCAGGCTTTGCATCCACGCCCGCTCCAGGCGGGCCAGCAGGGTACGGTTGGGCAGGGCGTCGCGAGGGTGGATTTTCAGCGCGGTCAGTCGCTCATGGCTGGCCTGCCGGGATTGCGCATCGAGCCCGGTGGGGCTGCGGTCGATGCTGTGGCTATGGCGTTCGCCGCTGGCCAGCAGGGTGACGTCGACTTCGAGCAGGCCATTGATGTCATAGCTGAAACGTACGTCCAGGGACTGGATCTGTTCGCTGGGCGTCAGGGGCACGTCGAAGGAATCAATGAAAATATTGTCCCGCACCCAGGGCCGCTCGCCCTGATACACCGCAATGCGGATAAACGCCTGGTGCGGGTGCGTGGTGTAGAACTGCTGCACCCGTGACGTCGGGATCACCGTATTGCGTTCGATGATCGGCGAAAAGGCTCCACTGACCTGTTCGCCGCGACTGGTCGCAATCCCCAGGGTGTAGGGGCAGACGTCGGTCAGGATCAGTTCTTCGATGGCCCCGTCCCGGGCCTTGCAGGCGGCCTGGGTGGCGGCGCCCAGCGCGACAATCGTATCCGGGTCGAGGTGGCGGTAAGGCAGGCGCCCAAAGAGTGTGGCGACCATTTGCTGCACCGCCGGCATCCGGGTGGCGCCGCCCACCAGCACCAGGCTGTCGAGGTCGCGGGGCTTGAGGCGGGCGTCGCGCAGGGCCTGCTCGATGGGTGCTCGCAAGCGGGCCAGCAGCGGCTCCCAGATCTTCAGCGCCAGCGCTTCGTCCAGGGTCCATTCATATGACCGGTCCCCATGACGCCAACTGAGTGACTGAGTGCCGTCGGCGAGTTTGCACTTGAGCTGCTCCAGGGCGTCACCCAGGCTGGCCATGCCCTGCGCGTCGATCTGCGCCGGGGTGAGTTGCCAGTCCTTGAGGCAGGCCTGCAACAAGGCCTCGGTAAAGTCTTCGCCGCCCAGGAAGTTGTCGCCCGTGGAGGCGTGCACTTCAATCAGCGGCAGTGCGTATTCCAGCACCGTGACATCGAAGGTGCCGCCGCCCAGGTCGAAGATCAGCGTGCGTTCGAACTTCTGTTCATGCAGCCCGTAGGCCATGGCGGCCGCGGTCGGTTCGTTGATCAGCCGCGACACCGTCAGGCCCGCCAGTTCGGCGGCGAATAGAGTGCGCTTGCGTTGTTCGTCGCTGAAGTAGGCCGGCACCGAAATCACCGCTTCCTGCACCGGATGGCCGAGAAAGGCTTCGGCATCCTGTTTGAGCGAGCCGATCACCAGCGCCGAGAGTTCTTCCGGGCTGAACGGCCGTCCGCCCAGTTCGAGGCGCTTGTCGCTGCCCATGAAGCGCTTGAAGGCGGCCACCGTGCGTTCCGGGTGGGTCGTCAGGCGGGCTCGCGCGGCTTTGCCCACCAGGATGCTGTCGTCTTCATCGAGGCTGACCACCGACGGGGTGAGGACATCGCCGAGGGCGTTGGGGATCAGCTGGGCGCGGCCGTCCTGCCAGACGGCGATCAGGCTGTTGGTGGTGCCAAGGTCAATGCCCAGCAAAGCCGGGCGGGGGAGGGTTGCATCCTGCATGATCGATCTCGTGGGGCGTCACAAAAAACGCGACCCTACAGGTTGCGCCAGACACTGGCAATTGCTGTCCCGTTGATCTGTCAGGCTGGTGATTGTGTCGTCGTCCGTTCAGGCCAGCAGGGCTTTCAAGCCCTCCAGCGGCAGCGGTCGACTGTGCAGGTAACCCTGATACAGATGGCACCCCAGGCCTTGCAGGAACTCGAGCTGCTCCGCGGTTTCCACGCCTTCGGCGATCACATTCAAGTCCAGGCTGCGGGCCATGGCGACGATGGCGCGAACGATCTCCGCGTCGTTGGGGTCGTGGGTCGCATCGCGGACGAAGGACTGGTCGATCTTCAGCGCATCCACCGGCAAGCGCTTGAGGTAGGTCAGCGACGAATAACCGGTGCCGAAGTCGTCCATGGCGAAACTCACGCCGAGTTTTTTCAGGCGCCGCATCTTGCTGATGGTGTCTTCCAGGTTCTGGATCACGATGCCTTCGGTGATTTCCAGCTTCAGCAGCGAAGACGGCAGTTGGTATTGGCTCAGGCTGCGCTCTATGCGCTCGACGAAGTCGTTCTGGCGGAACTGCCGCGGGCTGATGTTCACGCACAGGCTGAAATCGAGCGGGTCCACCAGGCCTTCGGCGATCAGCTGGCTGAAGGCCTGGCAGGCTTCGTCGAGAATCCAGGTGCCGACCTCGAGGATCAGGCCGCTGTCTTCCAGGACCTTGATGAACTCGGTGGGCGATTGCGCCCCCAGTTCGGGGTGGTGCCAGCGCACCAGGGCTTCGGCGCCGACGATGCGGTTGTCGCGGGCGTCGACCTGGGGCTGGAAGTGCAGGCTGAACTCGCCCCGGGACAGGGCCAGGCGCAGGTCGGTTTCCATGCGCAGGCGCTCGCTGGCGGCTTTCTGCATGGTGTTGTGGAACATCTGGGTGGTGTTGCGCCCGGAGTCCTTGGCCCGGTACAGCGCGATATCGGCGCGCTTGAGCAGGTCGGTGGGGGTCGAGCCGTGATCGGGAATCAGGGCTACGCCTATGCTCGGGGTCACCTGCAGGCGCTGGCCGTCGAGGAACATCGGCTCGGACAGCAGTTCACGCAGGGTATCGGCCAGCTCCCGTACCTGGTCGCTGACTTCGCTGCGGCTGCCCTCCAGGCCGCTGAGCAGGACCACGAACTCGTCGCCGCCCAGGCGCGCCACGGTGTCTTCCATGCGCACGCTGGCTTCGAGGCGCGCGGTGACGATCTTCAGCACGGTGTCGCCCACCGGATGGCCGAGGGAGTCGTTGATGTGCTTGAAATGGTCCAGGTCGAGAAACAGCAGGGCGCCGCGCAGGTTGTGGCGCTTGAGCAGGGCGATCTGCTGGCTCAGGCGATCCATCAGTAGCGCGCGGTTGGGCAGGTTGGTCAGCGGGTCGTGGTAGGCCAGGTGGCGAATCTGCGCCTGGGCATTTTTCAGCAGGCTGACATCCCGCGCGGTGAGCAGCAGGCAGGCGGTTTCGTTGAGGGTGATGGGCTCGACCGAGACCTCGACCGTCAGGATCTCTCCGCGCTTGTTGCGGCCGAGCATTTCCAGGTGATTGACCCGACCTTTGAGCTGTAGCTCGGCAAGCAGGATCGAACGCTGTTTTTCCTCGGCCCAGATGCCGACCTGATACACGGTGCGGCCGATCACTTCCTCGGCGCGGTAACCGGTCAGCCGGCAGAAGCCGTCGTTGACCTCCAGGTAGCGCCCGGTGTCGCGCTCGGTGATGGTGATGGCGTCGGGGCTGGAGTGGAACGCCTTGGCGAACTTCTCTTCGCTGGCCTTGAGCGCGGCCTCGGAGCGTTGTTGCTGGGTGATGTCGCGCAGCGTGGTGACAATGCAGGGTTGTTTGTCGACGGTGATCTGCCGGCTGGAAATGATGCAGGTCAGGGGTTGCCCGTCCTTGTGCCGGACCAGCACCGCGACGTTGTTCAGCGCCTGTTCGCGGATCACCTGCTCGACCCGTTGCAGGCGCTGCGCGGAATCGTCCCAGAGACCGATTTCGTCGGCGCTGCGGTTGAGCACTTCGTCGACGGTCCAGCCGAAGGTCTGGGTGAAGCTGGAGTTGATTTCGATGAACTGCCCGGTTTCCTGGAGCGTGACGCAGATCGGGTCCGGGCTGACCTGGAACAGGCTGGCGAACTTCTCCTCGGATGTCACCAGGCGTTGCTCGCGCTCGACCTGTTCGGTGATGTCCAGCAAGGTCCCGGCCATGCGCAGCGGGTTGCCTTGCTCATCGCGGTAGAGGCGGGCACGGCTTTCCAGAAAGCGTGACGAGCCATCGGCCAGCTGTACGCGGTAGGTCAACTGATAATTGCCGGCCGGGCCTTCGCGCAGGCTGCGGTAGGCATCGCGCATGCTGTTGCGCTCTTCGTCGGGCACACCCTCGAAAAACGCATCGAACGACTCGTGGAACGGCATCGGCTCCAGGCCATGCAGCTGTGCGGCGCGGGCCGAGCCGTAGAGCATGCCGCTGGGAATGTGCCAGTCCCAGGTGCCGAGCTGGGCCGAGTCCAGCGCCAGGTCGAGGCGCTCCTGGCTGTCCTTGAGGGCCTGTTCGGCGCGCTTGCGTTCGCTGGTGTCGAGGAAGGTGCTGAGCAGGTAGGCCTGGCCTTCCAGCTCGACTTTCTGGGCGCTGAGGATGCCATCGTGAATCTGCCCGTTGCTGGCGCGCAGTTGCACCTCGAGGGTGGCGGCCTGGCCGCGCTTCTGCACCGCCTTGACCATTTGCGCGCGTTGTTCCGGGTCGACCCACAGGCCCAGTTCGAGGGTGGTGCGGCCGATGACGTGCTGCAGCGGCCAGCCGAAGAGGATTTCGAAGTACTGGTTGGCCTCGCTGATCAGGCCATCTTCCAGGCGGGTCAGCAGCACCATGTTCGGGCACAGGTGAAACAGCGTGGCAAAGCGTTTTTCCGAGCTGCTGAGGGCCTGTTCCCGCTGGCGTTGGTGGGTGATTTCGCGAATCACCCCGATCATCCGCGGCTTGCCGTGCTTGTCCGGCAGCACGCTGCCATTGATTTCCAGCCAGTGCAGGCTGCCGTCGGGCCAGCGGATGCGGTGATGCATCGCCTGCTCCAGCGGCGCGCCGGCCAGTACCGAATGGAAGGCGCGAATGGTTTTGGCGCGATCTTCCTCGGGCAGCAGGTCGAGGTATTCCAGGTCTTTGGGCAGCGGCTGGCGCGGATCGAAGCCAAACAGCGCCTGGGTGCCCCGCGACCAGCTGATTTGCCCGCTTTCGATGTCCCAGTACCAGGCGCCCAGTCGTGCGCCATTGAGTGCGGCGAGCAGTTGCGGGGCGCTCTCCCAGCTTTGCTCCGACTGCTTGGGGTCGAGCGCGTGAATGCGCGGCATGGGCGGTAGACGGTCAGCGGGTTTGGGCATGAGCAGCGGGCCTTGGGCTGATAAGAGCGTTAGGCGCGGGTTCAGGCAATCAAGGAGGTGGCATAAGTCTTGCCGGGACGCTTACGCCTTGGTCCCTGGCCAATCGACTTGTGCATCCAGTAAGGCCATGAAAGCCCGCGCAGCATTCGACAGCGTCCGTTCGGTATGCAGGATATAGCCTAGCTGGCGAGTGAGCTGTATGCCCGGTAAAGGAATGCGCGCCACCTGCTCATCGAGCATGGTGCGGGGCAAGACGCTCCAGGCCAGGCCGATGGACACCATCATCTTGATGGTTTCCAGGTAGTTAGTGCTCATGGCGATGTTCGGGGTCAGGCCCTGGGCCTCGAACAGGCGCTGGACAATATGGTGGGTAAAGGTGTTGCCACCGGGAAATACCGCCGGATGCAGGGCAACATCGGCCAGGCTGACCGTGCCGTTGCTCACCAGCGGATGCTCGGGGGCGGCGACGAAGTCCAGCGGGTCGTTCCACACCGGCGTGGCCTTGACCAGCGCATGGGGCTCGGGGGCCAGGGTGATCACCGCCAGTTCGGCGCGACCGTGGAGGATCTCTTCGTAGGCCACTTCCGAGTCGAGAAACTGGATGTCCAGGGCCACTTCCGGGTAACGCCGGGTAAAGGCGCGCAGCAGGGGTGGCAGGCGGTGCAGGCCGATATGGTGGCTGGTCGCCAGGGTCAGGCGACCGGTGACTTCGCCGGTCAGGTTGGTCAGCGCCCGGCGGGTGTCGTCCAGTACGTTGAGGATCTGATAGGCCCGCGGCAGCAGGGCGCGTCCGGCCTCGGTCAGGCCCACTTCGCGGCCCAGGCGATCGAACAGCCGCACATTGAGTTGTTGCTCAAGGCCGGCGATGCGCTTGCTGATGGCTGGCTGGGTCAGGTGCAGGCGTTCGCCGGCTCCGGAGAAGCTGCCGGTTTCGGCAATCGCGATAAAGGCATTGAGGTTGGCCAGGTCCATGGTCGCATTCCAGTTGGTTATCCAAAGTATAAAAAATATGAATTTGAGTTATTTAATGTAACGCCATAGCATCAGCCTCACAAGCCAAGGGGTTATTGACCGGTGTCAGAGACCCGCGGCATAGAAAATGATGAGGAACCGTCTGATGGCCGGCAAAACGCTCTACGACAAGCTCTGGGATTCGCATTTGGTCAAGCAGCGCGACGATGGCTCGGCGCTGATCTATATCGATCGTCACATCATCCACGAAGTGACTTCGCCGCAAGCCTTCGAAGGCCTGCGCCTGGCCGGGCGCAAGCCTTGGCGCATCGATGCCAACATCGCGACCCCGGACCACAACGTACCGACCACGCCGGAGCGCAAGGGCGGCATCAGCGCCATCGCCGACCAGGTCTCGCGTTTGCAGGTTCAGACCCTCGATGACAACTGTGACGAATACGGCATCGTCGAATTCAAGATGAACGACGTGCGCCAGGGCATCGTTCACGTCATCGGCCCGGAGCAGGGCGCGACCTTGCCCGGCATGACCGTGGTCTGCGGCGACTCCCATACCTCGACCCACGGTGCCTTTGGCGCCCTGGCCCACGGTATCGGCACCTCCGAGGTCGAGCACGTGCTCGCCACCCAGTGCCTGGTCGCCAAGAAAATGAAAAACATGCTGGTGCGGGTCGAGGGCAAGTTGCCATTTGGCGTGACCGCCAAGGACATCGTCCTGGCCGTGATCGGCAAGATCGGCACGGCCGGCGGTAACGGCCATGCCATCGAGTTCGCCGGCAGCGCGATTCGCGACCTGTCCGTCGAAGGCCGCATGACCATCTGCAACATGTCCATCGAAGCCGGCGCCCGCGTGGGCCTGGTGGCGGCGGACGAAAAGACCGTGGAATACGTCAAGGGTCGTCCGTTCGCACCCAAGGGCGCGGAATGGGACCTCGCCGTCGAAGCCTGGAAAGACCTGGTCTCCGACGCCGACGCCAAGTTCGACACCGTGGTCGAGCTGGATGCCGCACAGATCAAGCCGCAAGTCAGCTGGGGCACTTCGCCCGAGATGGTGCTGGCCGTCGATCAGAACGTGCCGGACCCGGCCAAGGAAATGGACCTGGTCAAGCGCGACTCCATCGTCCGTGCCTTGAAATACATGGGCTTGACCGCCAACCAGGCGATCACTGACATTCAGCTGGACCGGGTATTCATCGGTTCCTGCACCAACTCGCGGATCGAAGACCTGCGTGCTGCGGCCGTCATCGCCAAGGGCCGCAAGGTGGCCTCGACCATCAAGCAGGCCATCGTGGTCCCGGGTTCGGGTCTGGTGAAGGCCCAGGCGGAGTCGGAAGGCCTGGACAAGATCTTCCTCGAGGCAGGCTTCGAATGGCGCGAGCCGGGTTGCTCGATGTGCCTGGCGATGAACCCGGACCGTTTGGAGTCCGGCGAGCATTGCGCCTCGACCTCGAACCGCAACTTCGAAGGTCGGCAGGGTGCCGGTGGGCGTACTCACCTGGTCAGCCCGGCCATGGCCGCGGCCGCCGCCGTCAACGGTCGTTTCGTCGACGTCCGTGAATTGATCTAAGGAGCGCAGCATGAAAGCTTTCACCCAGCACACCGGTCTTGTCGCGCCTTTGGATCGTGCCAACGTCGACACCGATCAGATCATTCCCAAGCAGTTCCTCAAGTCGATCAAGCGCACCGGCTTCGGCCCGAACCTGTTCGACGAGTGGCGTTACCTGGATGTCGGCCAGCCGTACCAGGACAACTCCAAGCGTCCGCTGAACAAGGACTTCGTGCTCAACGCCGAGCGTTACCAGGGCGCCAGCGTGTTGCTGGCCCGGGAAAACTTCGGTTGCGGCTCCAGCCGTGAGCACGCCCCTTGGGCGTTGGAAGAATATGGTTTTCGCAGCATCATCGCGCCGAGCTATGCCGACATCTTCTTCAACAACAGCTTCAAGAACGGCTTGCTGCCGATCATCCTCAGCGACGCTGACGTCGATGAACTGTTCCAGCAGGTCGAGGCCGAGCCGGGCTACCAGCTGCAGATCGATCTGCAGGCCCAGACCGTGACCCGTCCCGATGGCAAGGTGTTGAAATTCGAGATCGATGCGTTCCGCAAGCATTGCCTGCTCAACGGCCTGGACGATATCGGCCTGACCTTGCAGGATGGCGACGCGATTGCCGCTTTCGAGGCCAAGCATCGGGCCAGCCAGCCGTGGTTGTTTCGCGACGCCTGATCGGCGTTAAAGTGACGCAGTGATCGCGAGCAAGCTCGCTCCGGCAGGAAAGGACACACAACCTGTAGGAGCGAGCTTTTTGCTCGCCGGAACCGCCAAAAAAGCCATGGCGGTTTGATATTCGGGCCAGCGCTTCGTTCTTTACAGGTGAACGGACGCCGCAGGCCAGGCAACAGTATTTTTCCGGGCGTGCCGACCAGCACACCGACAGAGCAAATGAGGAAAGCATGAGCAAGCAGATTCTGATTCTCCCAGGTGACGGTATCGGCCCGGAAATCATGGCCGAGGCGGTCAAGGTGCTGGAGCTGGCCAACGCCAAGTACAGCCTGGGTTTCGAGCTGAGCCACGACGTGATCGGTGGCGCGGCCATCGACAAGCACGGCGTGCCGCTGGCCGACGAGACCCTGGATCGTGCTCGGGCAGCCGACGCGGTCCTGCTGGGCGCCGTGGGCGGCCCGAAATGGGACAAGATCGAGCGTGATATCCGCCCTGAGCGCGGCCTGCTGAAGATTCGCGCGCAACTGGGCCTGTTCGGCAACCTGCGTCCGGCGATCCTTTATCCGCAACTGGCCGATGCTTCCAGCCTCAAGCCGGAAATCGTCTCTGGCCTGGACATCCTTATCGTCCGCGAGCTGACCGGCGGTATCTACTTCGGCGCGCCACGTGGCACCCGCGAGCTCGAAAACGGCGAGCGTCAGTCCTACGACACCCTGCCGTACAGCGAGAGTGAAATCCGCCGCATCGCCCGTGTCGGCTTCGACATGGCCCGTGTGCGCGGCAAGAAGCTTTGCTCGGTGGACAAGGCCAACGTCCTGGCGTCCAGCCAGCTGTGGCGCGAAGTGGTCGAGCAGGTGGCCAAGGATTACCCGGATGTCGAGCTGAGCCACATGTACGTCGACAACGCCGCCATGCAACTGGTGCGTGCGCCGAAGCAGTTCGACGTGATCGTCACCGACAACATGTTCGGCGACATTCTTTCCGACGAAGCGTCGATGCTCACCGGTTCCATCGGCATGCTGCCGTCGGCGTCGCTGGATGCCAACAACAAGGGCATGTACGAGCCATGCCACGGTTCGGCGCCGGACATCGCCGGGCAGGGCATCGCCAACCCGCTGGCGACCATTCTGTCGGTGTCGATGATGCTGCGTTACAGCTTCAACCTGAACGACGCGGCGGATGCCATCGAGCAGGCCGTGAGCCTGGTACTGGACCAGGGATTGCGCACTGGCGACATCTGGTCGGCCGGTTGCACCAAGGTGGGTACGCAGGAAATGGGCGATGCAGTAGTCGCCGCGCTGCGGAATCTGTAATCTTTCGGGCCCACCGCTCAGACGGTGGCCCACTTTTGTATAGGTGTAGTTGCGATGAAACGTGTAGGTCTGATCGGTTGGCGCGGTATGGTCGGTTCCGTGCTCATGCAGCGGATGCTGGAAGAGCAGGACTTCGATCTTATCGAGCCGGTGTTTTTCACCACTTCCAATGTCGGTGGCCAAGGCCCGTCCGTGGGCAAGGACATTGCTCCGCTCAAGGACGCTTACAGCATTGAAGAGCTGAAGACCCTCGACGTGATTCTGACCTGCCAGGGCGGCGACTACACCAGCGAAGTCTTCCCCAAGCTGCGCGAAGCCGGCTGGCAGGGCTACTGGATCGATGCCGCTTCCAGCCTGCGCATGCAGGATGACGCGGTGATCATCCTCGACCCGGTGAACCGCAAGGTCATCGACCAGCAGCTGGATTCCGGCACCAAGAACTACATCGGCGGCAACTGCACCGTCAGCCTGATGCTGATGGGCCTGGGCGGCCTGTTCGAAGCCGGTCTGGTGGAATGGATGAGCGCCATGACCTACCAGGCGGCGTCTGGTGCCGGCGCGCAGAACATGCGTGAACTGATCAAGCAGATGGGCGCGACCCACGCCGCCGTGGCGGATGACCTGGCCAACCCGGCCAGCGCCATCCTTGACATCGACCGCAAGGTCGCCGAAGCCATGCGCAGCGATGCCTACCCGACCGAGAACTTCGGCGTACCGCTGGCCGGCAGCCTGATCCCGTGGATCGACAAGGAACTGCCGAACGGCCAGAGCCGCGAAGAGTGGAAGGCCCAGGCCGAGACCAACAAGATCCTCGGTCGCTTCAAGAGCCCGATCCCGGTCGACGGCATCTGCGTGCGCATCGGCGCCATGCGCTGCCACAGCCAGGCGCTGACCATCAAGCTGAACAAGGACGTGCCGATCGCCGATATCGAAGGGTTGATCAGCCAGCACAACCCTTGGGTCAAGCTGGTACCGAACCAGCGCGACATCAGCATGCAGGAGCTGAGCCCGACCAAGGTTACCGGCACCCTGAACATCCCGGTGGGCCGTCTGCGCAAGCTGAACATGGGCTCGCAGTTCCTCGGTGCGTTCACCGTCGGCGACCAGCTGCTGTGGGGCGCCGCCGAACCGCTGCGCCGCATGCTGCGGATCCTGCTCGAGCGTTGATCCTCTGATGCGTTGAAAGAGCCCGCTCCTTGCAAGAGGCGCGGGCTTTTTTATGTCGGAGCCGCTGCTGATTACTGGCTATGAGCATGTTTGCGAAAAGTCTGATGTGTCAGGTCTGATAAATTGCCTCGCCCCCAAGCGCCGGGTAAAGTGCCGCTCCCCCCGTTTCGCCAGAGGTAGCACCATGAACCAGTCCTTCGATATCGCCGTGATCGGTGCCACCGGTACTGTCGGCGAAACCCTCGTCCAGATTCTCGAAGAGCGCGATTTTCCGATCGCCAACCTGCACCTGCTGGCCAGCAGTGAGTCGGCGGGGCATTCGGTGCCGTTTCGTGGAAAAAATGTGCGGGTGCGCGAGGTCGACGAGTTCGATTTCAGCAAGGTACAGCTGGCGTTTTTCGCTGCCGGCCCGGCGGTGACCCTAAGCTTCGCCCTGCGGGCCACGGCGGCCAATTGCGCGGTGATCGACCTGTCGGGCGCATTGCCTTCGGCCCAGGCGCCGAATCTGGTGCCGGAAGCCAACGAGCGCGTGCTGGCTGGCCTGAAGAAGCCCGTTCAACTGAGCAGTCCCAGCGCCGCGGCCACGTCGCTGGCGGTAGTCCTGGCGCCCTTGCAGGCATTGTTCGAGATCCAGCGGGTCAACCTGACCGCCAGCCTGGCGGTGTCCACCCAGGGCCGCGAAGCGGTAACCGAACTGGCACGGCAGACCGCCGAACTGCTCAATGCGCGCCCATTGGAGCCACGCTTCTTCGACCGGCAGATGGCCTTCAACCTGTTGGCGCAGGTCGGCACGCCCGACGAGCACGGTCACACCCTGTTGGAAAAACGCCTGGTCCGGGAGTTGCGCGAGGTGCTGGCGCAGCCTTTATTAAAGATTTCTGTCACTTGTGTTCAAGCCCCGGTGTTTTTTGGCGATAGCTATAGCGTGACTCTGCAGTCAGCCACGGCGATCGACCTGGACGCGGTCAATGCCGCGCTTGAAGCGGCGCCCGGCATCGAGCTGGTCGAGGCGGGCGACTACCCGACCGCGGTGGGCGATGCGGTCGGGCAGGATGTGGTCTACGTTGGTCGGGTGCGCGGGGGGATCGACGACCCGGCGGAACTTAATCTCTGGCTGACGTCAGATAACGTACGCAAAGGGGCTGCGCTCAACGCGGTGCAGCTGGCTGAGTTGTTGATAAAAGACCTTCTGTAAAAGATACTTGGCAACAATTTGCAGAATGATTCTAGCTGGGCGCTATGCTTGGCTGGTTGCTGGAGGTGAGCTGTCGTCGCGCTCTTCCAAGGCATGCAGACATAATCGCGCGAAGCGGCCCTTCAGGCCGCACGCAATGCCTTACGGCAGCGCTACAACACCTTCTCGCTGGCCGAGGAATGTTCAAACAAAGGATGAGGCTATGGTTCAAGTTCGCAAACTGGTGTTAGCAATAGCGGCCGCGTCGGCGCTGTCCTCCGGTATGGCGCAGGCGCTTGGGCTCGGGGAGCTGACCCTGAAGTCGACTCTGAACCAGCCACTGGTCGCAGAAATCGAGTTGCTGGACGTCAAGGATCTCACCGCCGCCGAGGTGGTGCCGAGCCTGGCCTCGCCTGAAGATTTTGCCAAGGCGGGCGTCGATCGCCAGGCCTTTCTCAATGACCTGAGCTTTACCCCGGTGCTCAATGCCAACGGCAAGAGCGTGCTGCGGGTCACTTCGAGCCAGCCGCTCTCCGAGCCGATGGTCAAGTTCCTGGTGCAGGTGATGTGGCCCAATGGCCGTCTGCTGCGCGACTACAGCGTCCTGCTCGATCCGTCCAAGTTTTCCCCGCAAACCGCTGAGGCGGCCGCGCAATCCGCGGCGCAGGCTCCAGCGGTTGCCGCGCCGGTCACCGGTGCCAACAAACCTGCCCAATACACCACCTCGGCCCGCGACACCCTCTGGGAAATCGCAGCCAAGGCCCGTAATGGCGGTTCGGTCCAGCAAACCATGCTGGCCATCCAGGCGCTGAATCCGGATGCCTTTATCGACGGCAACATCAACCGGCTGAAAACCGGACAGGTATTGCGCCTGCCCGATGCCGTGCAGAGCACCAGCCTGCCGCAGCCACAAGCGATCGCCGAGGTCGCCGCGCAGAATACGGCGTGGCGTCAGGGGCGTCGCCTGGCACCACGCGGCGCTCAGCAGCAACTGGACGGCACCCGGCGCGCCGGTGCGGACAAGGCGCCTGCACAAGGCGCGGTCAAGGATAATCTGAGCCTGGTGTCTGCCGAGTCGGGCAAGGCGCGGGGCAAGGGTGCGGCTGGCGATAGCCAGGCGCTGAGCAACAAGCTGGCAGTGACTCAGGAAAGCCTCGATGCGGCCCGTCGCGATAATGCCGAGCTGAAAAGCCGCATGACGGATCTGCAGAGCCAGCTGGACAAGCTGCAACGCCTGATCGAATTGAAGAACGACCAGTTGGCCAAATTGCAGGCGGAAGGGGCGGGTGCCGTGGCGCCAGCACAACCGACCGCGGCCATGCCGGCGCAACTGGCCGAGCAGCCGGCGACCCCGGCAGCGCCAGTGACCGATCCTGCGGCAGCTGCGGGCGAGGCCCCGGCTGAAGCGGCCCAGGCGCAAGCGCCGGCGTCCGATGAAGGCAAATTCAATGACTTGCTGACCAACCCGATCCTCTTGGGGCTGGCGGGTGGCGGGGCAATCTTGGTGCTGTTGTTGCTGCTGTTGCTGGCTCGTCGCCGCAAGGCTCAGCTGGAAGCAGAAAAACACCTGCGCATGGCGCGTGCCCTGTCCGAAGAGGCTGAGCTGTCCAAGGACCTGGATCTGCCGGAAAGCAGCTTCGAAGGCCTTGAAGTTCCACCGCCGAGCGTCAAGCTGGCTCCAGCTCCAGCTCCAGCTCCAGCTCCAGCTCCAGCTCCAGCTCCAGCCGTGGCGCCTATGGTGACCGCGGCGCCGGTGGCTGCTGCGGTCGAGCATCCGGTCGATGTGCTGGATCAGGCCCAGTCCCATATCGATGGCGGTCGCCTGAACCAGGCGGCGGCGATCCTGGAGGAGGCCGTCAAGCTGGAGCCACAGCGTAGCGAGTTGCGTTTGAAGCTGATGGAAGTCTATGGCCATCAGGGCGATCGCAGCGCTTTTGTGGCCCAGGAACGTCAGCTGGTGGCCAATGGCAAGAACCACGCTGAAGTCGAGCAACTGAAAAGCCGTTTCCCAGCAATGGCTGCGGTGGCGGCTGCAGGTCTCGGCGCGGCTGCTGCAGCGGCCGCGCTGGATGCTCAATACGTCAAGGAACTGTTGCTCGACGAGCCACAGGAGCCTGCGTCGGCAGCGGCTGTCGACGACCTGGATACCGATTTCGATCTGAGTCTGGACGATCTGGAGGCGGCCTCTCCAGCGGCACCGGCTGCTCCTGCTGCTTCGACTCAAGCTGAGCCCGAGCTGGACGACTTCCCGCTGGATGACGACCTGAGTTTCGAGTCGGTGCTGCAGCAGCAAACCGAAGCCAAGGAAAGCCTGGACGACCTGTCGGATTTCGACCTGGATCTGGGTGAGGACCTGCCTGCTGCGGCGCAAGCCGATGAGGATTTCCTTCTCAGCCTGGATGACGACCTGAAGGATCTGCCGGCTGCCGAAGTGCCGACGGTGACCGAAGCTGCGCTCGACGATCTTGAACTGCCTGCGGACTTCGACTTGTCCCTGGCGGACGAGATGGATGCCCAGCCCGCTGCCAAGGATGCTTTCGCGTCCGAGCTGGACGATGTCAACGCCGAGCTGGATCGCTTGTCGCAAAGCCTTGAGCAGCCGGAATTGGCCGAGCCGACCTTTACCGCGGAAGACGCCGCGGGCAGTGCTGACGAAGGGGATTTCGATTTCCTTTCCGGCGCCGACGAAGTGGCGACCAAGCTCGATCTGGCCCAGGCCTACATCGACATGGGCGATAACGATGGCGCGCGGGACATTCTCGGCGAAGTCATCAGCGAAGGTAACGACGGTCAGAAAAGCGAAGCCAAGGAAATGCTCGCGCGTCTGGTCTGAGTCAGCGGTAGCAGCAAAAAAACGGCAGCCATCGAGGCTGCCGTTTTTGTTTCCGGGTCAATGACAGTGCTTGTGCTGTCAGGCCAACAGGTCTTCGTAGAAGGCGCCGAACGACCGGGCAGGGTGGGCGATCTGGATTTCCAGAATCCACAGGCCGACGTTGGGGCACGCCTCGAAGTTGCCCAGGTCGCCCGCTCGATAAATGGCATGGGGGAAGTCGCTGACCCGGTGGCCCTTGATCTCCAGATTCAGCACCCAGCCCATGGCGCTCGCCTGTTCTTCGGCATAGCGATACAGGGCGGGGCCGGCCACCTTGTGCTCGCTCCAGTGATCGCGGACCCGTTCGAACAGGGTTTGGGCTGCTGCGGCGCAGGCTTGCATCTCGGGATCGTTGCCAATGACGAAGGTCGCGCCGCAATCGCCTTCGTGGCAGTTCCAGACCACCCCCAGGTCGATAAAGAAGATGTCATTGTCGCCCAGTACCGGATCGCCTTCGGAGCGTTGCTTGAAGGTCTTCAGGGTGTTTGCGCCAAAACGCACCAGCGCCGGATGCCAGATCCTGTCCATGCCCAGCTCTGCAAGCACCTCCAGCCCCAGCGCGCGAGCCTGGGACTCGAGCATGCCTGGCCGGATGCGTGCGGCTATCTGGGTGATGGCTTCCCAGGTCTTGTGCTTGGCGTGAAGCATGCCCTGCAGGGTATAGGCGAGGCCCACGGCCTCCTTGTTGATGGCGGTCATTGGTCAGGTCCCGGTCGAGTGGATTTATGCTTATCGCTATATATTTGTCTATATAGCGTTGGTCCCGGTTTTCACGCAATCCTGTTTACGCCCGCCGGCGCATAATCGGCAAACCTCAACTAAAAGCGGGCCGCGCATGGCGTCTGTCTGCGCGCGCCTTATAATGGCCGCCTTTGCGCATATCAGCAGGCTGTAAGTTCTTGGCAAATATAGATAACGCGGCCGCCGAAATGGCGGCCGCAGGCTTTTTCAGAATCGCGTTGGGTGTCGAATACAAGGGCTCGCGTTATCGCGGCTGGCAGCGTCAGGCTTCCGGTGTCCCGAGTGTCCAGGAAACCCTCGAAAAGGCGCTGTCCCGGGTGGCGGATTCGCCGGTGCTGCTGTCTTGCGCCGGGCGTACCGACGCCGGCGTGCACGCCTGCGGGCAAGTGGTGCACTTCGATACCCAGGCCGAGCGTTCGATGAAGGCGTGGGTGATGGGGGCCAATATCAACCTGCCCCACGACATCAGTGTGAGCTGGGCCAAGGTCATGCCGGCGCATTTTCATGCGCGGTTCAAGGCGATTGCCCGCCGCTATCGCTACGTGATCTACAACGACCAGATCCGTCCGGCGCACCTGAACGAGGAAATCACCTGGAACCACCGCCCGCTGGATGTCGAGCGGATGGCCGAGGCTGCCCAGCATCTGGTGGGCACCCATGATTTCAGCGCATTCCGCGCCGGGCAGTGCCAGGCCAAGTCGCCGATCAAGGAAATCCACCATCTGCGGGTCACCCGGCACGGCAAGATGATTGTCCTGGATATCCGCGCCAGCGCGTTCCTGCATCACATGGTGCGCAATATCGCCGGGGTGCTGATGACCATCGGCGCGGGCGAGCGTCCGGTCGAGTGGGCCAGGGAAGTGCTGGAGAGCCGGATTCGCCGCACGGGCGGGGTGACGGCGCATCCTTTCGGGCTGTATCTGGTGCAGGTCGAGTACCACGATGAGTTCGAATTGCCCGAGCGATACATCGGGCCACATTTCCTCACCGGCTTCTCGGAACTTGACGGCTGACGCCCGGAAAAGCATTTGCTACCATCCGGGACTTTCCCCGGATTTGCCCTGAGGTTTAAACGACATGTCAGCCGTTCGCAGCAAAATTTGTGGGATTACCCGCATTGAGGATGCGCTGGCGGCGGTCGAGGCCGGGGCCGATGCCATCGGGCTGGTGTTCTACGCCAAGAGCCCGCGGGCGGTAAGCGTCCAGCAGGCGCGGGCAATCATTGCCGCGCTGCCGCCGTTCGTGACCACCGTGGGCCTGTTCGTCAATGCCAGCCGCTGCGAGCTGGGCGAGATCCTCGATGCAGTACCGCTGGACCTGTTGCAGTTTCATGGCGATGAAACGCCGGCGGACTGCGAGGGCTATCACCGGCCCTACATCAAGGCGCTGCGAGTCAAGGCCGGCGACGATATTGCCGGCAGTTGCGCAGCATATGCGCGGGCCAGCGGCATTCTGCTCGATACCTATGTCGAGGGCGTGCCCGGTGGAACCGGTGAAGCCTTCGACTGGTCACTGGTACCGCAAGGCTTGAGCAAGCCGATCATCCTGGCCGGTGGTTTGACTGCCGAGAATGTCGGCCAGGCGATAGCGCAGGTTCGCCCCTACGCGGTGGACGTCAGTGGCGGGGTGGAGCAGAGCAAGGGCATCAAGGATCACGCAAAGATTCGCGCATTTATGCAGGCCGTTCGCGGCAGCTGTTAGTCGATGTGACGGCTGGCAGTCTGCCGCCGTCCATAACACCACTGTACAAAACAGGCCGGCACCGTCGCTGGGCGGGCCGAAATCGAAGTGGCAACCGCTCTATCCGGGGGTTGCCGGGATGGCTGAGGAGCCGTTCGGTACAGGCAGGTCAAGCTCGCGCTGACCGCGGTAGCGAACAGATCATCGCCGCACACATGAATTTAGCTCAAGGGCATACGCGGGGCCGCGAACCAGAGCGTTCGGGCCGCCGGTACTGGAGAAAGAAAGCATGAGCAACTGGTTAGTAGACAAACTGATCCCTTCGATCATGCGTTCCGAGGTGAAGAAAAGCTCGGTGCCTGAAGGTCTGTGGCACAAGTGCCCATCCTGCGAGGCGGTGCTGTATCGTCCGGAGCTGGAAAAGACCCTGGACGTTTGCCCCAAGTGCAACCATCACATGCGCATCGGCGCTCGCGCCCGCATCGACATTTTCCTCGACGCTGAAGGCCGTGCCGAACTGGGTGCCGACCTGGAGCCGGTAGACCGTCTGAAGTTTCGCGACGGCAAGAAGTACAAGGATCGCCTGACCGCGGCCCAGAAGCAGACCGGTGAAAAGGACGCGCTGATTTCCATGAGCGGTACCCTGCTGGGGATGCCGGTGGTGGTATCGGCGTTCGAATTCTCCTTCATGGGCGGTTCCATGGGCGCCATCGTCGGCGAGCGTTTTGTGCGTGCTGCCAACTACGCGCTGGAAAAGCGTTGCCCGATGGTCTGCTTCTCCGCTTCCGGTGGTGCTCGGATGCAGGAAGCGCTGATCTCACTGATGCAAATGGCCAAGACCTCCGCGGTGCTGGCGCGTCTGCGTGAAGAAGGGCTGCCATTCATTTCCGTGCTGACCGACCCGGTCTACGGTGGCGTTTCCGCCAGTCTGGCGATGCTGGGTGACGTGATTGTCGCCGAGCCCAAGGCCCTGGTCGGTTTCGCCGGCCCGCGCGTGATCGAGCAGACCGTGCGTGAAAAACTGCCGGAAGGTTTCCAGCGCAGCGAGTTCCTGCTGGAGCATGGCGCCATCGACATGATTATCCCGCGTCAGGAGCTGCGTCCGCGCCTGGGCAACCTGCTGGCTCAGCTGATGGGCCTGCCGACGCCTGAGTTCGTGGCTGCGCCCGTCGAAGCGATCGTGGTGCCACCGGTGCCTGCAAATATATGACCGAACGTACCCTTGGCGACTGGCTTGCCTACCTTGAGCAGTTGCATCCGTCAGCCATCGACATGGGGCTGGAGCGCTCGCAAGAAGTAGCGTCCCGCATGGGATTGGGCAGGCTGGCGCCTCGGGTCATCACGGTGACCGGTACCAACGGCAAGGGTTCTACCTGTGCGTTCGTGGCGTCCTTGCTGCGAGCCCAGGGGCTGAAGGTCGGTGTCTACAATTCTCCCCATCTGTTGCGCTACAACGAGCGCGTGCAGATCGATGGCGTCGAAGCCAGCGATGCCTCGCTGTGCGAGGCCTTTGTCGCGGTCGAGGCCGGGCGCGGTGAAATTTCCCTGACCTATTTCGAGATGGGCACTTTGGCGGCCTTCTGGCTGTTCCAGCGCGCCGGTCTCGATGCGGTGGTGCTGGAAGTCGGCCTGGGCGGGCGCCTGGATGCGGTCAACCTGGTGGATGCCGATCTGGCGCTGGTCACCAGTATCGGCGTCGACCATGCCGATTACCTGGGCGACACCCGTGAATCCGTGGCCTTCGAGAAGGCCGGCATTTTCCGCCAGGGCGCGCCTGCGCTCTGTGGTGACCTGAATCCCCCTCAACCCCTGCTGGATAAGGCGCGTGAGCTGAGCTGCCCGTTCTTCCTGCGCGGTCGTGATTTCGACCTGGGGATTACCGAGGCGAACTGGCAGTGGCGTGGTCTCGATGCGCAGGGCAATGCCGTCGAGTTGCGGGATCTGCCGCTGCTCGATCTGCCCATGGAGAACGCTGCGCTGGCCTTGCAGGCCTATTTGCTGCTGGGGCTGCCTTGGCAGGCCGAGCGCATCGCCGAAGCCTTGCGGCAGACGCGAGTGGTCGGGCGCCTGGATCGCCGTCAGCTCGAATGGCAGGGCAAGCGCCTGAACCTGTTGCTGGATGTCGGGCACAATCCCCATGCGGCGGAGTATCTGGCTGAACGCCTGATGCGTCGACCTGTGGCGGGCAAGCGCCTGGCGGTATTCGGCCTGTTGGCGGACAAGGATCTGGAGGGCGTGGTTGCCCGTCTGGATGCCTGTGTCGAGCATTGGGCGGTGGCGCCGCTGGATTCTGCCCGCGCGCGTCCCGTTGCGGATTTGCAGGCGGCACTGGAGAACCTTGGGGCTTCGGTAACGTCTCACGAGAGTGTCGCCGCTGCCTTGGAAGGGCAGTGTGCGCAGGCTACGGCCGAAGACGAGATTCTGCTGTTCGGATCTTTTTATTGTGTTGCCGAGGCGCTCGAGTGGCTCGCTCGGCGCTCCACGGAGGAAGCTGCACATGGCTATGCTGGATAACGTCTACAAGCAGCGAATGGTTGGGGCCCTGGTTCTGGTGGCGTTGGCGGTGATTTTCCTGCCGATGCTGTTTTCCCGCGAAGATGAGCAGCGGCATGTCAATGTCGAGGCGCCGGCAGCACCTCAGGCCCCCGCGGTAACCCAGATCCAGGTCGAGCCTGTGGCGGTGCCCGAGCCACAGGCGTTGCCACAAGAGCCGGTACCCACCGATGAAGAGGTGGCCCAGCAGGCCGCGCCTTCGATGCCGATTGCTCCAAGTGCCCCTGTTTCAGCTCCAGCCCCGACTCCGGCGCCGCCGCCAGTCGCTGCGAGCAAGCCAGTGGCTCCACCGCCTGCACCCGCGCCCAAGCCGGCTCCGGCCCAGCCGATTGCCGCGGCGCCAGCCAAGCCCGATGCGACCCCAAGCCGTGTCGATGCGAATGGCCTGTCGGTCAGTTGGTCGGTGCAACTGGCCAGCCTGTCCAGTCGGGAAAGTGCTGAAAACCTGCAGAAAACCTTGCGCAGCCAGGGTTACAACGCCTATATCCGTTCCGCCGATGGCAAGAACCGGGTATTCGTCGGTCCGTTGATCGAGCGGGCCGAGGCAGACCGCCTGCGCGATTTGCTGAGCCGTCAGCAGAACCTCAAGGGTTTTGTCGTGCGCTTCCAGCCTGAACGCGGTTAAGGCTATCGCCTTGATTTGCAAAGCACAGTGAATCGCAGCTTACCGACGGCCATGCGCTCTGTTAAAATGCGCCGCCTTATCCGTCTGTAGGCTGCACTGTGCCATTTACCTGGGTTGACTGGGCGATCGTTGCAATCATCGCCATCTCCGCTTTGATCAGTTTGAGCCGCGGCTTCGTCAAAGAAGCGCTGTCGCTGCTTACCTGGATCGTCGCAGGAGTCGTTGCCTGGATGTTTGGTGGCTCTCTGTCCGAATACCTCGGCGGATACATCGAGACTCCCTCTGCTCGCGTGATCGCGGGCTGTGCCATCATGTTTGTCGCCACTTTAATCGTGGGCGCAATGATCAATTATCTTATCGGCGAATTGGTTCGCGTCACCGGGCTATCCGGGACCGATCGATTCCTGGGCATGGCCTTCGGCGCGGCGCGTGGCGCGTTGCTGGTGGTCGTGGCAGTCGGGCTATTGAGCCTGGGGCCGGTACAACAGGATTCCTGGTGGCAGCAGTCGCGACTGGTGCCACAATTTCTATTGGTTGCAGACTGGTCAAAAAACCTCATATTGGGGTGGAGCAGTCAGTGGCTGGCCAGCGGTATCAGCGTACCCGCTGAAATACCGTTCAAGGAACAACTCTTACCGGCCAAAACGCCTCAGTAAGATGTGTTCAGTTCAGTTTCATTAAGTAGGGGTTGCGTCGCATGTGTGGCATCGTCGGTATCGTCGGTAAGTCGAACGTCAATCAGGCGCTGTATGACGCGCTAACCGTCCTCCAGCACCGCGGCCAGGACGCTGCCGGTATCGTGACCAGCCATGATGGCCGGTTATTCCTGCGCAAGGACAACGGCCTGGTCCGTGACGTTTTCCATCAACGGCACATGCAGCGCCTGGTCGGTCACATGGGTATTGGCCATGTGCGTTATCCGACCGCTGGCAGCTCGACTTCGGCCGAAGCTCAACCGTTTTACGTCAACTCGCCTTACGGCATTACTTTGGCGCATAACGGTAACCTGACCAACGTTGAACAGCTGGCCAAGGAGATCTACGAATCTGACTTGCGCCACGTCAACACCAATTCCGATTCGGAAGTCCTGCTCAACGTCTTCGCTCACGAGCTGGCCCAGCGCGGCAAGCTGCAACCGACCGAAGAAGACGTGTTCGCCGCCGTGACCGACGTGCACAACCGTTGTGTTGGCGGTTATGCGGTAGTGGCTATGGTCACTGGTTATGGCATCGTCGGTTTCCGCGACCCTCACGGTATTCGCCCGATCGTTTTCGGTCAGCGTCACACCGACGAAGGCGTCGAGTACATGATCGCCTCCGAAAGCGTGTCCCTGGATGTGCTGGGTTTCACCCTGATCCGCGACCTGGCGCCGGGCGAAGCGGTCTACATCACTGAAGACGGCAAGCTGCACACCCGCCAGTGCGCGACCAATCCGAAACTGACTCCATGCATCTTCGAACACGTCTACCTGGCGCGTCCGGACTCGATCATCGACGGTGTGTCGGTGTACAAGGCACGCCTGCGCATGGGTGAGAAGCTGGCCGAGAAGATCCTGCGCGAGCGTCCGGATCACGATATCGACGTGGTCATCCCGATTCCGGATACCAGCCGCACCGCAGCGCTGGAGCTGGCGAACCACCTGGGCGTCAAGTTCCGCGAAGGCTTCGTGAAGAACCGCTACATCGGCCGGACCTTCATCATGCCGGGCCAGGCTGCGCGGAAAAAATCCGTGCGCCAGAAACTCAATGCCATCGAGCTGGAATTCCGTGGCAAGAACGTGATGCTGGTGGATGACTCGATCGTTCGCGGCACCACCTGCAAGCAGATCATCCAGATGGCCCGTGAAGCCGGTGCGAAGAACGTCTACTTCTGCTCCGCGGCGCCTGCCGTGCGTTTCCCGAACGTATACGGCATCGACATGCCGAGCGCTCACGAGCTGATCGCCCACAATCGTTCGACTCAGGATGTGGCCGATCTGATCGGCGCCGACTGGCTGATCTACCAGGATCTGCCTGACCTGATCGAAGCGGTCGGTGGCGGCAAGATCAAGATCGAGAGCTTCGACTGCGCGGTATTCGATGGCAAGTATGTCACCGGCGACGTCGACGAGGCCTACCTGAACAAGATCGAAAACGCACGTAACGATGCCTCCAAGGCCAAGACCCAGGCGGTCAGTGCGATCATCGATCTGTACAACAACTGATTTAGAGCACTAAAGACATAAGGAGTAGGCGGCATGAGTCAGGATTGGGATGCCGGTCGGCTGGACAGCGACCTTGATGGCGTAGCTTTCGATACCCTGGCCGTGCGCGCCGGCCAACACCGTACCCCGGAAGGGGAGCACGGTGATCCGATGTTCTTCACCTCCAGCTACGTGTTCCGTACGGCCGCCGATGCGGCCGCGCGGTTTGCCGGCGAGGTGCCGGGCAATGTCTATTCCCGCTACACCAACCCGACCGTGCGAGCGTTCGAAGAGCGCATCGCCGCCCTGGAGGGCGCCGAGCAGGCCGTGGCCACGGCCACCGGCATGGCGGCCATTCTCTCGGTGGTCATGAGTTTGTGCAGCGCGGGCGATCATGTATTGGTTTCGCGCAGTGTGTTTGGTTCGACCATCAGCCTGTTCGAAAAGTATTTCAAACGCTTCGGTATCGAGGTCGATTACGTGCCCCTGGCGGACTTGTCCGGCTGGGATGCGGCAATCAAGGCCAATACCAAGTTGCTGTTCGTTGAGTCGCCGTCCAACCCGCTCGCCGAGCTGGTGGATATCGCTGCGCTGTCCGAAGTGGCTCACGCCAAGGGCGCGATGCTGGTGGTCGACAACTGTTTCTGCACCCCGGCACTGCAGCAGCCGCTGAAGCTGGGCGCGGACGTGGTGGTGCACTCGGCAACCAAGTTCATCGACGGCCAGGGTCGTTGCATGGGCGGTGTGGTGGCTGGCCGCAGCGAACAAATGAAAGAAGTGGTGGGTTTCCTGCGTACCGCGGGGCCGACCCTGAGTCCGTTCAACGCCTGGATCTTCCTCAAGGGCCTCGAAACCCTCAACCTGCGTATGCGCGCCCATTGTGCCAACGCCCAGGCCCTGGCCGAATGGCTGGAGCAGCAGGACGGCATCGAGAAAGTGCACTACGCCGGTCTGCCAAGCCATCCGCAATACGAGCTGGCCAAGCGTCAGCAGCGTGGTTTCGGTGCGGTGGTGAGCTTCGAGGTCAAGGGTGGCAAGGAAGGGGCCTGGCGTTTTATCGACGCCACTCGCCTGATCTCCATTACCGCCAACCTGGGCGATAGCAAGACCACCATCACTCACCCGAGCACCACCTCTCACGGCCGTCTGGCGCCGCAAGAGCGTGAAGCGGCGGGCATTCGTGACAGCCTGATTCGTATCGCTGTCGGCCTTGAGGATGTGGTGGACCTGCAAGCCGATCTGGCGCGCGGCTTGGCAGCCTTGTGATCGAGTTGTCCGAACAGCAGAGCATTGCCAACGGCCGCGTCGCGCTGGTGACTGGCGCGGCACGCGGTATCGGCCTGGGCATTGCCGCCTGGCTGATCAGCGAGGGCTGGCAGGTGGTGTTGACCGATCTGGACCGCGTGCGCGGCTCCCAGGTGGCCAAGGTCCTGGGTGACAGCGCCTGGTTCATTGGCATGGATGTGGCGGATGAAGCGCAGGTCGCGCTGGGGGTCGCCGAAGTGCTGGGGCAGTTCGGGCGCCTCGATGCGCTGGTGTGCAATGCGGCGGTCGCCGATCCACGCAACATCACCCTGGAAAGCCTCGACCTGGCTTACTGGAATCGGGTACTGGCGGTGAACCTCAGCGGTCCGATGCTCCTGGCCAAGCATTGTGCGCCGTATTTGCGCGCTCATGGCGGAGCCATCGTCAACCTGGCATCTACCCGCGCCCGGCAGTCGGAACCCGACACTGAAGCCTATGCGGCGAGCAAGGGCGGCCTGCTGGCCTTGACCCATGCATTAGCCATGAGTCTGGGGCCGGAGATTCGGGTCAATGCGGTCAGTCCTGGCTGGATCGATGCGCGGGATCCGGCGGCGCGTCGGGCCGAACCTTTGAGCGATGCCGATCATGCCCAGCATCCGGCAGGCAGGGTAGGGACGGTCGAAGATGTGGCGGCGATGGTGGCGTGGCTGTTGTCGAAGAACTCCGGTTTTGTCACTGGCCAGGAGTTCGTGGTCGACGGCGGCATGAGCAAGAAAATGATTTATCGCGATTGATGGCATGTGAAGGGCGCAGCGAGCGCGGCTTGAGGTCGCCGGCGTTGTTGATCCCTTCTGCAGGCATTGTCGTGATTTTGTCTTTTTCAGAAAAACTTCAAGCAGGGTATTGACTTAGCATCGGTATCTGCGTAAATTTCGCGGCCTCAACGAAGCAAAGGGTGATTAGCTCAGCCGGGAGAGCATCTGCCTTACAAGCAGAGGGTCGGCGGTTCGATCCCGTCATCACCCACCACTTCTTGAGTGTCTTTCGAAAGAAAGGCGGAGGCTTCCACGGAAGCGTCCAACCGACGCGCAGCGGTAGTTCAGTCGGTTAGAATACCGGCCTGTCACGCCGGGGGTCGCGGGTTCGAGTCCCGTCCGCTGCGCCATATTTTCCAGATCAGGGATTCCTGCTCTGAGATTGAAAAGCCTCGAAGCTTTCCAGTCAGACGATTTAAACGGTTCACATGGACGCAAGTCCAAGCGATACGCAGCGGTAGTTCAGTCGGTTAGAATACCGGCCTGTCACGCCGGGGGTCGCGGGTTCGAGTCCCGTCCGCTGCGCCATATCTACTTGAGGGGGCACTGAACGCCCTCAGGTGACGAAGGAGCCATAGGCTCTTCGGATCGATAGCAAAGACCCTGGTCGAAAGACCAGGTTTTTTTGTTTTCGGAATCCGCTTTTTCTGTGCCGTTCAGGCAGTCGATATTTCCCCTCTGCAAAGCTCAAAAAAAACCGCCTTATGGGCGGTTTTTTATCTGGAGAGGGGCAGGGTTATCAGAACCCCAGCTTGTCCCGCAGGCTGTAATACCAGGCGCCCATTGCAGTGAATGGAGTGCGCAACAGCTGGCCGCCAGGGAAGGGGTAGTGCGGTAGCTCGGCAAAGGCGTCAAAACGCTCTGCCTGGCCGCGCAGGGCCTCTGCCAGTACCTTGCCCGCCAAGTGGGTGTAGGTGACGCCATGGCCACTGCAGCCCTGGGAGTAGTAGATGTTGTCGCCTAGGCGTCCGACTTGCGGCAGGCGCGACAGGGTCAGCAGGAAGTTGCCGGTCCAGGCGTAGTCGATCTTCACATCCTTGAGTTGCGGGAAGGCCTTGAGCATCTTCGGTCGGATGATGGCTTCGATATTTGCCGGGTCGCGAGCGCCGTACACCACGCCGCCGCCAAAGATAAGGCGCTTGTCGGCAGAAAGGCGGTAGTAATCCAGCAGATAGTTGCAGTCCTCGACACAGTAGTCCTGGGGGAGAAGACTTTTTGCCAGCTCATCGCCCAATGGTTCGGTGGTGATGACCTGGGTGCCGCATGGCATCGATTTGGCGGCCAGTTCCGGCACCAGGTTGCCCAGGTAGGCGTTGCCCGCGACTATGACGAACTTGGCCCTGACTTTGCCTTGTGGGGTATGTATCACCGGATTGGCGCCGCGTTCGATGCGCACTGCAGGGGATTGCTCGTAGATAACACCGCCCAGGGACTCCACGGCCGCCGCTTCACCCAGTGCAAGATTGAGTGGATGGATATGCCCGCCGCTCATGTCGAGCATGCCGCCCTGATACAGGTCACAGGCGACGACTTCGCGAATGCGACGCTGATCCAGCAATTCCAGTTGGGTGTGGCCGTAGCGCTCCCACAGGCGCTTTTGCGACTCCAGGTGGCCCATCTGCTTGCTGGTGATGGCGGCGAACACTCCGCCATCCTTCAAGTCGCACTGGATTTGATACTTGGCGACCCGCTCACGAATGATCCTGCCGCCTTCGAAGGCCATCTGGCCAAGCAATTGAGCCTGCTTGGGGCCGACACTGCGTTCAATCACATCAATGTCGCGGCTATAGCTGTTGACGATCTGCCCACCGTTACGCCCGGAAGCGCCGAAGCCAACCCTGGCCGCTTCCAGGACGGTGACTTTAAAACCGTTCTCAAGCAGGAACAGGGCGCTGGAGAGGCCGGTGTAGCCGGCACCGATCACGCAGACATCGGTTTCCACATCATCTTGCAGCAGCGGGCGGGCTGGAGCAGCGTTGGCTGACGCTGCGTAATACGACTGTGGGTAAGGAGTGTTCGCCATCCTGCAACCTCTGTTTAATATTCTTGACGATTGCGTGGATCCTACCTGAGTTGAAAAACGCCTACCAGCCATCGAAAAATCTTCTTGGCAGACTCAAAAAATAAAAATTCGCATATTCAGAGGGTTAGCTGCAAAAAAGGTGTTGACACCCCTCCGGAATTCCGTAGAATGCCGCCTCACAGCAGGCACGTAGCTCAGTTGGTTAGAGCACCACCTTGACATGGTGGGGGTCGTTGGTTCGAGTCCAATCGCGCCTACCAAACAAAATCCGCTCTGCTGGGCGGTCTGAAAGGGCTCACCGAAAGGTGGGCCCTTTTTTGTTGCCTGCGGTTTTCAAAGCCTTTGCAAAACCCTCCCACTCAAAAGGCCAAATCGGCACCCGTCTCCAGGTACGCGAACTCTTTTTTGGTGCGCCTCTCCTGATAGTGTCCTGTCATCTTCTCGTCGGCATGGCCATCAGGGGCTGGATATATTCCTGTGGGAATTTCTGCTGTTCGTACAGCAATGCTCCTCAGGCATGAATCTCATGAAGAGCAGGGTGCTCACCGGCTGGAATGTGGTCATACGTATGTGCGGCATCCCTGTTCTGCTGACCACCACGGTCAAGTGCGTCGGCGTGGAGACCGCTGGTCTTAAGAGAAGAATCTAATACTTTAGGAATCGTCCTACATTCTAAAATTGTCCTAGCTGATAGAACTTTCCCTCTGATATTTATGAGGGAATGGAACGTGTTGAGATTGTTGGGTTGGATGTTGCTGTGTTCACAGCTGTTTACATTCGTGCATGCCGCGCCCGGTAGCAATTACTTCAATATCCCTGATTGGTCGGGTGACCAGGAGTCATGCCCTTCACCACGAGATATCAAGGGCGAGATGGGGGTTTTTAGCGCGCCAGCCAAGAGTGAGGGTGCTGAATGGGTAGGTGTGTTGGTTGATGGTGTCATGGAAGCCGTTACCAACTTCGAGAAAAGCTATTTTGTACTGACTCACCAAGGTGTCGATAAAGTTGGCTTTATAAATAACTGTATCTACGTGACCTCCGGGGGTAGATATTTGAACATGCATCTTGATCTCGGCAGCAATTACAAGCAGGTCATGTGGATTGGGAACTCGTTGTCATGGAAAGAGTCCCGAGACTTCTCCTCATCCACGATCCTGGAATGCACTGATACCTATAGAGATGCATGCAGTTTTTACTTGAGGTAAATGTCTCTGTTTGTATGGGTAGGCTTTGCCGTTCTTCGAGTCGCCGACATGCTTGCTCCCTCCAGGCAATGCCGTTGTCTTCTTGGCATCCTTAATGCTTACGTATTTCATGACATTTTTGTGACACTTTTAAGTCGATTGCGGTCTGTATGTACGTTCCCTGTGCAATGCGGGCAGGGCGTGGTCGGGTAGGGTGCAGGTATGAAGAGCAGAGCGACGGTTATTTGTGCACACGGAGGGCACATTCTTTTTGTTCGCAAGGATCGCTCCAAATGGTCTTTACCGGGTGGCAAGGTCGAGCCTGGGGAGTCTCTCGCCGCTGCCGCGCTACGTGAGTTGCGGGAAGAGACAGGGTTGGATGCCAGTGAGCCTCTTTACATCCTGGAGTTCGAAGCCGGCAATGTGCGGCATCACGTGTTCGAGGTGGCCGTGACCAATGCCGGGGATGCCCGTCCCTTGAATGAAATTGCGGCCGTCGCCTGGCATGCCTATGGGGCTGCCAGCGAGCTGGATGCAACGGCCGCCACCAAAAGTATTGTGAGTTCGTTTTTACGCCGCCTTTAACCGAGGTGTTATCGATTCATGAAGAAGCCCGCCTTGTGCGGGCTTTTGCTTTTGCAGCCAGTGGGCGAAATGATTGGCGAGCAGTTTTCTCGCGGCCGAGTGCCAATCGCTTGCCATGTGAGTGGTACAGTCGCGTTTTCACGGCGAGGTAGCATGATGCGGGTGTTGATGGCGGTAATGATCGCGGCGTTGCTGGCGGGGTGTGCCGGCTCGGTGATGAATGAGGCGCGTTCGAAGAGCCCCTACAAGGTGCTCTCGTCGGCCAAGGCGGAGCAGGTCGTGGCGCAGTGCGTGCAGTTTGCCTGGCAGGACGAAGCTGTGTTCGGTGTGGATGCGTCGGCCTACCTGGAGTCTGCCAAGGTGGGTGGATACACGGTCTATACCCGTTCGGCGGAGTCCTTTGCCGATATTCGGGGGCAGGCTTCGGGTACCACTGTCAGTTATTACGCGACCCAGGACAATTGGGTTGCCAAGCGTAGACTGGCAGCATTGGCGACCTGCCTGTAATTCCTTTCTGAGCATTATCCAGTAAGCAGATCATGAACCCGGCTTTTGTCGGGTTTATGCTTTCTTGGGGATATTCATTGCTTGTCCTGAACGGTTAGTTAACACAAAGCTAGTTGTTCTCTTATTTAATTGTGTAAGTTATTTGCCTTTCTCTCTGTAGGTTTGCGCTGTAATTATTTTCTGATGTCCCGCCTTTGTTGAGGTGCGACAATTGGCTCGGAGCTCTGTGTGTGGGAGTCAGTAGACAAAACACTGATTTGGACTAGCTTAAAAGTTCTCCTCAAGAAGGAGTTTTATTTGATCAATGGAGTGAAGCATCATGAATAAACCATTAGTTCAACTGAAACACGGGCGTGTCGTGTCCCCCTCCAGTCGTGGCGCTGTCGCCGTCGAGCTGGGGCTGCTCGGCACCTGGCAGGTCAACGAGATGGAAGGTGGCAAAAACTTCCCGGACCTGGTGGGTGGACCTTTCCAGAAACCATACGAGAGCGATGTCGCCAGCGTTGTGCCACCGGCTGATGGGCATATCCTCAGCGGCGGCAAGACCGACGAGCGTGACTGCCTCAACTTCACCAATGAAGAAATGTCGAAGAAGCTTGGCCGTGCGTTCTCCTGGCCGTTGCTCAACGTCGACCCGGGGCAGGTGTTCCAGGTCAAGTGGGAGTACACCGCCCCTCATGTGACCCGCGGTTACAGCTGGTTCATCACCAAGGATGGCTGGGATCCGAAACAGCGTATCAGCCGTGCACAACTGGAGCCGCAGGCTTTCTTCAAGGACTTCTACACACAAGTTCCGTATGACCAGCATGGCGATGAAATGAAAGCCAAGGTCGAACATCAAGTGACCCTGCCCAGGAGCAAGAGAGGCCATCACGTGATTGTGCTGGCGTGGATTGTCGCCAACACCGGCAATGCGTTCTATCAGGCATTCGACGTCGACTTCAAATAACAGCAGAAGTTGTCACTCTCTTTAAATGGTTCTGAAGGATTAGAACGTGAACAAGATCAACTTTGCATCGGTAAAGACTCAGCTGAATGATTCGGCATCGTTGATGCCGTCGATCGCTGGCAAGAAGATTCTCATGGGTTTCTGGCACAACTGGCCGGCAGGCCCCAGTGACGGTTACCAGCAGGGGCAGTTCGCCAATCTCGACCTGGTGGATGTACCCAAGGAATACAACGTGGTGGCCGTGGCCTTCATGAAAGGCAACGGCATTCCCACCTTCAAGCCCTACAACCTGTCGGATGAGGAGTTCCGGCGCCAGGTTGGCGTGCTCAACAGCCAGGGGCGTGCGGTGTTGATTTCCCTTGGCGGTGCGGATGCTCATATCGAGTTGCACAAGGGCAACGAGCAAGCGCTGGCCAACGAAATCATTCGTCTGGTGGAGGTCTATGGTTTCGACGGGCTGGACATCGACCTGGAACAGAGCGCCATCGATTTTGCCGACAACAAGACTGTGCTGCCGGCGGCGCTCAAGCTGGTGAAGGATCACTACGCAGGTGAGGGCAAGCATTTCATCATCAGCATGGCGCCAGAGTTTCCCTACCTCGTCACCGGCGGCAAGTATGTCGGTTACATCCAGGCGCTGGATGGCTACTACGATTTCATCGCGCCGCAGTACTACAACCAGGGCGGCGACGGTCTGTGGGTCCAGGAAGCCAACGGCGGGAAGGGGGTCTGGATAGCCCAGAATGACGACGCGCTGAAGGAAGACTTTCTGTTTTATCTGACCGAGAGCCTGGTCACCGGTACGCGTGGCTATATCGCCATCCCTGCCGACAAGTTCGTGATCGGTCTGCCGGCCAACGTCGACGCAGCGGCGAGCGGGTATGTCATTGACCCCGCGGCGGTGAGCAACGCCTTCAAGCGTCTGGATCGTGCCGGCTTGTCGATCAAGGGGCTGATGACCTGGTCGGTCAACTGGGATAACGGCATCAACAGGTACGGCGTCCGTTACAACTGGGAGTTCCGTGATCGTTATGCGCCGCTGATCCATGGCGGCAGCGGCGAGGAGCGACCTTCGGCGCCGGGCAACCTGGTTTCTCCGGCACAGACGGAGAACAGCGTGACCTTGAGCTGGAGTGCTGCCCACGGGGTTCGTCCGATCGAGTTCTACACCCTGTTCCGCGATGGCAAGCCGGTGGCCCAGACGGCCTCGCTGACCCTGAAGGACGAAGGTCTGAAAACCGATACGCTGTACAGCTACTTTGTCAGCGCCACGGATACCCAGGGTAATCAGTCGCTGCCGAGCACTAACCTGAGTATCAAGACTGCCGGCGGGGTACCTGACCCGCAATATCCGGAATGGCAACTGAATCATCACTATCGCAAAGATGACGGTGTGACCTACCAGGGCAATCTGTATCTGTGCTTCCAGGAGCACACCTCGAATGCCGGCTGGACCCCGGATGTCGCCTTTACCCTTTGGGCCAAGGTGGCGATTCAGCGGCGTGCGTGAACGGTGGAGGAAGCGGTACAAAGGCGCCCCATGACGGGCGCCTTTTTGTTGTACGTAGAGCAGGGCAAAGCTGCGGGTTATGAACTAATACTCACAGGCTGTTTTTTGTCATCCGTCAATGGAGAGTGGAGCGATGCTCATGCACTGGTTTCTCGCGGCTGTACACCTGTTGGCCTTTGCTGTCGCCTTTGCGGCGGTGCTCAATCGTGGTACGGCGTTGCGTCGCGTGGTCACCGAGGGGGCGGACGTGCGCCGGGCTCTGCTGGCCGATAACGGCTGGGGGCTGGCTGCCGCGGTGTTGTTGATCACCGGTTTACTGCGGGCTTTTGCCGGCTACGAAAAAGGTACGGATTACTACCTGCACCAGCCGCTGTTTCACATCAAGATGACCTTGTTCATCATCATCCTGTTGCTCGAAATATTGCCGATGGTGACGTTGATCAAATGGCGAATCGCCCTCGGGCGCGGCACCTCGATCGATACCGGCCGCGCCACGCTGTTTGCGCGCATCAGCCATCTGCAGGCGCTGTTGATCGTGCTGCTGGTGGTGGCGGCCAGCGGCATGGCGCGTGGGGTCATGTTCAGCCAGCCATGAGGTGAGGAAGGAGCAGCGAGTCGAGTGTGCTTTGGCTCGATGTGGGTTGTTGTACATCACCGAGCGCCGCGCGCTAGCAGAGTTGGCTGAAAGCCTTGCTGATGGTGGCCCGGTTGGTTTTGAACTCGGCCTGCTGCACAGGAATGATGCCGAACTCGTCGCTGACGATGGCCAGCGCACGGTGCAGGTAGTCGACGTTGGCCTGGGAGCGGAAGGTGAATATTCCGCGTTTGACTTCGTAGAGCCCCTCCGTCGAGCAGGCGGCAATGGTGCGCATTGCATTCAGGTCGTTGGTGATCAGAAGGTAAGCGAACTCTTGCATTGACCGCTCCTTGTTCGTAAAGCGTCTGCCGGTGGCAAGGGGGAGCCTCGGCAGGCTCGCGGAGGCGGTAGGTCTTGAAATTACTCCTCCTGCTCGTTGCCACGCTACTGAGTATTTATACAAAAACGAGGGAGGGCTTTCTCCCGGCCGAGTCGTATCGACAGATTGCCGGGATGGAGCGCTATCGGTGGAGGGCTTGGGTAACGCACTTTGCCAGGGCTGGCGCTGGCGGCCTGAACTGCGCCGCTGCCATTTGAAGAGGGGAGTGTGCTGCGGGGGAATCAATCAACGACGACGCTGCGCCAGCCATTGTGATGAGACAAAGGGCTGGCCGCTCATGACGCTCAAGGTGTTTCGCGTTTGTCCGGGGCGGTGAGGCCGGCTTGGATCCGTTGGTAGATTTCTTCGCGATGGACTGCGACGTCTTTCGGGGCATTGATGCCAATCCGGACTTGCTGGCCGCTCACGCCCAGAATGGTGATCGTGATGTCGTCACCGATATTTATGCTTTCACCGACTTTGCGGGTGAGTATCAGCATGATCTTCTCCTTGATTGCTTTGTAGGGCACCTGATTCAGACAGTGCAGATGTCGGTAGTAGTGCGTATAGATTACTGCGAAGTACCACTGTGTGGGTGCCTCTTTCTGACGCGCAGACGCGGTATTAATTCCCGAGCTGCAACTATACAGAGGCGATAAATATCATTCTCCTTGTTTTGCGCTGATTTTGTGGCGTTTGCGCAGGGGATTGGGGTGCTAAAATCGCCGCCTCAGACTTTCAAGGGGTAGGTTGTGCGCACAGTAGCGATGATGATGGCGGTCCTGGCATTGGCGGGATGCGGTGAGGGCAAGAAGGTCGAGGTCGACAAGAAGGTGGCGCCGGTCGTCCAGGCACAGCCGCCGCAGGCCGCCACGAAACCGCAATGGGATGTGCTGGTCGCCGGCACCCTGCCTCAGGCGACGAGCGATCTGGCTGGCTGGCTGATCGAGCACGGGATCGTTTCCTATGTCGTCGTCGAAGAGGGCAAGGATCGGGTGCTGATCGGCCCGTTCGATTCCCAGGCCGAAGCCGAAGCCAAGAAAACCGAGCTGGTCGAAAAGCTGACCAAGGCCAAGAAGCGCAATATCGAACCGCAAGTGATCGAGCACCGCGTCGCGCAGTAAGCCGTTCTTCTGAGTGCCAGGCCAGGTCGTCGCAGCGACGTTGAGCGACCGGCCTGGTCGGCGCTCAGTCATCTTGAAGGGGCTGTCCATGCCCCAGGTGTTTATCGGTAATCCGGACGGAATCAGCCGCAGGCCTTCAGGTTGACCGGGCCGACGAACTCGTTGCCGCGCCCCATCACACAGGCCACGCTCTGATTGCGCTGGCGCTCCCAGGGTTGTACCGGATAGGTCTTGTTCCAGGCTTCGTACAACTGGCGATCCTGTTTCGACAGGCGCAGGTTGTACTGCTTGCTCATATAAAAGTAGGTCCTGGCGATCATGCCGCGAATGGACGGGCGCGGCATGACCTTCTTGGCCTTGAAGTCGACCTGGGTCAGGCATGAGCCGTACTGGCCGGACTGCGCCGGCAGCCACCCGAAGCTGAAGTTGTTACGGTCGCCGTTGACCTCGCCGATGCTCGGCACCAGGTTGTGCAGGTCGGCTTCGGCGCGTTGATAGATCGGGTCGTGGCGGGTGCAGTTCTTGCGCCCGCCTTGCTGCCAGCATTGGCGCTGATGGCCGATCTGCCAGGCAGGAACTATGTGTTCCCACTCGATGCGCGCGGCGCGGTTGGCATTCTTGCGTGGTACGTAACCGCAGGCGGCGAGGTTGACCCGATTGCCGCTGTACTTGCAGCCGCAGTAGAACTCGGTGGATTGCGGGGCGTACAGCTTCCAGGCGATTTTCTTCGCTTCGTTGAAGGTGCGGGGTGCATCGGCGTGGGCATTCAGGGCAACACAAAACAGCAGTACAGCAAAACAGCGGACACTCATCGACTCAGTCTTCCTTCGGCACGACCCAGAAAATCTGCACACCGCCGTCATCGCGATAGGCGAGGGTGACGTTGTCGTTTTCGGCGATTTCTTCGAGCAGGCGCTCCCACTCGTCGACCACCTCGTCGGGCTGACGGAAGATCAGGGCGGCTTTGGCTTTTTGCGCGTTGGGCGAATTGATGATTTTCTGAACGCGCAAACCGAGGCGTTCATAAGAGCTTGGTGGGGTAGTTGCTGCGGCGGGCACGGAACATTCCTTATTAAGCTGTATGCGCGTACAGTATTTTACTGTAGGAAATTTCGCAACCGCTTAAAATTCAAGAAGTTCTTCTGACAGCGATATCCGCGGATTACTGCAAAACGATTGAGTTTTTTATCGGCGGGAAAGGAAGAGAGCCGGCCAACTGGGGCGGAGCGCTCACCCGGGGCGGGCGAGTGCGGGGTAGAGCAGTGCCCGACCTGAGCAGGTCGGGCGGGTCAATCAGTATTCCCAGAACATCCGCTGCAGTTCCTTGCTGTCCTGGGTCTTGGTCAGGGCGACCATGGCCAGGATGCGGGCTTTCTGCGGGTTCAGGTCGTTGGCCACGACCCAGTCGTATTTGTCGTCAGGCTGTTCCGCGTTGCGCAGTACGAAGCCGCCGGCATTGACGTGGGACGAACGAATGATTTGCACGCCATTCTTGCGCAGCTCTTGCAGGGCAGGCACTACGCGGGAAGACACCGAGCCATTGCCGGTACCGGCGTGGATGATGGCTTTGGCGCCGGACTGGGCCAGGGCCTTGTAGGCGGTGTCGCTGACGTTGCCATAGCCATAGGCGATTTCTACGTCAGGCAGGCTCTTGATGGTCTTGATATCGAATTCCGAACCCGAGGTGTGACGCTTGGCCGGCAGGCGGAACCAGTAGGACTTGCCTTCCACCACCATGCCCAGCGGGCCCCATGGGCTCTTGAAGGCTTCGGTCTTGATATTGATCATTTTACTGACGTCGCGACCCGACTGGATCTCGTCGTTCATGGTGACCAGCACGCCCTTGCCATGGGCTTCCTTGCTACCGGCCACGGCGACGGCGTTGTACAGGTTGAGCATGCCGTCGGCGGACATGGCGGTACCCGGACGCATGGAGCCGACCACTACGATGGGCTTGTCGGTCTTTTCCACCAGGTTCAGGAAGTACGCGGTTTCTTCCAGGGTATCGGTGCCGTGGGTGATGACGATGCCATCGACGTCCTTGCTGTCGGCCAGCTCGGCGACACGACGGCCCAGTTGCAGCAGGTTTTCGTTGGTGATGCTTTCAGAGGCGATCTGCATGACCTGTTCGCCGCGCACATTGGCGACCTGGCTCAGCTCGGGGATCCCGGCGATCAACTGCTCGATGCCGACTTTGGCGGCCTGATAGGTGGCGCTGTTGGCGGCACTGGCGCCGGCGCCGGCAATGGTGCCGCCGGTAGCGAGCACGACCACGTTGGCCAGCTTCTGTTGGGTTTCGACTTCCTTGGCCTGCAATGCAGTCGGAAGGAGCAAGAGGAGGGCCAAGGCGCCCGGAACAAGGGTGTTGAAAGCAGATTTCATTATTTTCTCTCTAGTAGTGAGACGGTGCTGGTGCAGGTTCATCTAGATACACCCGAGACAGATCTGAATGCCGCGGGCGAAAAGGAAGAGCAGGATCTGTACCAGCCGGACTGTGGTCGCAAAACTCTTTTAACTTAATGATTTATATCAATTTATTTTTATTTACCGGATGCACGGGACGTTTTGCTGTCCGGTTTTCCGAATAGTCGGAAGATTCGCGTTCGGTTGTCCGACAGTTCTGATTGGCATGAGGAAAACCCTGAATTAAAGAGCTGGTCCTTGCAGCCGATGCCCTTCAAGGATCGTTTCTTTATGGAGCTCACATGTCTATTTCTGTCGGTTTCCCTGCTGCCGGGGCCATCACCATCAACGGTAAATCGCCGGCCACTATCGATGCTCTGAGCCAGGGCGCCGCCGATAACGCTGCACAAGCCCTGGGGCTGGACGAAGACGGCAAGCTGCGGGTGGCGTCCGGTGCCGAAGCCGAGAAGGCCGAGACTCAAGAGTCCGAAGGGGACAATCAGAGTCTGGTGGTAAAAATGCTGCTCAAGCGCATGAAAGAACTGCAGGCGCAATTGCAGGAGCAACAGCAGCAGTTGGCCGCCGCCCAGGCGGCGAGCTACCCGACCCCGGAAGCCAAGGCGACTGTGGTGATGGCGATTCAAGGCCAGCTCGCCGATACCAGCGGTGCGTTGCAGGAAGTGGTGGGGAACCTGGTCAAGGAGTTGAGCAAGGACTCTTCGTCGGGCGCGGGCGGGCTGGTCAGCACCACCGCATGATTGCGTGTTGTTTTGGCGGGGCGCCTGTCCTGGCGTTCCGCGGTGCTCATGGGCGCTGGCTTTCCCGTTGACAAATCCCGGCAGGGTTCGCATAGTTCGTTCTACGCAAACGTTTGCGCAGGCCCTGGGCGAATAAGAGTCACACCCGCCTCAGGTTCGCTTCAAGCCGCGTTCATCGGGGCCTGAAGGTCGTCGAGCGTACTCCAGCGCAAGCGTTGCTCACAATAATCATAAGATCGGAGTGAACCCATGAAGCTGCCATTCGCTGGACGTCTTCTCGCTGTCGCTGTTCTGGCTGCCGCATCCGCTACGCTTCCTCTCTCTTCGGCATTCGCCGAGACCCCGGAAAAACCCAAGGTCGCCCTGGTCATGAAATCCCTGGCCAACGAATTCTTCCTCACTATGGAAGACGGCGCCAAGGCGTATCAAAAAGACCATGCCGCCGATTTCGACCTGGTCTCCAACGGCATCAAGGATGAAACCGACACCGCCAATCAGATCCGTATCGTCGAGCAGATGATCGTTTCCAAGGTCAACGCGCTGGTGATCGCCCCGGCGGATTCCAAGGCCATGGTGCCGGTGATCAAGAAGGCGGTGGACGCCGGTATCACCGTGATCAACATCGACAACCAGCTGGACCCGGCGGTACTCAAGAGCAAAAACATCAGCGTGCCTTTTGTCGGCCCCGACAACCGCAAGGGAGCGCGCCTGGTGGGCGAGTACCTGGCCAAGGACCTGAAGGCCGGTGACGAAGTCGGCATCATCGAAGGCGTGTCGACCACCACCAATGCCCAGCAGCGCACCGCAGGCTTCAAGGATGCAATGGAGGCCGCGCAGATCAAGGTGGTCTCGCTGCAATCCGGTGACTGGGAAATCGACGCCGGCAACCGTGTCGCCGCCGCCATGCTCAGCGAATACCCGAACCTCAAGGCGCTGCTGGCCGGTAACGACAGCATGGCCGTCGGTGCTGTTTCGGCGGTGCGTGCGGCGGGCAAGGCCGGCAAGGTCAAGGTGGTCGGCTACGACAACATCAATGCCATCAAGCCGATGCTCAAGGACGGTCGCGTGCTGGCGACCGCCGACCAGTTCGCCGCCAAGCAGGCAGTCTTCGGTATCGAGACAGCCCTGAAGATTCTCAAGGGCGAGAAGGTGGACGGCGGCGCCAATGGCGTGATCGAAACTCCGGTTGAGCTGGTCACCCAGTAATCGTTCTGGCGGCGCAACGGCGCCCGCCTGAACAGGCGGGCGCATGGAGAGTTTCTTATGTCAGTTTCCGCTGTGAACGCTGTCCTTTCGGTCAGCGGTATCGGCAAGACCTACGCGCAACCGGTATTGACCGGCATCGACCTGACGCTGATGCGCGGGGAGGTGCTGGCGCTGACCGGGGAAAACGGCGCAGGCAAAAGCACCCTGTCGAAAATCATCGGTGGCCTGGTGACCCCGACCACCGGAGAGATGCGTTTCAACGGTCAGGCTTACCGTCCCGGCAGTCGCACCCAGGCCGAGGAGCTGGGTATCCGCATGGTCATGCAGGAGCTCAACCTGTTGCCGACCCTGTCGGTGGCCGAGAACCTGTTCCTCGATAACCTGCCCAGCCGCGGCGGTTGGATCAATCGCAAACAGTTGCGCAAGGCGGCGATCGAAGCCATGGCTCAGGTCGGCCTGGAAGCGATTGATCCCGATACCCTGGTCGGCGAACTGGGGATCGGCCACCAGCAGATGGTGGAGATCGCGCGCAACCTGATCGGCGACTGCCATGTGCTGATCCTCGACGAGCCGACCGCGATGCTCACGGCCCGCGAAGTCGAGTTGCTCTTCGAGCAGATCACCCGTCTACAGGCCCGTGGCGTAGCCATCATCTACATCTCCCATCGCCTGGAAGAACTGGCCCGGGTCGCCCAGCGCATTGCGGTGCTGCGTGACGGTTGCCTGGTTTGCGTCGAGCCGATGGCCAATTACAACAGCGAGCAACTGGTCAACCTGATGGTGGGGCGCGAGCTGGGCGAGCACATCGATCTCGGTCCGCGCAAGATTGGTGCGCCGGCCCTGACGGTCAGCGGCCTGAGTCGTTCCGACAAGGTACTGGACGTGTCTTTCGAGGTGCGCAGCGGCGAGATCTTCGGTATTTCCGGGTTGATCGGGGCCGGGCGCACCGAGCTGTTGCGCCTGATCTTCGGTGCCGACAAGGCTGACAGCGGCACGGTTGCCCTGGGTTCTCCGGCGCAGGTGGCGAATATCCGTTCGCCGGTCGACGCGGTGGCCCACGGCATTGCCCTGATCACCGAGGATCGCAAGGGTGAAGGCCTGCTGCTGACGCAATCCATCAGCGCCAATATCGCCCTGGGCAACATGCCGGAAATCTCCCGTGGCGGCCTGGTCAATGGCCGTGACGAATCGGCGCTGGCGCAGCGGCAGATCGATGCCATGCGCATTCGCAGTTCGGGGCCGGCGCAACGGGTGTCCGAACTGTCCGGCGGCAATCAGCAGAAGGTGGTCATCGGTCGCTGGCTGGAGCGCGATTGCGCGGTGCTGCTGTTCGACGAGCCGACCCGCGGCATCGATGTCGGCGCCAAGTTCGACATCTACGGCCTGCTCGGCGAACTGACTCGCCAGGGTAAGGCGCTGGTGGTGGTTTCCAGTGACTTGCGGGAGCTGATGCTGATCTGCGATCGCATTGGCGTGCTGTCCGCCGGGCGCCTGATCGATACCTTCGAGCGCGACAGCTGGACCCAGGATGAACTGCTTGCCGCCGCTTTCGCCGGCTATCAAAAACGTGATGCGTTGCTCAACGAAGCGGCGCCTAGGGACCTCCCATGAAAACTGCATCTTCGGCCGGCAAATGTGGCGGCAACTACTACGGCCTGGGCACCTACCTGGGGCTGGCCGGTGCCTTGCTGGCCATGATTGCGCTGTTCTCGACGCTGAGCAGCCACTTTCTTTCCTACGACACCTTCAGCACCCTGGCCAACCAGATCCCGGACCTGATGGTGCTGGCGGTGGGCATGACCTTTGTCCTGATCATCGGCGGTATCGACCTGTCCGTGGGCTCGGTGCTGGCCCTGGCGGCCTCCACCGTCAGCGTGGCGATTCTCGGCTGGGGCTGGAGTGTCATCCCGGCGGCACTGCTGGGCATGGGCTGCGCGGCATTGGCCGGGACTATCACCGGCTCGATCACCGTGGCCTGGCGTATTCCTTCGTTCATCGTCTCCCTCGGCGTGCTGGAAATGGCCCGCGGCGTGGCTTACCAGATGACCGGCTCGCGCACTGCCTATATCGGTGATGCCTTCGCCTGGTTGTCGAACCCGATCGCCTTTGGCATCTCGCCGTCCTTCATCATCGCCTTGCTGATCATCTTCATCGCCCAGGCGGTGTTGACGCGCACGGTGTTCGGCCGTTACCTGATCGGCATCGGCACCAACGAGGAAGCGGTGCGCCTGGCCGGCATCAATCCCAAGCCCTACAAGATCCTGGTGTTCAGCCTGATGGGACTGCTGGCGGGCATCGCCGCGCTGTTCCAGATTTCCCGCCTGGAGGCCGCGGACCCGAATGCCGGCTCCGGCCTGGAGCTGCAAGTGATCGCGGCCGTGGTGATCGGCGGTACCAGCCTGATGGGCGGACGCGGATCGGTGATCAGCACCTTTTTCGGGGTGTTGATTATCTCGGTGCTGGCCGCGGGGCTGGCGCAGATCGGCGCGACCGAGCCGACCAAACGTATCATCACCGGCGCGGTCATCGTGATTGCGGTGGTGCTGGATACTTATCGCAGCCAGCGCGCAAGCCGGCGGAGCTGAGTCATGGCAACGATCAAAGATGTGGCGGCCCTCGCGGGGATCTCCTACACCACGGTTTCCCACGTGTTGAACAAGACACGCCCGGTCAGCGAGGAGGTGCGGATCAAGGTCGAGGCGGCGATCCAGCAGCTCGACTACGTGCCCAGCGCCGTGGCGCGCTCGCTGAAGGCCAAGACCACGGCGACCATCGGCCTGTTGGTGCCCAACAGCCTCAACCCGTATTTCGCCGAACTGGCCCGGGGGATCGAGGATTATTGCGAGCGCAACGGCTACTGCGTGATTCTCTGCAACTCCGACGATGACCCGGAAAAACAGCGCAGCTACCTGCGGGTGCTGTTGGAAAAACGCATCGACGGCCTGATTGTGACCTCGGCAGGTGGCGACGGTGGGCTGGCCAAGGGCCTGGCGGCTGTGCGCACACCGATGGTGATCGTCGACCGGGGGCTGGAAGGGGTGGATGCGGACCTGGTGCGGATCGACCACGAATACGGCGCGTACCTGGCGACCCGTCATCTGCTCGAGTTGGGCCATCGTGATATCGCCTGCATCGGCGGTCCGGACTACACCAGCGTGGCGCAGCTGCGTCTGGCGGGGTTCCAGCGGGCGTTGCGCGAAGCCGGCGTGGAGGTGCCTGCGGAGCGTATCCTGCAGAGCGACTTCACCAGCACCGGCGGTTATCACGCGGCGGCCCAGTTGCTGGAGCGCAACCCGCCCAGCGCGATCTTCGCCGGCAACGACATGATGGGCATCGGTGTGCTGCGCGCGGCGGCGGAGCGCAATATCCGGGTGCCGAGCGAGCTGTCGGTGATTGGCTTCGACGACATCCAGATGAGCCGTTATGTGTATCCGGCGCTGACCACGGTCGGCCAGTCGATCCTGCAACTGGGCGAGCAGGCGGCGGAGCTGTTGCTGCGTCGTATCGCTGCGCCTGGATTGCCGACCGACCAGCGGATCGTCACGCCAAGCATTGTCCTGCGCGAGTCGACGGCGCCCGTGGTCGGCGCATTCGCCGAGTACCGTTGAATCGAATTGTGAGTATCGATGTATGCCAGCAAAAGTAGTGGTAGTAGGTAGCCTCAACATGGACCTGGTCACCCGGGCCGAGCGGCTGCCGCGTGCCGGTGAAACCCTGATCGGCCAGTCGTTCGCCACGGTTTCCGGTGGCAAGGGGGCGAACCAGGCAGTGGCGGCGTCCCGTCTGGGCGCCCAGGTGTCGATGATCGGTTGCGTCGGTGATGATGCCTACGGCGAGCAATTGCGTTCGGCGTTGCTCGCCGAACAGATCGATTGCCAGGCCGTCACCGCTGTCCCCGGCTCCAGTGGCGTCGCCTTGATCGTGGTGGACGACAGCAGCCAGAACGCAATTGTGATCGTGGCCGGTGGCAACGGTCAGCTCACGCCAGAGGTCGTCAGCGGCTTCGACAAGGTGCTGCAGGCGGCCGACGTGATCATCTGCCAGCTCGAAGTGCCGCTGCCCACGGTGGGGTATAGCCTCAAGCGCGGCCGTGAACTGGGCAAGACAGTGATCCTCAACCCTGCACCGGCCAGTGGCCCGTTGCCGGCAGACTGGTACGCGTCCATCGACTATCTGATTCCCAACGAAAGCGAGGCCGCGGCCCTCAGCGGCTTGCCAGTGGATTCCCTGGCAAGCGCCGAAGCCGCGGCCGCCCGCCTGATCGCCGCCGGTGCCGGCAAGGTCATCATCACGCTCGGGTCCCAGGGTTCGCTGTTTGCCAATGGCACGAGCTTCGAGCATTTCCCGGCGCCCAAGGTCAAGGCGGTCGATACCACCGCCGCTGGCGATACCTTCGTCGGTGGTTTTGCTGCCGCCCTGGCTGCCGGCAAGAGCGAGGTCGAGGCGATTCGTTTCGGCCAGGTCGCGGCAGCGCTGTCGGTGACTCGCCCAGGTGCGCAACCTTCCATTCCCACGTTGTCCGACGTACAGGCGTTCTCTCCCGCATGAAAAAGACACCCTTGCTCAATGTCGCCCTGTCGCGACTGATCGCCTCCCTGGGGCACGGCGATATCGTGATCATCGGCGATGCCGGCCTGCCTGTGCCACCGGGCGTCGAATTGATCGACCTGGCCCTGACCCAGGGCATTCCGGACTTCCTCAGCACCTTGCAGGTAGTGCTTTGCGAGATGCAGGTGGAGGGCCATGTACTGGCGCAGGAGATTCTGGATCGACAGTCCCCGGTCTTGCAGGCGCTTGAGGCGCTGAGCACCGAAGGGGCGCTGGGCGCGCGCAAGCTGTTGGGCCACGATGAGTTCAAGGTGCTCAGCCGCCAGGCGCGGGCCATCGTCCGGACGGGCGAGTGTCAGCCTTATTGCAACATTGCTTTGATTGCCGGGGTGACGTTCTGAGCGTTGCCTCTCTCTGTTCAACCACGCAAAGGAGTGCGCCATGCACCGCTATGCTCAGCTACTGAAGCACCTGATCCGGAGTGTTCTGCTCGTGTCCCTGTTCACTGCTACCAGCGCCCATGCGGCAGAAAAAATCGATCTGATCATCGATACCGATCCGGGTGCCGATGATGTGGTTGCGTTGCTGTTCGCCCTGGCGTCGCCGGAAGAGCTGCAGATCCGCGCGCTGACCACGGTGGCCGGCAACGTGCGCCTGGACAAGACTTCGCGTAATGCGCGCCTGGCCCGTGAGTGGGCGGGGCGCGAAGAGGTGCCGGTGTACGCTGGTGCGCCGAAGCCGCTGCTGCGCACGCCGATCTATGCCGAGAACATTCATGGCAAGGAAGGCATTTCCGGGGTCACGGTGCATGAGCCGAAAAAAGGCCTGGCCGAGGGCAGTGCGATCAATTACCTGATCGACACCCTGCGCGCCGCCAAGCCCCACAGCATCACCATTGCCATGCTGGGGCCGCAGACCAACCTGGCGCTGGCGCTGATCCAGGCACCGGATATCACTCAAGGCATCAAGGAAGTGGTGGTCATGGGCGGGGCGCATTTCAATGGTGGCAACATCACCCCGGTGGCCGAGTTCAACCTGTTCGCCGATCCGCAGGCTGCCGAGGTGGTGCTCAAGAGCGGTGTGAAGCTGACTTACCTGCCGCTGGACGTCACCCACAAGGTACTGACCAGCGATGCGCGCCTGCAGAAGATCGCGGCCTTGAACAACAATGCCAGTAAGGTGGTGGGCGATATCCTCAACGAATACGTCAAGGGTGACATGGAGCACTACGGCATTCCGGGTGGCCCGGTGCATGACGCGACCGTCGTTGCCTACCTGCTCAAGCCCGAGCTGTTCAGCGGGCGCCAGGCCAACCTGGTGATCGACAGCCGTGAGGGCCCAACCTTCGGTCAGACCATCGTCGATTGGTACGACGGCCTGAAGCAGGAGAAGAACGTGTTCTGGGTGGAGAATGGCGATGCCCAGGGCTTCTTCGATCTGCTGACCGAGCGCCTGGCTCGCCTGAAATAAGTGATATTCCCGGCAGGTGCCAGCCTGTCGGGCGTTACGCCTTCCCTGTATCCGGCGTGCCCGAGTGCTCGCCGGGATACTTCTCGAATATCTGCTCGATGAACGTCTGGGCCGCTTCGGTGCCCAGTTCCCTGATCAGTAGGTCGATGCCGATGATCGCCAGCTCTTCGGGGCTGCCGGGGCTATAGGAGCAGTGGCCTTCGGGCCATTTGGCTTTGATGTCGGCGTCGATCGTCACGGTGGCCATGGATGTCTCGCAAGCTCGGAAATGGGCGGGCCGGACAGGCGCTTGTCGAGGGCTTCCGGTCTTGTAGAGTTAAACACCTTGGCGGGCTTTTCGCACTCCGACTTAGGCATGAGGGGAGGGCTGTGCGACACTTGGTCATTGTCTGTTTTCAAAGGGTGCCCGTGTGCAGATCGATTTGAACAACCCTGATGCCTTGACCTTCGAGGCGGTGCGCCAGTTGCTGGCGTCGGCCAGTGACGATGTGCATACCCAGCTGCGAGTGACCAAGACGGGGATTGCCTATATCTCGTCGGGCGTGGTCGGTGGTGCGGAAATCGACGGCCTGCTGTTCAGGCTGGAAACCTGGGCTGCCGGCTCCGGTTATGTCGGCCTTGTAGCGGCTAGCGATGAGGTCTGGGTGACGCAGATTCTTAACGCATTGAAACAGAACTGGCCGAAGCCACCGTTCGATTACATCGATATTTACTGAGTCTGTTCATATCCAGTCACGATTGCTGCATGAAAACGTGGCCGTACCTGATGCAGACTTGCCCGCTGTCTTGGCCAAGAGGCCATTGGCCAGTCCGTTTGTGAAACCAATAGTCAGAGTGGTTGTCGCACTATCTCTGCTTATTTTTGAAAAGGAGGCTTCATGCCTTGGAAGCTCGCGTCATTCGGTACCTTGTTGGCTGCAGTCGTTTTGACAGGGTGCAGCACTTCTTCGCCGGATAAGGATCCGGTAGCGACCGAGAGCGGCCATAGTCGCTGTGAGGCTAAGGCGGCCGAATTCGCCATCGGCAAAAAAGCTTCGCCTGAGCTGCTGGAGCAGGCACGCACTCGCGCAGGTGCGCAGAACGCCCGTATTCTCAAGCCGAATGACATGATCACCCTGGAATACCGTTCCGATCGGCTGAACCTCAACACCGATAACAACCTGGTGATCACTCGGGTCAACTGCGGCTGATCCTGTCGGCGTTTTTGCACCGTGCATAAAAAACCCCGTCACATGGACGGGGTTTTTTTAGCTCGCTGAGAAATTACTCAGGACGAACTTGTGCAGCTTGCATACCCTTTTGGCCTTTCTCAGCCACGAAGGAAACGGTCTGGCCTTCTTTCAGGCTTTTGAAACCGTCGCTTTCAATAGCTTTGAAGTGTACGAACAGGTCGTCACCGCCACCTTGAGGAGTGATGAAGCCGAAGCCTTTTTCATCGTTGAACCATTTTACGGTGCCGGTTTGGCGATTAGACATGGTGTATCTCCAAGAAACATATATTTTCAGTAGTACTGTGCTGCTCAGGCCAACTGGGCACACCGGGCTATCATAGTCGAAATGTTCGACTTGGGAGCCCCCTGGACGTGCCGATTCCCAGGTGCTTGAGTCCGTTTTGTTGCTCCGATCGGCTGAAGGCCCCGGTTTAAGGGGCTTTCAGCGAAAATATTCGGTGATAAAAAAAGCCGTAAAAGCTGCGTAAATTGTGAAAAAAGGTCGGTTTTCAGATCGCATCGAACCTGATTCAAGGCCCTCTCTCGCGCTTTAAAGACTTATTTCACCACCCGGCAAGCGGCAATAGCCTCCAGCGCCTTGGTTCTCAGCGCCGGATCCGGTTGAGTCTGCTTGCTCATGAGTTGTTTGATTTCGTCGGTAGTGAATTTCTCATTGAGCTTGTCCGCACCACAGGCGCAGTGCTTTTCCGCACTTTTCACATCAACGCTCTGGCTGGCGGCAGCCGTGCAATCCTTCATGTATTCGGCGCGTACCCCGGCTGGCCAGGCGGCTTGCGCGCTCAGTGGCAGCAGCAGGGCGAAAGGGGCGGCAAGGGCGAATAGTTGGGTGAGGCGCATGAGTCGAGCTCTCCTGGGGTTGGTACAAGAATGGCGATTCTCGGTGTATTTGAGACCTTGGGTACACATCAAGTTCACTTTGTAGCTTAGAAAGCGCTGCTACGCTGTCCCGGTGGGAAGTACGGCGCGATGACCGTTCATCTGTGCTAGCATGCCCGGCTTGGGTGTTTTCAGGCTCTGGGCGAGTTTCAATCCCACCGCGGTCTATGCCTCTATTTTTCTGATTTGAACTCCAGTCACTCTGGTTCGTTTTACCGGTTGGCCGCAAGGCTCCTGCCACTGTGAGGCAGGCGTTCGTCACGAACGGCCTGGATCGAACCGCGTACTGGCTCATCCCAACCCACGTGACCTTTGGTAGGGGTCACCACTAGGAGAGGAGGCGCCATGCCCACTATTACTCTTCCCGACGGCAGTCAACGTTCATTCGATCATCCGGTTTCCGTAGCCGAGGTCGCCGCATCCATTGGTGCAGGTCTGGCCAAGGCCACCGTGGCCGGCAAGGTCAATGGCAAACTGGTCGACGCCTGCGATCTGATCGACAGCGACGCGACCCTGCAAATCATCACGCCAAAGGATGAAGAGGGGCTGGAGATCATTCGCCACTCTTGCGCTCACCTGGTTGGCCACGCGGTCAAGCAGCTGTATCCGACCGCGAAGATGGTTATCGGTCCGGTGATCGATGAAGGCTTCTATTACGATATCGCCTACGAGCGTCCTTTCACCCCGGACGACCTGGCGGCAATCGAACAGCGCATGCAGCAGCTGATCGAGAAAGATTACGACGTCATCAAGAAAGTCACTCCGCGCGCCGAAGTGATCGAAGTGTTCAAGGCTCGCGGTGAAGACTACAAGCTGCGCCTGGTCGAGGACATGCCGAACGAACAGGCCATGGGCCTGTACTACCACGAAGAATACGTCGACATGTGCCGCGGTCCGCACGTGCCGAATACTCGCTTCCTCAAGTCTTTCAAGCTGACCAAGCTGTCCGGCGCCTACTGGCGTGGCGATGCCAAGAACGAGCAGTTGCAGCGTGTCTACGGCACTGCCTGGGCGGACAAGAAGCAACTGGCGGCCTACATCCAGCGTATCGAGGAAGCCGAGAAGCGCGACCATCGCAAGATCGGCAAGCGCCTGGGCCTGTTCCATACCCAGGAAGAAGCGCCGGGCATGGTGTTCTGGCATCCGAACGGCTGGACCCTGTACCAGGTGCTCGAGCAGTACATGCGCAAGGTTCAGCGCGACAATGGCTACCTGGAGATCAAGACTCCGCAGGTGGTCGATCGCAGCCTGTGGGAGAAATCCGGACACTGGGCCAACTACGCCGAAAACATGTTCACTACCGAGTCGGAAAGCCGCGACTACGCCATCAAGCCGATGAACTGCCCGTGCCACGTGCAGGTGTTCAACCAGGGCCTGAAGAGCTACCGCGAGCTGCCGATGCGTCTGGCTGAGTTTGGTGCCTGCCACCGTAACGAGCCGTCCGGTGCGTTGCACGGCATCATGCGTGTGCGTGCCTTCACTCAGGACGACGCGCACATCTTCTGTACCGAAGAGCAGATGCAGGCCGAATCCGCGGCATTCATCAAGCTGACCATGGATGTCTATGCCGACTTCGGCTTCAAGGACATCGAAATGAAGCTTTCCACCCGCCCTGAAAAGCGTGTGGGCTCCGACGAGCTGTGGGATCGCGCTGAAAATGCCTTGGCCGCTGCGCTTGATAGTGCCGGGTTGCCATACGACCTGCAGCCAGGGGAAGGTGCATTCTACGGCCCGAAAATCGAATTCTCGCTGAAAGACTGCCTGGGGCGTGTCTGGCAGTGTGGTACCTTGCAGCTCGATTTCAACCTGCCGATCCGTCTGGGCGCTGAATACGTTTCCGAAGATAACAGCCGTAGACATCCGGTGATGTTGCACCGGGCGATCCTCGGTTCCTTCGAGCGTTTCGTCGGGATTCTGATCGAACATTACGAAGGCGCATTCCCTGCGTGGCTGGCTCCGACCCAGGCCGTGGTGATGAATATCACTGATAAACAGGCAGATTTTGCCCTCGAAGTGGAAAAAACCCTCAACCAAAGCGGATTTCGTGCCAAGTCCGACTTGAGAAATGAAAAGATCGGCTTTAAAATCCGCGAGCATACTTTGCTCAAGGTTCCCTATCTCTTGGTTATTGGAGATCGGGAAGTCGAGACGCAGACTGTCGCTGTGCGTACCCGTGAAGGTGCTGACCTGGGCTCGATGCCCGTCGCTCAATTCTCGGAGTTCCTTGCACAAGCGGTTTCCCGGCGTGGTCGCCCAGATTCGGAGTAATTATTATTAAGCGTGAAATGAGACAAGATAAACGAGCTGCACCGAAAGCCCCGATCAACGAGAATATCTCGGCACGCGAGGTTCGGTTAATTGGCGCTGACGGCGAGCAGATTGGCATCGTCTCGATTGATGAAGCGCTTCGTATTGCTGAAGAAGCCAAGCTTGATCTGGTGGAAATCTCCGCCGACGCAGTCCCACCGGTTTGCCGTGTGATGGACTACGGCAAGTCGATCTTCGAGAAGAAGAAGCAGATTGCTGCGGCGAAGAAGAACCAGAAGCAGATTCAGGTAAAAGAAATCAAGTTTCGTCCAGGGACGGAGGAAGGGGATTACCAGGTAAAACTGCGCAACCTGGTACGTTTCCTGAGTGACGGGGACAGGGCCAAGGTATCCTTGCGATTCCGCGGCCGTGAGATGGCCCACCAGGAGCTGGGGATGGAACTCCTCAAGCGGGTTGAAGCTGACCTGCAAGAGTACGGTTCGGTCGAACAGCATCCTAAGATGGAAGGACGCCAGCTGATCATGGTCATCGCCCCGAAAAAGAAGAAGTAATCAACAGGGCACGGCAGGCCTTCTGATTATGTTTATCAACTGAATGCGGAGTATCCGAACATGCCAAAGATGAAAACCAAAAGTGGTGCTGCTAAGCGGTTTCTGAAAACTGCTAACGGTATCAAGCACAAGCACGCTTTCAAGAGCCACATCCTGACCAAAATGTCGACCAAGCGTAAGCGTCAACTGCGCGGTAGCAGCTTGCTGCATCCGTCTGACGTGGCAAAAGTCGAGCGCATGCTGCGCCTTCGTTAATTTTTGGATCAAGAATAGAGGAAGTAACTCATGGCTCGTGTAAAGCGTGGCGTCATTGCCCGTAAACGTCACAAAAAAATTCTGAAACTTGCTAAAGGCTACTACGGCGCGCGCTCCCGCGTATTCCGTGTTGCCAAGCAAGCGGTAATCAAGGCAGGCCAATACGCCTACCGTGACCGTCGTCAGAAAAAACGTCAGTTCCGCGCTCTGTGGATCGCTCGTATCAACGCAGGTGCTCGTATCAACGGTCTGTCCTACAGCCGTTTCATCGCCGGCCTGAAAAAAGCGTCCATCGAGATCGACCGTAAGGTTCTGGCTGATCTGGCAGTGAACGAAAAAGCGGCGTTTGCTGCGATTGTCGAGAAAGCTAAAGCCACTCTGGCTTAAGTACCCCCGACAGTCACCCGGGCTCACCTCTGTGGGCCCAGGTGTTAAACGTCATAAATAGGGGAAGAGCCTACAAGCTCTTCCCCTATTTTGTATCTGGAGTCTGTACATGGAAAACCTGGATGCGCTGGTCTCTCAAGCACTAGAGGCTGTGCAAAGCGCTGAAGATATCAATGCCCTGGAGCAAATCCGGGTTCAGTACCTTGGCAAGAAGGGTGAATTGACTCAGGTGATGAAGACCCTGGGGAATTTGCCGGCAGAGGAGCGTCCGCAGGTCGGCGCCCTGATCAACGTTGCCAAGGAGCGTGTTACAGAGGCTCTCAATACGCGTAAGGCTTTGTTTGAAGAAGCCGAACTGGCTGCCAAACTGTCCGCCGAGTCCATCGATGTGACCCTGCCTGGCCGTGGCCAGGTCTCCGGCGGTCTGCATCCTGTGACCCGGACTCTGGAACGTATTGAACAGTTCTTCACCCATATCGGCTACGGCATCGCCGAAGGCCCTGAGGTCGAAGACGACTATCACAACTTCGAGGCGCTCAACATCCCAGGCCACCACCCGGCCCGTTCGATGCATGACACCTTCTATTTCAATGCGAACATGCTGTTGCGCACCCATACCTCGCCGGTACAGGTCCGCACCATGGAATCGCAGCAGCCGCCGATCCGCATCGTCTGCCCAGGCCGTGTGTACCGTAGCGACTCCGATATCACCCACTCGCCGATGTTCCACCAGGTCGAAGGCCTGCTGATCGATCGCGACATCAATTTCGCTGACCTCAAGGGGACCATCGAAGAGTTCCTGCGGGTGTTCTTCGAAAAAGAATTGGCGGTGCGTTTCCGTCCTTCGTACTTCCCGTTCACCGAGCCGTCCGCCGAAGTCGACATGGAATGTGTGATGTGCAGCGGTAAAGGTTGCCGTGTCTGCAAGCAGACCGGTTGGCTGGAAGTCATGGGCTGCGGCATGGTTCACCCGAACGTGCTGCGCATGTCCGGGATCGATCCGGAAGAGTTCCAGGGCTTTGCCTTCGGTATGGGCGCCGAGCGTCTGGCCATGCTGCGTTACGGCGTGAATGACTTGCGCCTGTTCTTCGACAACGACTTGCGGTTCCTCGCGCAATTTCGCTAGGTCGCACGCCCGTAACGAATCTTTCAGGAGAGCAGGATGAAATTCAGTGAACAATGGCTGCGCGGCTGGGTAAGCCCGCAGGTAAGTCGCGACGAGCTGGTTGCTCGTCTGTCGATGGCCGGTCTTGAGGTCGATAGCGTGACGCCGGCCGCCGGTGTTTTCAGTGGCGTGGTGGTGGGCGAGGTGCTGAGCACCGAACAACACCCTGATGCCGACAAGCTGCGTGTTTGCCAGGTCAGCAATGGCGCGGAAACCTTCCAGGTCGTGTGTGGTGCGCCAAACGTGCGTCCGGGCCTGAAGATCCCTTTCGCCATGATCGGCGCAGAGCTGCCTGGCGACTTCAAGATCAAGAAGGCCAAGCTGCGCGGTGTTGAGTCGAACGGCATGCTGTGCTCCCAGGCAGAACTGCAGGTGGGAGAGGGCGATGACGGTCTGATGGAATTGCCGGCCGATGCGCCGGTAGGCAAGGATTTCCGTGAGTACCTGGAGCTGGACGATGCCAGCATTGAAGTCGACCTGACTCCTAACCGCGGTGACTGCCTGTCGCTGGCGGGGCTTGCCCGTGAAGTTGGCGCGCTCTATGCCGCACCAGTCACCCGTCCAGTGGTGCTATCCGTCGCGCCTGCGCACGACGAAGTGCGTCCGGTTGAAGTGCTGGCTCCCGCGGCTTGCCCGCGTTATCTGGGCCGGGTCGTCCGCAATGTCGACCTGTCCAGGCCGACCCCACTGTGGATGGTCGAGCGTCTGCGTCGTGCTGAAGTACGCAGCATCGATGCGGCTGTGGACATCACCAACTACGTAATGCTCGAATTGGGGCAGCCGCTGCATGCTTTCGATCTTGCCGAAATCAACGGTGGCATCCGTGTACGGATGGCAGAAGAGGGTGAGAAGCTGGTCTTGCTCGACGGCCAGGAAGTGACCTTGCGCAGCGATACCCTGGTTATCGCTGACCATACCCGGGCTCTGGCGATTGCCGGCGTCATGGGTGGCGAACACAGTGGCGTAGCTGCTACCACCCGCGATGTTTTCCTGGAAAGTGCTTTCTTCGACCAGATCGCTGTCGCTGGTAAAGCTCGTTCCTATGGCTTGCACACCGACGCCTCGCATCGCTACGAGCGTGGTGTGGACTGGCAACTGGCCCGTGAAGCCATGGAGCGTGCCACTGGCCTGCTGCTGGAGATCACCGGTGGCGAAGCCGGCCCGATTATCGAAGCGGTCAGCGAGCAGCACCTGCCGTCGATCGCTCCGATCACCCTGCGTGCCGAGCGCATCACCCAGATGCTGGGCATGGAAATCGAGGCGCCGGAGGTCGAGCGTCTGCTCGGTGCCCTGGGCCTGAAGATTTCCGCTGATGGGGCAGGGCAGTGGCGCGTTGAAGTGCCAAGCCATCGCTTCGACATCAGCCTGGAAGTCGATCTGATCGAAGAGCTGGCTCGTCTATACGGCTACAACCGCCTGCCAGTTCGCTACCCACAAGCGCGTCTGGCTCCACAAGCCAAGGCCGAAGCTCGTAGCGATCTGCCTGAGCTGCGTCGTTTGTTGGTGGCCCGCGGTTATCAGGAAGCTATTACTTACAGCTTCATCGATCCGAAACAGTTCGAGTTGTTTAATCCAGGTGTCGAGCCGCTGTTGCTGGCCAATCCGATTTCCAACGACATGGCTGCCATGCGTTCGTCGCTGTGGCCGGGGCTGGTCAAGGCGCTTCAGCACAACCTGAACCGTCAGCAGGACCGTGTCCGTCTGTTCGAGAGCGGTCTGCGTTTCGTCGGTCAACTGGAAGGCTTGAAGCAAGAGCCGATGCTGGCCGGCGTGGTGTGCGGCACTCGTCTGCCGGAAGGTTGGGCACAAGGTCGCGACGTTGTGGACTTCTTTGACGTCAAGGCTGACGTGGAAGCGGTGCTGGGCTTTGCCGGCGCACTCGATGCTTTTACTTTTGCGCCTGGCAAGCACCCTGCGTTGCACCCGGGTCAAACCGCGCGCATCGAGCGTGAAGGTCGTCTGGTTGGCTATATCGGCGCTATCCACCCTGAATTGTCGAAAACCCTCGGTCTCGACCGTCCGGTCTTCGTTTTCGAGCTGGTCCTGGCCGAAGTAGCCTCGGGAAAAATGCCTGAATTCCACGAGTTGTCGCGCTTTCCTGAAGTGCGTCGTGACTTGGCCCTGCTGGCTGATCGCGATGTTGCCGCCAGTGCGGTGTTGGATGTAATCCGTGAGAATGCAGGCGAATGGCTGACAGACCTCAGGTTGTTTGACGTGTACCAAGGTAAAGGCATTGATCCTCATAGAAAAAGCCTTGCAGTTGGCTTGACCTGGCAGCATCCATCGCGCACTCTTAATGACGATGAGGTGAACTCCACGACGCAAAATATCCTCACCTCGCTCGAACACAGGTTGAACGCCACGTTAAGGAAGTGACGTATGGGGGCTCTGACGAAAGCTGAAATGGCCGAACGTCTCTACGAAGAGCTGGGCCTGAATAAACGTGAGGCCAAGGAATTGGTCGAGCTGTTTTTTGAGGAAATCAGGCACGCTCTCGAAGACAACGAACAGGTCAAATTGTCCGGTTTCGGTAACTTCGACCTTCGGGATAAACGCCAGCGACCTGGCCGCAACCCGAAGACGGGTGAAGAAATCCCGATCACGGCACGCCGTGTGGTCACCTTTCGTCCAGGGCAGAAGTTGAAGGCCCGAGTTGAGGCTTATGCTGGAACCAAGTCATAACGACGAGCTCCCGGTCATTCCGGGCAAGCGCTACTTCACCATTGGAGAAGTCAGTGAGCTCTGTGCGGTCAAACCGCATGTGCTGCGTTATTGGGAGCAGGAGTTTCCTCAACTCAACCCCGTCAAGCGCCGCGGAAATCGCCGGTATTATCAGCGCCAGGATGTGCTGATGATCCGGCAGATCCGCGCGTTGCTTTATGATCAGGGGTTCACCATCGGTGGAGCACGCCTGCGCCTTTCCGGTGATGAAGCCAAAGACGACACCACACAGTACAAGCAATTGATCCGTCAGATGATCTCCGAACTGGAGGACGTTCTGGTGGTACTCAAGAAGTGATTTTCTGCTTTGAAAATACTTCCAAATTTCAAAAGCTTGCGATATATTCTTGAGCGCTTCGTTAAGAAGCAAACCCAGTAACACGCCTAGTCGGGGCGTAGCGCAGTCCGGTAGCGCACTAGCATGGGGTGCTAGGGGTCGAGTGTTCGAATCACTCCGTCCCGACCATATTCCTGAGTAAAATCAGACACTTAAGCCGATCATATGATCGGCTTTTTTGTGCCTGCGCAATACCCGCGCAAAACTAGCGCAAAACTACCCGGTGATTTCGCTGATATTCAGGTCGGGAATCGCCTCGGACCAGATGATCTCGGCGTGGTCGCGCTGGTAGTTTTTGGTCATTGCCTCACTCGCGTGACCCGCGATCTTCTGCCCATCTTTCCCGGCCTTCTGGTACAGGTGCAGTGATAGCGCTCGCACTTCGTGGAAGCCTGGCATCTCCTCTTCTTTCCAACCTTTGTAGCAACCCGCCAGTTCCCGGGCCTCTTTGAAGGCTCGCGTCAAATATCGCTCCTCCACCTGCGTCCAATGCTCTTTCGTCTGCGCCTGCTTCTGTTTCAGGCGATCCGGCCGGCGGTGAACCAAGTAGGGGGAAGCGATATCATCCCGGCACCGGCTGATCACAGCCTGGAGCTCATCGGTCACCTTGAACCGGATCCATGCCGCGTCACTGGCCTTGGCCGTCTTCTGCTGCACTACGTACAGAAACCCCTCCCGAACCCCGTCGAACCGCATATTGAGGATGTCCGTCCGGCGCTGAGCCGTGATCAGGGCGAGGTCGATCGCGTTCTGCAGCCAGGTTGGCGACTTCTCCCGGATCGTCTTAAGGCCTTCGATGGTATGTCGCTTGCGCTGCTTCTTCTCGATGCGGCTGATGGTGCTGGCCGCCGGGTTATCCGGGCATAGGCCCTTGGCCGCCGCATGGTTGAATATGTCGATCAGCAGCGCCCGGCATTGGTTGGCGGTGCGCGGGGTAAGGGCATCCAGCATTTCTGCGATCATGCGGATCGTGATCTGGTCCACGGCCTTGCCTTCGAAGTGCTTCCGAAAGCGGCGGAAGTGGACGGCGTACAGGCCCAATGTGCCTTTGGCCAGTTCCCGCGGAGGCAGGACATCACGTTCATAGGTGTCGAGGAACCCGGCGAAAGACTCGGATGAGTTACCCATCACGGCGCCGATCAGATCTGCACCACGCATGAACTCTAGGTTCAGCTGCTTCGCTGCGTCGATTGCTTTCAGGCGATCGGAGCCGAACGGGAAGAGTTTCCCGTCGGTCGGCCGCCGGTAGCGATATGTCCCGCGCCGCGCATCGAAGTACAGATTCTGCGGAAGGCTCTTGTTCGCAGTTTTGCGCGGCCTTGGTGCCATCATGCAGCTCCTTTCAATACCATCGCGACGAGATCGTTACCGGCTGACTTGGTGAATGCAGCCCAGTCAACGTACCAGAGCTTGCCTATCTGCTCGCCTGGGAGTTGTCCGTTCCGGATGTAGTTGCGGATCGCCTGGGGGCAGGGTGGGGTTCCGTTATCTCCCCAAAACCGGCGTTGAAATTCGCTGATCTTGATCAGTTCTCGATTCATTTAGTGCCTCTAACCGGATAGGGCTAGCGTGCCGCGGGTGGCGGCAGGCTTTCAGGTTTATTCAGAATTGTGTTCGAGACAGATGTCTCGACAGTTTGTAGAGTTGCGCCGCTCGACCGGCCCAGCGCACTTGTAAAGGGGCGAATGTGCTGGCCGGGACGAGCGCCAATTCAGATTTCGGGCGTGGGCATTTTGGAAAGCTCTGATGGTTGCCGGCATTGCGCACGGATATCGTTGAGTCGTTCGCCCAGTCCGTTGTCCTGGCTATCCGTCGACTTTCCGGCGGGCTGTGGCGAACTCCTTCTGAGCCGCTGATAGCCATGTCCATCCGATAAGGGAATGCCTCTCCCTCCCACTTGCCCGGCTTGCCGCGTATCGCACCATAGCGGTGAGGTTTCTTGCTGCTGAATAGCGCCTCACAAGCTTCGAGCAAGGCTATCTCTCCCTGAATCGCCATCAACTCCCTACCAGCAATCGAACCCACTTGAATCCAGCCCGATTTTTCGCGGCCGTAATTTTCCGTCTTGAATAGGCGGTAGCGATTTCGATGCCCGGTATGGGGGGGGAGGTTTCAGAGTTCAGGTAGAAGGCCACACCCTTACTTCGGACCCGAAGGAGTGTTCTAGCCATTCTGGGGCTCTCCCTGTTCCGCAGTAGCTTTCAGCTTGAAGCTGATACCGCATGCTGCTGCCAGGGAGGTGAGCTTACCTACGGTTGTCGAGCCTTCCTGTAGCGCCTGGCCGAAGCGAATCAGACGAGCGCCAAGGTTGGCGAACTCATTCCGTTGAGAAGGGGTCGTGGTTGTAGGCATGCTTTTCTCCAGGCAAGCCGATGGTGGGAAGACCCGGCCGGGCCGAGCCTCTATGAACAGACCTATGAAGCGGCGGGATTTGTGCGGGTCGACCAGCCGCAGCGAGGGGACATGATTGAATCGCCCCGGGTTTCGTAGACACCTCGTTGCCTTAAACTGAGGCCAATCAGCGCTTTAAAAGCCAGCATGCCTGGTGATGAGCTGGACGCCATTCAAGAAGCGTCGGTCGGCCCCTGACGTTGCTCCTGCTGGCACTGTTCGGACCCGGGGCCGGAAATGGACAGGCTGATACTGATGGGGTCGACATCGCGTCTGCCAACGGTCAGCACGGCTTCCTGCGCACCTTCCAGACTCGCCCCTTGGGAGGCCAGCCACTGGGACACCAGGACTTGCTCTCGCTCGTCATCCACTGCCTGGTCGATGGCTACCGAGGGCGCGCCATAGCGCTGGGTGAGTAGACGAGTCAATTCTTCGAAGCGGGCGCGAATGGCCGAGTCCTGCGCATTCTCCGGCATCTCGACCGCTGTGTAGATTTCGCACAGCCCGGCTTCTTTACCAAACTTGAGTGATAAATGATCAAACCCGGCAATCGGCCTCGGCGGGTGCTCGACCAGCATGAGGTTGCGCCGATCGTTGCTGCCCAGAACCTCGGTGACTGCCCGGGCCTGCTCGGCGGTCATGCCCATCTGCAGGCCGAACGGCCCGTTATAGGCAGCCGCCACCTCTTGTTTGCAGCCGCCCGTGCCCGCCGCGAGTACTGCTAGTAGAAGCAGGGGCAATTTATGTTGGTTCATAGCACTTCCCGTTTTCCATGACAGGTTGAACGCTGATCGGCTGAATCGGGCCGAACCTTCGTTGCTGAAGTTTCCAGCGGAGATACTAACCCTTAATCATGCGAAAGCAGCGGCCGGCTCGCTCTGCTCGGAGCGCTCATCAACTTTCGTCCAGTGATCCTGGGTTTTTGCATGGGCTTGTGCTTCAGGTGACCAGGAGCTCTTCTCAAAACATGGCTATCGCTTGCGTCGTTAAAGTGAGGTTTTCTAGAATTTCGCCGCCGCTTGGCCGGATCAGCCAATCGGTTTCCATCCGCGAGAAAAAAGGAGGTGCCCTATGACCCAGATTCCAACGATGTTTTCGCTACTGAACCATCAACGAAATGCTGGAGGGGCGATCACTGCCCCGCGGAGAAAACCCAATGCGTACGCTTTACCCCGCTGTGCTTCTTGCTCCGATATCCACTCGCGATGAAGAAGCAGAATGTTGCGCTCTGCAAGTGCGTGACGAACAGATCGACTTTATTGCCAGCAACGCCGAATCATTGGAAGAAGCTGCCGAATGTCCTTGGTGTGAACCCTTGGCGGTGCGCGCCGTTCATTCTGGAGAAATGGTCGGCTTCCTTATGCATGCCCTCGACCCGGACGATAACGGTCGCTGGCTCTATCGCCTGATGATTGACCGTCACCACCAAGGTTTAGGGTATGGACGCGCAGCTCTGCGTGCGCTGGTGGCATACCTGAGAGGCTTGTCGGGAGGTCCTGACATCACCCTGGGCGTCGCGCCGGAGAATATTGGGGCGCGCAATCTTTATGCCTCCGAGGGGTTTCTAGAGACGGGCGAGGTGCTTGATGGCGAGCTCGTGATGCGCCTGAGGACATAGTGCTCGCGGTTACCGATCGGTATTGCGAGTGCAGGATTGACTGAACAGAAACCCGGCCATCGAGCCGGGTTTTTTCTGCCCGCAACAAACCATCCGGCGTATCCGGAGCGGCCTGATGGAGCAGATCGATACAAGCTCAAGAGCAGAGTCTTCATCGGATGTGTGTGGGGTGAGCTTGCCGATGGCTCAAGTGCCCTAAATAAAGAATGGACGATCAAAAAAAGGGCCCACCCCAAGGTGGACCCTTTGTGTTTCTGAAGTGGCCAAAGCCGGCTGGAGCAACACCCTCACACTAACGGAGGGCGTGCCCATCGAGCATCAGACCAGGCTGATCATATCCGCACTGAGTTGCGCGGGGTTGAACCCTACCAGGGTGATGCTGCTGTCTCCCGCCACGATCAGGCTGTCGCTGCCTTGCTGGCTGGTGGCGCTGATGACCGCAGCCGCGGAGGCGAACAGGGATTTGGAGAACACCAACTGATCGAAGCCGTTCTGGTGAACGTTGAAGTCGCTGATCAGGTCATGGCCGAACCCGCCCTGGTCGAAGACAAACAGATCGCTGCCCACGCCACCACTGAGGGTGTCGTTGCCCAGGCCGCCGACCAGGATGTCGTTCTGTGCGCCACCGTAGAGGGCGTCGTTGCCACTGCCGCCGAGCAGGGTGTCGTTGCCACTTCCACCGTGCAGCAGATCATGGCCCGCACCGCCTTCAATAAGGTCGTCACCGCCCTGGCCGAAGATCAGGTCGCGGCCGGCGGTACCCTTCAGGAGGTCGGCCAACTGCGTGCCTTCGGTGGCCTTGGCGTAGCTCTTGTCCGATCCGAACAGGCCTTCGAAGTTGAGCTTGCTGCTGGTCACGGTATAGGCCGGGGTCAAGGCCTGGCCCAGGAGGCCTTCGAACTCGACATGTTCGACGTCGTGCAGCTCCTTGAGGCCGTAACGCCCGCCGGTGTCGTTGAGAAACAGGCTGCCATCGCTCAGGCGCACGGCTTCGTAGCTGGAGACCGTACCCTGCAGGAAGACTTTGTCGTCGCCCACCCCGCCCGCGACGATGTCGGTGCCGGTGCTGACCTTGAAGCTGTCGTTGCCGGCGAAGCCGTCCAGGAAGTCGTCGTTCCTGCCGTCCTGCAGCTTGTCCGCGCTGTCCGTGCCGAGGAGAAAGGCCGGAGTGCCGAAGTGGTTGGAGGTGGCGGAGTATTTGTCGCTGACCCAGGTAAAGCTGCGGCTGACCGGGTCGAGGTTGCTGATGATGATGGTGCTGTCGCGCTCGATGTAGTCGTAGAACGTCGACTGGCCGATGCGCTGGATAGGGTTGATGAAGATGCCTTCGAGGTGCGCCACCCAGCCGTTGGGATTGACCACGGAGAAGGGGCCGTTGGGCCAGGTGGGCAGGGCGTAGACCGTGTCGAACAGCACGATGTTGTCGGTGGTCGAGGTGTAGCTGGCGTCACTGCCTTTGAGGGCCGCGAGAATGGCGCCGCTCAGGTCGGTCTGTTCGCCGATCAGCCGATGCACGATGTCGTTTTCGAAGCCGAAGTTGAAGATGCCGTCACTGTTGCTGGCCTTGGGCGAGGCCATGCCGAAGTAGTCCGAATCCTTGAAAAAGCCGTCGGCCAGGGTGTCCCTGCCCAGGTACATGCTGTTGGTCACGGAGCCGCCCTGGCTGTAGCCGGTGACCAGCACATCCTTGCCCGTCAGGTTATGGCTGGTGGCGTAGTTCTTGATCGAGTCGAGCAGGTAGTCGTAGCCGTGGATATAGGAGTTGTCGATCATCGCCGGGTAGCCCAGCAGGTCCATCGGCGAGTTGGTGCCGGCAATCGAAAAGCCCATTTTGACCAGCTTGCCGCTCTCGTCGTACTGGCCGAACACCTTGGCCTGGGAGCCGGATACGTTCTCGCCCTTGAAGCTGCCTGTCAGGTCGAGGTGGCTGCCGTCGATGCCCAGGTCACTGGCGCTGATTTCGCGCCAGCCCTTGGGCAGGGCAAAGGTGTTGCCTTCGCCCAGGACCGCCCCGGGCAGGTTGTAGAGCGCCCCTACCGTCGCTACACCGCTGGTGTAGGTGGCCAGGTTCCAGGCATCTGAAATGAGCACGCGACCGTCTTGGCCCTTGTAGTCGAATATCGCCATGGTTCGTTTTCCCTCACAAACTAAAAAGTCATGAAAAAAAACAAGAGCTGAAGTCTTCTTGTTCTTCTTCGCTCGGATTGCGGAGCCTGGTGACTGCGTGCCCCGGAATCTGCGCCCAAGCTACTCATTCATGTGGAGGGTGTGGGCCAGGCAAGGGGGGTGTTGGCACGATTGTCCTAGGGAAAGCCCGATCCAGCCGCTATAAATCCAGCGTCATTACAGTTTGGTCAGCTTGAGGGTGGCTCGCAGCCGCCCATCCTCTTTACCTTTGAAGTCGGATGCATGCACGGCAACCTGGCGAAGGTGCCGAACGTGTCGACATCCGACTGAAAATACCCAGCTGTACAAGGCTGGCCGGGCACATCGAGGTTTCAGCGAAGCCGCACTGAAACCACGTTATGCCCGGTGAACAATCCCGGCCTTACCCCCAGCGCCGGAACAGCACGCTGGCATTCACCCCGCCAAAGCCGAAGCCATTGGACAAGGCGTATTCCATCGCCAGGGGCTGCGCCTGGCCACGAATCAGGTTGAGGCCTTGCGCGCCGGCATCCGGGTTTTCCAGGTTGAGGGTGGCGGGGGCGATCTGGTCGCGCAGCGCCAGGATGGTGAAGATCGCTTCGATCCCGCCGGCGGCGCCCAGCAGGTGGCCGGTGGCCGACTTGGTCGAGGCGATGGCCAGCTCGCTGCTGTTGCCAAACACACTCTTGATCGCCGCCAGTTCGCCTTTGTCGCCCACCGGGGTCGAGGTCGCGTGGGCGTTCAGGTGCTGGACCTGGGACGGCTCGACGCCGGCCTGACGCAACGCCTGTTGCATGGCGCGGCGGGCACCGTCGCCATCTTCTGGCCCGGCGGTCATGTGATAGGCGTCGGCGCTGGTGCCGTAGCCCACCAGTTCGGCGATCGGCGTGGCGCCCCGGGCCAGGGCGTGTTCCAGCTCCTCGATCACCAGCAGGCCGGCGCCTTCGCCCATCACAAAGCCGTCGCGCGCCTGGTCGAAGGGCCGCGAAGCACGTTCCGGGGTGTCGTTGAAATCGCTCGACAGGGCGCGAGCGGCAGCGAAACCGGCCAGGCTGACCCGGTGAATCGTGGCTTCCGTGCCCCCGCAGACCGCGACGTCGATCTCCCCGGCACGAATCATCCGCGCGGCGTCGCCGATGGCCTGGACACCCGCGGCGCAGGCCGTCACCGGCGTGCCCAGCGGCCCCTTCAGGCCATGCTGGATCGACACATGACCGGCGGCCATATTGCTGAGGAAGGATGGAATGGTGAACGGCGAAAGACGCCGCGGCCCCTTGCTGTCGGTGGTGCGCACGGCGTCGGCGATGGCCGGGAAGCCGCCCACGCCCGAAGCGATGATGGTGGCGGTACGTTCCTGCTCTTCCGCGGTCTGCGGCACCCAGCCGGCCTGGGTCAGCGCCTCCTGGGCGGCGGCGAGGGCGAACAGGATGAAGCGGTCCATCTTGCGCTGTTCCTTGGGCGCCAGCAGCGCGTCCGGATCGAAGCCGGCCTGCGGGTCCTGGATGCGGTCCGGAACCTGGCCGCCGATGCTGATCGGCAGGTCGCCGATCAGTTCTTCCGGTAGCCGGCGGATACCCGATTGCCCGGCCAGCAGGCGTTGCCAGACCTGTTCGACGCCGCAGCCCAGCGGGGTCAATGCGCCCATGCCAGTGACGACAATGCGTTTATTCATGACCTTCAGCTCCTTCATCTCGAGTAGGGTGTGTCGCTCTATGGACGTCACTATCATCATGAAAGTAACATGCCCGAACCACAAATACGCAACTGCGAACTCCGAGGAGCCGCCATGCAACGCAAGACCCTCCTTCACGACGAATGCCCGATTGCCCGCAGTCTGGAGCGGGTGGGCGAGTGGTGGAGCATCCTGATCATGCGCGACGCCCTGCATGGCCTGCGGCGTTTCGAGGAGTTTTCCCGCAGCCTGGAGATCGCCCCCAACATGCTCACCCGGCGCTTGAATTCGCTGGTCGAGGCCGGCTTGCTCGAGCGCCAGGCCTACAGCCAGCGGCCGCTGCGCTACCAGTATGTGCCGACGGCCCGGGGCGAGGACTTCCGTGTGGTGCTGATGGCGTTCGTTGCCTGGGGCAATCGCCATTACGCGCCGGAAGGGGAAAGCGTGCAGATCGTCGAGCGCGCCACCGGCCGGCCGGTGCGGCCGATGATGGCTGACCTGGTCGATGGCCGCCCGGTACCGCTGGAGCACTGCACGGTCCAGGCCGGGCCGATGGCCAGCGAAGGCATACGTCAGCGCCTGGGAGCGCTGCAGGTGATGGAGGCCAAGGGCGAAGCCTGAGGTGCCGCGGATCGCCGCGGCACCTTGGGCTTAACCACCAGCGCCTGTCACTGGTCCTTTTCGCAGTTGACCATCCACGAGGCGCCGAAGCGGTCGACCAGCATGCCGAAGCGCGCCGCCCAGAAGGTGGCCTCCAACGGCATCTGCACAGTGCCCTGGTCCGCCAGCGCGGCGAATACCCGCTCGGCCTCGGCGATGCTGTCGACATTCAGCGATATCGAGCAGCCGTGGATCCCCGCGTAAGGTCGATCGGGCGTGCTGTCCGAGCCCATGATGGCCTGGTCGCCCACCAGCAGGCGGGTGTGGATGATCAGGTTGTGATACTCGGCGGGAACATGCTCGCGGGCGGGGCTTTCGCCGAAGGTCATCATCACTTCGAGGGTGCCTTGCAGGCTCTGGGCGTAGAACTTGAAGGCGGCTGCGCAATCGCCGTTGAAGATCAGGTAGGGATTGATTTTCATGCTGGTGACTCCCGGATGGCAGGGCAGCGGGCGCGCCGGATAAGCCGGCCCGCTGGCAAAAAACCGATGGATTGAGACCTCCACTAGCAAAGCCTAAACCTGGGTGGCAGTGGGCTTGTTCTTAGACGGTTTTCTCATTGGGGCGGTGACGGGTTATCACCCTTGGTGCACTCACTGTCAGGCCCGCCGCCGAGTCGGCGGCGAGCCTGGGGTGGCGCTACACCAGCCGGGTCTGGGGCATGCCCAGCAGGCCGGTCAGGCGATCCATGATCGCCTGCTGCCGGGCGCGGTCGGCCAGGTAGTCGGCCTCGGCGCTGGCCACATCGGCCGAGCAGTGCGGGCAGGTGGTTTCGTGGCTATGGAGGTATTGCCAACAGCTGCGGCACAGGGCCAACCGGGTGGGCAGGCGTCCTTCCTCGGGGGATTTCTGCCCCTGGTTGATCCACGCCAGCTTGATCACCTGGCCGCTGTCGCTGACGCTGCTGACCGTCTCGCCGGTGTCGATGCGTTCGGTGATCAGGTCGAAGCGCCCGACCGCGAACGAGGCCTTGGCGGCGTCCTCGAGTTTGACGATGCGTTCGCGCAGGCCCTTTTTCTGCAGGTCCAGGGCGCGGTAGTGGCAGTACGGATTGTTGCCCGGCTTGCCCAGCAGCGAGTGCGAGGTCCAGGTGCAGCCGCCGCGGCACACGTCGTTGTAGTAGCAGGTGCGGCAATAACCCCAGAGGTCGTCGACCGAGCGCAGGCGGCCAAAATGCATGCCTTCGCTGTAGTGCCAGATGTCGTGCAGGTTCATGTCGCGCACATTGCCGCCGGAGAACCCCACCGTCGCCAGTGACGGGCAACCCTTCACCGTGCCGTCGGCTTCCAGGGCCAGCACCGTTTGCCCGGCGGCGCAGCCGCTCCAGTGCACGCGCTCGTCACCGAAACCGCGCCACATATGCTCGTATGGGCCGTAGTAACCGATGTTGTTGCCCACGTTCATCAGCAGGCCGCGTTCCTGGCCTTCGCGGTAGAGGCGCGCGAGCAGCGGCATGACTTCCAGCAGTTGATAGGGTTGCAGCAAGAGTTCCGGGTGATCCACCGCGTTGCCCATGGCCACCGTCAGCTGGATCTGCCAATGGGTGGCGCCCAGCTCGATGATCAGGTTCATCAGCTCCGGCAAGTCGGGCAGGGTGGCCGCGCCGATCTGCGTGTTGACGCTGACCGCGAGCCCGGCCTGCTTGGCCCGGCGCAGGGTGTCCACGGCCTTGTCGAAGGAGCCCGGGACGTTGCGCACGGCGTCATGCAAGGGCGCCAGGCCGTCCAGCGAAACCCCCACGCCGTTGAGCCCGGCCTCCACCGCGGCCTGCATTTTCGCCGGGGTGAGGTTGCGCCCGCCGGTCTGGATCGCGCAGTAGATGCCATGGTCGTGGATGGCCCGGATCAGGCGGGTCCAGTCCTTGCGCAAATAGGCTTCGCCGCCGATCAGGGTGACCTCCCGCGTGCCGAGGGCGGCGAGGGCGTCAATCACGTCGAGGCATTCCTGGGTGTTCAGTTCGTTGGGGCGTCGATGGCCGGCGCGCGAGCCGCAATGCAGGCACTTGAGGTCGCAGGCGAGGGTGATTTCCCAGACCACATGCACCGGTACGTAACGCTTGAGGTCGGTTTCGCTGAGGTAGCGGGCGGGGCGATTGGCTGACATGGACAGTCCTTTGGGCGCACACAGGCGCGCGGCACGAACCTGGTGGATGTCCGCGCCGTCCCTGGCGGTGCCGGCCCGAGCGGACACATGGTTTGCAATGGAAGACCGGGCCTGGCCCCGAGGAAGGAAGGCCAGGCCCGGACGCCACTGCTCAGCGAGCTTCGAGGCGGGCGATCTCGGCGTTCAGCTGCTGCAAGGCGCTGCGCAGCGCATCACTGCTGGCCAGTTGCTGCTCGCCCTGGCGGACGACCGCCTTGAGCTGCGCCAGGTCACCGCTGCTTTGCGCCTGCTGCACCGCCACCGCATACAGCGGCACGGGGTGATGGGGCACAGGCTCGGGGTGCGGGATCGACGCCTGGCTGACCGTGGCGTGCTGCACGTCCTGCCAGTTGCCCTGGTAGCAGTATTTGTAGCTGGCGAAACCGCTGGCCCAGTCGAGCCCGAGAATCCCGTGCAGGTGGAAGGTCGCGGCGATCTGGCTGGTCGGGCCGCTGGGGTTGCCGGTCAGGCTCAGGATGATGTGGCCTTCGGTCGACGGGTGCAGCTGTGCCTTGGAATAGTCGCCCCACACGTCGGCGAAGAAGTTCACCGGCGGGTAAGTGCTCTTGAACACGCGGGCCACGCCGCTGACTTTTTTCTGCACGGTGTTGACCAACAGGTCGAGGGTCAGAACCGGGGCACCCAACAGCCCCGTGGTGGCTTGGATACGGGTATGGAACAGTCCAGTTTGCATGGTGCAACTCCTTGTTCTTGTTCAGGGAAGTCGGTGGGTTGGCACGCCGTGGTCAGCGCCGCTCGAGCCGGCCGATCTCGTCCTTGGCCGCATCCAGCGCGCTGCGCAGCTGGGGCAACTGGTCCAGTTGCTGCTGGGCCAGGCTGGCCAGGCTCTTCATCTGGGTCAGGTCGCCGCTGGCGATGGCGCCATGGATCGGCGCGGCATACAGCGGGGTGATCGGTGGATACGGCAGCAGGACCGGGCCGGGCTCCAGTGGTATTGGCAGGGCTGACAAGGCGTAGGAGGGTACCGACTCGACGAGGTGGGCCGGTGCGTTCTCCACCGATACCCAGCGCTGGCCGTTGTAGTACTGGTAGTTGGCGATGCCGTTCTTCCAGTCGTGGTCCACCACCAGCTGAATCTTGAAGGTGACGATCGAGTTCGAGCCCGGCCCGCCCTGGTTACCCTGGGCGGTGACCAGGATCTTGCTCGAGCTGGGTGGCATGACGGTCAGGTAAGTGTATTGCCCCCACACATCGGACGGCAGGTCCAGCGGCGGGTTGGTGGCCTGGGTCACCACCGAGGTGCCGCGCACGGTCTGCTCGGGGGTGTAGACCAGAAGGTCGAGGGTAAGGCTCGGCGCGCCCGGGGTCAGATTGCCGATCCGGTAGCTGAGCGGAAACAGGCCAACAGGGGACGTAGTGGAACCGGACATGATTGCCTCCAGTGCATTAGAAAATGGAACGGCCTTAGCGCCGTTCCAGACGGGCGACTTCCTGTGCCAACTGCTCGTAAGCGCTGCTCAGATCCTTGGATTCTTTCTGGGATTTATCGCGCTGTTTGAGCAGGGACTTCATCTGCGGCAGGTTGCCGAGGGAGATTGCTTTCTGAATCGCCACTCCATAGGGCGGAATGACATGTTGCGAGGATGAACTCATGGCGTTGCCTTCCGTGGGAGGTTGTAGAGACTGCGCTATCCGGCAGCTTTTGCAGTTAAGCAGGCCGGGCTCGGGGCAAACGCAAGGGCCACTGAATAACTTTGAATAGCCGTTATCGGGAAAAAATATATTCAGGCGGGACAAGCAACTGGCGCGGCGATATAGCGCGTTTGGCAATCAGCAGGGCGCGGCTTACGAAGAATAGATACAAGCGGCGCTGCGCACTTCGACTCCCGGAAGTGGGCGGAAAAGGGCAGGATCGCCCCCGGCCCGGCGTCAGGCCACGGCACTCTGCGGCGAGCTGTTCAACAGCCGTTCCAGGGCGCCGCTGAGCAGGTGTTCCAGCAGGGTTTCGCGCTCGTGTTCGGCCAACGGCTGTTCGGCCAGCCAGCCGGGCGCATTGTTGAGCAGGCTGGCGATGGCATGCCCGGTGGCCAGCAGCACCGCGTCGCCGAGCCGCGGCAGCGGGCCGAGGAGCATCAGCAGGCGGCGTTCATATTGCTCGCGCAGCTGGCGCACGCGCTCCTGCTGGTCCGGGTTCAGGCAACCGCTGTCGCGCTCCACCAGGCGGAAATGCCGGGGCAGTTCCCGGTGCAGTTTCAGGTGGGCGCGGATCAGGGTGCGCAGGCGATCGTCCGGCGCCTTGCGCCGCCGTTCGATGCGCCCCAGGGTATCGAGCAGTTCGTCGTAGAACTCTTCGATCAGGTCCAGCAGCAGGTGCTGCTTGCTCGGGTAATGGTGATACAGCGAGCCCGGGGTCAGCCCCAGATGGCTCGCCAGCTCGCGCATGCCGACCTGGCCGAAGCCCTTGCTGGCTAACAGCTCCAGGGCCTTGTCGCGGCTTTCGGCAAAACGCGAGCAACGCTCAGCCATAGCGGTGGAAGCCGCGTTCGGTCTTGCGCCCCAGGTAACCGGCGGCGACCATTTCCTTGAGCAGCGGCGCGGGCCGGTATTTGCTGTCGTTGAAGCCATCGTAGAGGGCTTGAAGGATCGCCAGCAGGGTGTCCAGGCCGATCAGGTCGGCCAGGGCCAGCGGGCCGATCGGCTGGTTACAGCCCAGGCGCATGCCGGCGTCGATGTCCTCGGCGCTGGCCAGGCCTTCCTGCAACACCAGGATCGCCTCGTTGATCATCGGCACCAGGATCCGGTTGACCACGAAGCCCGGGCGGTTGCCGGCGGTGATCGCGACCTTGCCCAGGCGCGTGGCCATGTCCAGGGCCAGGGTGTGGGTCGCGTCGCTGGTCTGCAGGCCGCGAATCACTTCGATCAGGCCCATCACCGGCACCGGGTTGAAGAAGTGCAGGCCGATAAAGCGCTCGGGCGCGCTGACGCTGGCGGCGAGCTGGGTGATCGACAGCGACGAGGTGTTGGAGGCGATCACACAGGTGCTGGCAACCTGGGCGGCGATCTGTTGCAGCACCCGCAGTTTCAGCTCGAGGTTTTCCGTGGCGGCCTCGATCACCAGGTGCGCGTCGACCAGGCTGGCGTAGTCGGTGCTGGTGCGGATGCGCCCCAGCGTCGCCTGTTTCTGTACTTCGTCCAGGCTGCCCTTGGCGATCAGCCGGTCGAGGTTCTTGCTCACCGTGGCCAGGGCCTTTTGCAGGGCGCTGTCGCTGATGTCCAGCAAGGTCACTTCGAACCCGGCCTGGGCACAGACCTGAGCGATTCCGTTACCCATGGTGCCGGCGCCGATCACGCCGATATTCTGCAGATTCATCTTGGCTTCTCTTTCTTCGTCCGGGCGTGTCGCAGAGCAGCGCGAACGCGTCTTGCAATGCAACCTTCGAGGCGCGAGTCTAGTGCCCGCGCCGACCCCGGCCTATGCCAAAAGCGCTCAGCCGCGCTGGCGTTTTTTGCCATGTTCACAGCCACAGAGAGCAGTCATTCCATGCGGGAAAAGGATTCGGTCGCGGTCTACTTCGTGCAGGTCATGGTCCACGCCTTGCGTGAGCGACCCGAGCGCCTGGCCGCGGTGCTGGCCGAGGCGGGCATCGATCCGGCCTTGCTCGGCCAGCCCGAGGCGCGGGTGCCGGCCAGCGCGTTCGCGGCCCTGTGGCTGATCCAGATCCGCGAGCTGCAGGACGAGTTTTTCCGGCTCGATTCCCACGGCCTGCCGCCGGGCGCTTTCGCCCTGATCTGCCGGGGGCTGATCCAGGAGCCGACCCTGGAAAAAGCCCTGCGCCAATGCCTGGCCAACTTCGGCCTGTTCCTGCGCGACTTTCGCGGCAGCCTCAGTGTGCGCGGCAAGCGCGCGGTGCTGAGCCTCGACAGCCAGCCTCGCGATGAGGCCACCGGGCGTTTTGGCGAAGAGACCTTCCTGGTGCTGATGATCAGCCTGCTGTGCTGGCTCGGCGGGCGGCGCATTGCCATCGACCGCGCCGACTTCCGTTATCCGCGCCTGTCCCTGAGCGACGATGCCTTGCTCTGGGGGCCGAACCTGACCTTCGGCGCCGAGCGCACCGAAATCGAGTTCGCCAGCCGTTTCCTGCGCCTGCCGGTGGTCCAGGATCTGGCCTCGCTCAAGGTCTTTCTGCGCAGCGCGCCGCAGTGGCTGGTGATCCGTTTTCGCAACCAGCACGGCCTGGCGACCCAGGTCTATCAACGCTTGCGCCGCAGTCATTACAGCCAGTGGCCGACCCTGGAAGCCTTCGCCGGCGAGGTGCAGGTCAGCCCCAGCACCCTGCGGCGGCGCCTGGAGCGCGAGGGTGTGTCGTACCAGGAAATCAAGGACGAAGTGCGCCGTGGCATGGCCGTCGAACTGCTGCGCCAGAGCCGCGCGAGCATCGGCGAAATCGCCGAGCGCACCGGCTTCCAGGAGCCCAGCGCCTTCCACCGCGCGTTCAAGAAATGGACCGGCGAAAGCCCGGGGCGCTATCGCGCGCGGTACCAGCCGACAACCTGACGGGCTGGCGCGCCCGCCTCAGTTCAAACCGACAACCCCAACCCCAACGCCTGCAACTGGCGACGGGTTTCAGCCGCGGACTGATGGTGAATCGCATTCCAGCCCAGGGCGTTGGCGGCGACGATATTCGGCGCGTGATCGTCGATGAACACCAGCTCCTGAGGCGCTACCTCTGGCAGGTGCGCGCGGATGCGTTGCAGGGTGGTGTGGTAGATCTCTGCGTCAGGCTTGATCTGCCGCTCCTGCCCGGACACCACGATGTCGCGAAAACGCTGCAGGAACGGATAGTTGTCCCAGGCATAGGGGAAGGTTTCCTGGGACCAGTTGGTCAGCCCGAACAGCGGCATCTGCGCCTGATGCAGGTCTTCCAGCAAGGCCACGCCGTCATCCAGCTGGCCGCGGAGCATTTCCGGCCAGCGCCCGTAATAGGCCTCGATCAGGGGCGCATGTTCCGGGTGTTCGGCCACCAGGCTGCGGGTCGCTTCGGCCAGCGTTCGCCCGGCGTCCTGCCGGGTATTCCAGGCCTGGGTGCAAATGGTGTCGAGGAACCATTGGCGGCGGGCATCGTCAGGGATCAGTTGGCGGTACAGATGGTGCGGATTCCAGTCGAACAGCACGCCACCAAAATCGAAAACCACAGCACGAATTGTCATGAGCACGTCCTTTGAGCGGTTGTGGGTCAGGGCAGACATCCTGCGACGGTAGGCGATGCAATGCAATTTGCCGACGGCCCGGGCCCGGTTTCCGGCGCAGCGACGTGCGCTGCTCGCCGGGCTGTTCGAGCCGGGGCCACAGCCCTCTTTCAGTCGACAATCACCTGTTCGTTCGGGTCATCGCCCAGGCACACCGTCAGCTGTTGCCCGGCCTTGTTGAACGCACAGTTGGGCAGGGCCTGCTGCTTGATGAAGTTCAGCGGTGGGAGGAGGAACACGCCGGCGAGGATCAGCGCGCCGACGGTCCGGGGCAGCAGCACATCCGCGCTAGTGGCGACCGGGCGGGGCTTGAGGCGCCCACGCCGGTACCAGTACAGACCGCTGAAGACCAGGCCGCAGCCGATCGCCATGGCGTAGTCCAGCTCCCAGGCTTGCGGGCTGAAGATCAGGTTGCCGTCGGCATCGTCCGGGTAATTGATCCGCCACCAGGCGCCCAGCAGCAGCGGCACCAGGCCGGCGACGATCCAGGCCAGGCGGGCGCCGGGCATGCGCGTGAGCAGGGCCAGGCCCAGGCCGAGGGCGCAGAGGAGCCAGATGCCGAGGTACAGCTGAAAGCCCATGGCCCCGCCGAACAGGGTGCCGCTGACGTCCCGGGGGACGATCAGTTGCAGGTCGGTAAACACCATCACGGACAGCGGGGCCGCTACGGCGATTCCGCTGAGGACGGCGTTGATCCATAACCACAAAGTGAACAGACGATGCATGGGCGTACTCGGCAAAGACAGGAAAGGGGATGGCACGGGGCGTGCCGGATTCAAAGGAATGGCAAGCCACTGCCGGTGGCGGACAGGGTCGGTTCACCAGGCTGGAATGGGCGAGTAGCGAAGGTGCGGATCAGGTGCACAGTGTCGGGCAGCAGCATGGCTGGCCGGGCAATGATCGGGGCAGGCGCCAACACGTTTCTTCCTTGGGCGGTGTTCGGGGCGCGCAGTATGCAAGGCCGCCGCCGGTTTTGCATCAGCCGCCGTGCAGCAGGGCGGGGCACGGAGGCCCCGCCCGAGGGGGTTAGAACTGCTCTGCTTCCAGGCCGAACAGCGAGGAGCTGCCGGCGCGGATGCTCTGCTCCAGGCTGAGGATGCGCGGCAGCAGGCGGCTGAAGTAGAAGCGCGCAGTGGCCAGCTTGGCGCCGTAGAAACTTTCGTCCTCGGCGTGCTTGTGCTCGGCCACCTGGGCCATGCGCGCCCACAGGTAGGCGTAGGCCACGTAGCCGAACAGGTGCAGGTACTCGACGCAGGCGCTGCCCACCGCGTTGGGGTTCTGCACCGCCTGTTCGCGCAGCCAGTCGCTGAGGTCTTCCAGGCGCTGCACCGCGTCCAGCAATTCGGCGGCGTAGGCGGCGCCGGGCAGGTAGGCGTAGTCGCGGATCTCGCCGGTGAACAGGCGCAGGGCCACGCCGCCGTTGCCCACCACCTTGCGGCCCAGCAGGTCGAGGGCCTGGATACCGTTGGTGCCTTCGTAGATCTGCGCGATGCGCACATCCCGCACCAGCTGTTCCTGGCCCCATTCGCGGATATAGCCGTGGCCGCCGAAGACCTGCTGGCCGAGGATGCAACTGTCCAGCCCGGTGTCGGTGAAGAACGCCTTGGCCACCGGGGTCAACAGCGCCACCAGGGCCTCGGCGTTGTGCCGCTCGTGGGGCTGGTCGGCGAACTTGGCCAGGTCCAGCTGCTGGCCGACGTAGCTGGCGAAGGCCCGGCCGCCCTCGGTCATGGCTTTCATGGACAGCAGCATGCGCCGCACGTCGGGGTGGACGATGATCGGGTCGGCGATCTTGTCCTTGGCCACCGGGCCTGCGGGCGAGCGGCTCTGGATGCGCTCGCGGGCATAGGTGCGGGCGTTCTGGTAGGCGTTCTCGGCGCAACCGATGCCCTGGATGCCGATGGACAGGCGCTCGTAGTTCATCATGGTGAACATCGCCGCCAGGCCCTTGTTGGCCTCGCCGATCAGCCAGCCAGTGGCGCCGTCGAAGTTCAGCACGCAGGTGGCCGAGGCCTTGATCCCCATCTTGTGTTCGATGGAACCGCAGCTCACCGCGTTGGCCTGGCCGAGGTTGCCCTGGGCGTCGACCTGGATCTTCGGCACCAGGAACAGCGAGATGCCCTTGGGCCCGGCCGGGGCGTCCGGCAGTTTGGCCAGGACCAGGTGGATGATGTTTTCGGTCAGGTCCTGCTCGCCGCCGGTGATGAAGATCTTGCTGCCGCTGATCCGGTAGCTGCCATCGGCCTGGGGTTCGGCGCGGGTGCGGATGATCCCCAGGTCGGTGCCGGCATGGGCCTCGGTCAGGCACATGGAACCGGCCCAGCGACCTTCGTACATGGGTGGCAGGTACAGTTGCTTGAGTGCCTCGCTGGCGTGGGCGTCGATGGCCAGGCAGGCGCCGGAACTCAGGGCCGAATACAGGGCGAAGCTGGAATTGGCGGCGTAGAGCATCTCTTCGAACTGCACCGCGAGCATCTTCGGCATGCCCATGCCGCCGTAGGCCGGGTTGCCGCTCAGGCCGACCCAGCCGCCCTGGATGTAGGTGCCGTAGGCCTCCTTGAAACCGGCGGGGGTGCGCACCCGGCCGTTGTCCCAGGTGGCGCCTTCCTCGTCGCCGCTGCGGTTGAGCGGGGCGATCAGCTGGCCGGTGACCTTGGCCGCCTCTTCGAGAATCGCATCGGCGGTATCGGCGTCCACCGTCTCGGCCAGGGCCGGCAGCCGGGCCCAGAGTTTGGGCGCGTTGAACACTTCATGCAGGACAAAGCGCATGTCGCGCAGGGGAGCGTTGAATTCGGGCATTGCAGGAACCTCGGGCAAAAGTGGAGGTTGAACGGCCGGGGCCGGGTGATTCAAAAAGGGTAGACCCCGCCATGCCGACTCCCAGCAGGGCAACGGCGTGCGCGGGGTTTTTGTCTATTCAAGCTAGAGGTTTTTCGCCATGTCGCGCAGGACGAATTTCTGGATCTTGCCGGTGGAGGTCTTGGGCAACTGGCTGAACACCACGGTGCGCGGCACCTTGAAGCCCGCCAGGTGTTCCCGACAGAAGGCGATGATCTGCGCCTCGCTGACCTGCTGGTGGTCGGCCTTGAGGGTGATGAAGGCGCAGGGCGTCTCGCCCCATTTCTCGTCGGGCCGAGCCACCACCGCGGCTTCCAGCACCGCCGGGTGGCGATACAGCACGCCCTCCAGTTCGATGGTGGAGATGTTCTCGCCACCGGAAATGATGATGTCCTTGAGCCGGTCGCGGATCTCCACATAACCGTCCGGGTGGGTCACCCCCAGGTCGCCGGTGTGGAACCAGCCGCCCTCGAAGGCCTCGGCGGTGGCGCTGGGGTTCTTCAGGTAGCCCTTCATCACCGTGTTGCCGCGCATGAAGATCTCGCCGATGGTCTGGCCGTCGCGGGGCGTGGGTTCGAGGGTTTTCGGGTCGGCCACCATCACCCCTTCCAGGGTCGGGTAACGCACGCCCTGGCGCGACTTGATCTGCGCCCGCTGTTCCAGGGGCAACTCGTCCCAGGCCGCGTGCCAGGCGCACAGGGTTACCGGGCCGTAGACCTCGGTCAGGCCGTAGACGTGGGTCACCTTGATGCCCATTTCCTCCACCGCGCCTATCACCTTGGCCGGTGGCGCGGCCCCGGCGACCATGGCATTGACCGGGTGGTCGATGGCGGCCTTGGCCGAGTCCGGCATGTTCACCAGGGCATTGAGCACGATCGGCGCGCCGCACAGGTGCGTGACCTGGTGCTCGCGGATCAGGTTGAGGATCTTCTGCGGGTCGACCCGGCGCAGGAACACATGCACCCCGGCCAGGGCGGTGACGGTCCAGGGGTAGCACCAGCCGTTGCAGTGGAACATCGGCAGGGTCCACAGGTACACCGGGTGGTTGCCCATGGCCCAGGTCATCTGGTTGCCCAGGGCGTTGAGGTAGGCGCCGCGGTGGTGATAGACCACGCCCTTGGGGTTGCCGGTGGTGCCTGAGGTGTAGTTCAGGGCGATGGCCTGCCATTCGTCATCCGGCCACTGCCAGGCGAATTCCGGGTCGCCCTCGGCGAGGAAGGCCTCGTAGTCCAGCTCGCTGACCGGCTGGCCCTCGCCGTACTCGGGGTCGTCGAGGTCGATCACCAGCGGAGGCTGGTCGAGCATGGCGACGGCGGCGTGGATCACCTCATGGAACTCACGGTCGGCGATCAGCACCTTGGCCTCGCCATGGGCCAGCATGAAGGCGATGGCCTCGGCGTCCAGGCGCACGTTGAGGGCATTGAGCACGGCGCCGATCATCGGCACGCCGAAGTGGGCTTCGAGCATGGCCGGGATATTCGGCAGCATCACCGCCACCGTGTCGTTCTTGCCGATCCCGCGCCCGGCCAGGGCCGAGGCCAGGCGCCGGCAGCGGCTGTAGGTCTGGGCCCAGGTGCGGCGGATCGAACCGTGGATCACCGCCGGGTAATCGGGGTAAACGGCGGCGGTGCGCTCGATGAAGCTCAAGGGGGACAGGGCGATATGGTTGACGGCCGTCGGCGCGAGGCCTTGCTCGTAGATGGACATGGTTCGGGTACCCGGTGGCTGATTGTTAGCTCTATTGGCCGAGAGGCTTTTTGGCCGCGCTCGGTGACTTATCCGGAGGCTTTTATATACTGCTTGGCAATGGGTATGGAAGTACTACCTGAGTTGTATAGTATTTCTACTATATTAATAATTCGCTGATCCAGCCCGCAGGTTTATCGACAATGCCCACCTCCACCCACTTGAGCCGCTGGCTGCACCTGCAGCGTGAAGGCCGGCTGCCGGATTCGCCCTGGCTCGGCCATGACCCGCAACCCAGCCTGTTGCTGGACGCCGAGGCGCGGCCGCTGGACCTGAATCCGGCGCTCCGGCAATGGCTGGATGCCGAGGCGTCGAGCGAGGTCGCGGCGCTGCTGCCGGTCAATCACCCGGCCCTGGTCCGCGCGTGCCTGGAGCAACAGCGTGCCATCGAAGAGGTCGAGGCCCAGTGGGGCGAGCGGGTGTTGCTCTGGAGCTTTATCCCCGACCCGCACCGGCAACGGGTCCTGGCCCGTTGCCGCGAAGCCACGGCGCAGATCCTCGCCGAGCGCGAGTCGGCCACGGCCCGGCGCCTGTACCGGCTGATCACCGAGAACACCACCGACCTGATTTCCCGGCATACCCCGGACGGCACCTTTCTCGACGCCTCGCCGGCGTCCTGGACCCTGCTCGGCTACTGGCCCGAAGAGCTGCGCGGGCGCCTGGCCCGCAGCCTGTTCCACAGCCAGGACCTGGCCGGGCTGACGCAGCGCACCCGGGACGCCCTGGAGCAGGACGGCTACCACACCATGACCTTCCGCATCCGCCATCGCGACGGCCATTACCTGTGGTTCGAGACCGCCTGCCGGGCGATCCGCGAAACCTACACCGGGGCGGTGGTGGAAGTGGTGGCGGTGTCCCGGGACATCACCTCCCGGGTCCAGGCCGAAGAGAACAAACGGCGCCTGGCGGAAGTGGTGGAGGCCAACCCCGACCCGGTGCTGTTCATCCAGCCGGGCGGCGCGGTGACCTACCTCAACCCGGCGGCCCGGCGCACCCTGGGCCTGGAGGCCGGGCAGCCGATGCCGGACCTGGCGAGCATCCTCACCCCGGAGGTGCTGGACAGCCTGCAACGCGAAGGCTGGCACCGCGCCGAACACACAGGCCGCTGGAGCATCGAGGCGCGCCTGCAACCGCCGGCCGGCGGCGCGTCGGTGCCGGTGTCGCTGATGCTGCTGGCCCATCGCGCGGCCAGTGGCGAGCGCTTCTATTCCCTGGTGGCCCACGACCAGAGCGAACGGGAATTGCGCGAGGCCCAGCAGCGCCATCACCAGGACGAACTGGCCCACACCGCGCGCCTGGTGACCCTGGGCGAACTGGCCTCAGGCATCGCCCATGAGATCAATCAGCCGCTGGCGGCGGTGGTCAATTACGCCAACGCCAGCCAGCGCTATCTGCAAGCCTTGGATACTCAACCCCAGGCTGTGCAAAAGGTCGCCCAGGGCCTGGAGCGGATCGCCGAACAGGCCACCCACGCCGCCGAAGTGATCAAGCGCCTGCGGGCCTTTTTGCGCAAGGGCGGGCGCCGGGTCCAGGCCCTGGACCTCGCCGAGGTGGCCCGGGAAACGGTGCGCCTGTGCGCCTGGGAGGCGCAGGCCTGCCAGGTGACGATCGAGCTGCGCCTGGCGGATAATCTGCCGCCGGTGTACGCCGACCGGATCTTGCTCGAGCAGGTGCTGTTGAACCTGTTGCGCAACGCCATCGAGGCCAATCGCGAGGTGCATCCGCAGCAGGGCTCGCAGATCGTCCTCGGTGCCCAGGCCAGCGGCGAAGGCGGGGTCGAGGTCAGCGTCAGCGACCAGGGCCCGGGCGTCTCCGCCGAGCAACTGGCGCAGCTGTTCACCCCGTTCTACACCAGCAAGGCCAACGGCCTGGGGCTCGGGCTGTCCATGAGCCGCAGCATCGTCGAAGGCTTCGGCGGCGACTTGCAGGCCCAGCCCCAGAGCCGCGGCCTGAAGATGTGCTGCCACTTGCCGGCGACGGCCCCGGCGCAAGCCGATTCACCCACCCATCCGACAACAGGAGCAAGGCAATGACGAGTGCGGCGCAGCAGCTGGTGTATGTGGTCGACGACGACCCGGGCATGCTCGACTCCACCGTCTGGCTGCTGGAGTCGGTGGGCCTCAAGGCGGTGCCCTTCACCAGCGGCCGGGAGTTCCTCGAACACTGCGACCCGAGCCTCGACGCCTGCGTGCTGCTGGATGTGCGCATGCCCGGCATGGGCGGGCTGAATGTCCAGGAAGAGCTACGCCAGCGGGATATCCACCTGCCGCTGATCTTCGTCAGCGGCCACGCTGATGTGCCCATCGTGGTGCGGGCGTTCAAGGCCGGCGCCGTGGACTTCATCGAGAAGCCCTACAACGAACAGTTGCTGCTGGACAGCGTGCAGCAGGCCCTCAGTCGCGCCGACGACCGCCACAGCCGCAACGCCGGGCAGGCCCGGGTCGAAGCGCGCCTGGAGAGCCTCACGCCGCGGGAGAAGGATGTGTTGCTGCCGTTGGTGCAGGGCTACAGCAATCGCGAGATCGCCGAGCAGCTGGGGGTCAGCGTCAAGACCGTCGACCTGTATCGGTCACGGGTGATGAAACGCATGCAGGCCGAACACCTGCCGGAACTGGTGGGCATGGCCATCGCCGTCGGGCTGGTGGACCCGCTGCAATTGCGCTGAGGCTCGGGCCACCGCACTTTTTGCGTTTTTGCGGTTCTATTCAGGGCCAGGCCGCGCCGATCCCCCGCGCGGCCAGAGTCCAGAACGGTGCCGATGGTTTATCCGCTTTCTCGTTGTTTTCTGCGCGTGTTTTGCCTGCGCATGCTGCGCCAGCCGTTGTGGCTGGCCGCTGTCTTGATGGTCTGCGCCAGTGGCTGCAGCCAGCAGCAGGGGCGTGACATGGCCCACCAGTTCAGCAATGGCAAACCCCAGGAGTTCTTCCAGACCAGCGTCGACCGCATGGCCACCCTGAGCATGCGCGACAACCTGCAAAGCCTGTACCTGCTGATGAACAAGCTTTACCTGCGCAACCCCAACCAGTGGCGTGAGTGGGGGTATACCGATGCCACCAGCGCCGCGCGGGATATCCGCCAGGCCATCGAGCAGCAGAAGGACTTGCCGGCCCTGGGCAACCGTCGCGACCTGGCGGCACTGAGTTATGCCTTGAGCCCGGAGTTTCGTGGCGACCGGGTTGGGGCCTTTATCTATGCCATTGGCAGCATGCTGGTGACCGCTCATGGCGGGCGTACCGAGTTTTTCATGACCGACACTATCGATCCGCAGTTCGTCAGCAACGCTGCACGCAATATCGAAAAGGCCACCTGGATGCTCAGCCAGCGGCAGGGTGCCAATGGGGAGTTGTTGCTGTTTTCCAATGAGATCTCGGAGGAGGGCAGCAATCTGAGTTTTGCTGTGGAGTTTGGGAAGATTGTGGCGCGTCTTGACCTGCTGACTCAGATGCTTGACGAGCGTTATCGGCGTATTGGCCTGAACTACGCGCAGAGTTTGTTGTTGATGAATTTTTTGCCGGTGCAGTAGGGGGGACATATCCGTTGCTGCGGTAACGGCTGCTGGGCTCCTGTAGGAGCGAAGCTTGCTCGCGATGGCGCCGGTTCTGACACTGCATTTCTTGGACGGTGTACATATCCATTCCTGCGGTAACGGCCACTTAGGGTTCCGCCCTTACGGCGGGTCACTTTGGAAGATCCGGAAGCCGGCCCAGTCCAAAGTAACCAAAACGCTTTGCCCCACCACTCGGTCCCTCACCTAGGCTCGGCATGCCCTCACTCCGGCATTGATCCGTGGGCCGCCGCCACAGGCCATCCATGGCCTGGGGCGGCTAACCCAGCATCCCTGCCGGGTTACCCACGGCTCAATACCTGCGTTCGGCCATCGTGGTTAACGGGGCTTTCAGATCAAAAGCCAAAGCAAGAGCAGGACGGCGGCCTGCCGGCCGGCCTGAGGGTTGGAGCTGTGCGTAGGGAGCTTTCAGGTTTTTAACGCCCCAGCTTTTCCATCGCCGCATCTGCCAGGAAAGACGATCGGCTCTTGATGTTGTGCTCCCGCACAAAGCGGTCGATTCGTTGAATCACGTAGCCCGGCAGGGTCACATTGACCTTCTCGGTTTTGCCCAGGTAAGGCGTGATGTCGATATCCAGCATGCCCCAGCCCATGCCCTCGAAGTCGGGGTTGGCGCGGTGTGTGCCGGTGGGCGAGGGCAGGGGAATGGCTTGCCCCTCACGGGCCAGCTCTTCGAGCATGACGTGGGCGATCTCGATGGCGGCGCTGTACGCGGCCTCGAAGGTGTCGCCGGCGGTGACCGCGCCAGGAATGTCAGGAATCTGGATGCCGGTAGCAGTGTGCTCGTCGCCCCACTCGATGCAGATGGGATAGTGCACGGGGATCTCCTCAAAAGGTGCGAAGGCTGAAGGGGCTATAACAGCCCGGCCAGTTTCTGGATGGCCCTGACCGTCCCCCGTGGCAGATCCTTCTTCGGGTGAGGCACCGGAACGGTCTCGGGCCGGTAGGGATGCTTGAACAGATGATGGCTGCCGGTAACGCGCTCCAGCACCCAGCCTGCGGCTTCAAGCTCCTTGATCAACTGTCTGCTTTGCACCTCCATCTCCTTATTGGGGTGAGAGGTGCTTTATAACTCCAGGCGCATAGTAGCGCAGGTTGAATTGTGTGTCTGGAGTTATGTTTCGGGGCGTGTCATTCAGAGGGCGCGTCGCTATGGAATGGACGCTCCCTGTAGCCGCTGCCGAAGGCTGCGATCGGGCGCGAAGCGCACGCCAAACCTGGCCACGCGGTGTAACAGATAAATCCAGGGAGGCCGGATGTGCGTCTGCTGCGCAGCCGATCGCAGCCTTCGGCAGCGGCTACAAATAGCGTTTCAGGCAGTGAGGGCTGTGCTGTGGCCTTTGATCAGAGACTCAAGTGTCGGGGCCGCAACGCGGCCCGAACACACCATTCAATAGCGCTCAGGGCTCCTGCGCCGTGCGCCATTGAATCACCTCCAACACCGCACACCCTTCCCGGGTCAGCAGGTGCACCCCTCGGGTCACCCGCGCCAGATCACAGTCGGAAATATCTTTCAGGTTAAGCGTGGACAGGCTGTCCATCAGGTCGCGCACCACGGTGAAACGATGGGCTGCGCAAGCCGCCAGATCGCTCAAGGGCGCGTCGGTATCGAGGTAGAAAACGGGAGCGTCGGCGTCGTGGGTATCGACGGGGGTGAAGCGGGAAGTTTGATGGTCAATCATCGGTGCAGCTCCTATGAATAGAACAACCACCTTTCGCGGCCAAGCGAATAAGGGTGGCAGCTGTACGCGGGTTGGCCGACCGGGCATAGGACACCGGCACACCCGAAGGTGTCCCACGCACAGCCGCCATGACACAAAATCGCAGGCACAAAAAAAGCGCCTGCAATGGTGTTTGGACGCTGAAGCGTTCCTATGCTCGACCGGCCAAGGTCGTTCGCGGATTTTGCCGCGAGGGCGAACTATAGGGGCGGTGCTTGAACTGCGCAACCGGGTATTGGTGAGGATGTTTGAGTGGGTGTGTCGGAGCGTTAGCAGCGACAGCAGCGTGTAACTGCACTGGCTTCAGCAACCGTTGACGTGGGGCCTAACCGGAACTTGAGGACCTTCCGCGGCAAGTGACAGAAATAGGGCGTTAGGACTCATGCGGAAGCTACCTACGTGTTGAAGGAAAAACCTGCCTCCGCTGCAGAGCTCAAGTCGTGATTACCGCCAGTCGAGATGCTCTGCTTCTGTAATTTAGGAACTGAACCGACCTTGGCTTTGCAGGCATATATGAGAGACAGCTTTTTGGCCGGAGGCGGCCATTCGTTTCATCAACAGCTTCCAGCCAGACGCGAGGTACTAACGTCTCAAGGCAGCCTGTGGAAAAGGCACCATCTAACCGAAAACAGCCTATCGCCTGCTTCTTTGGCTAGCTTCCGTGGAGCGGCTCGATGACCGTATAACCCGCTACGCTGTATGAGACTGGCCCAAATCATCACAACGACGCATAGACAGAATGTAGGCAAATCGGTGGCGTCGACTTCTCGCAGTATCTTCAAACTGGAGGAATGGATATGGATGTTTTAAATATTCAGCTAGAGAATTGTTATGGAATACAAAAACTTGAAGCAATACTCACGTTTAAAGGAAGTGCGAAGGTTCCAGCAGGCTCTGCTTTCTCTGTATATGCGCCAAACGGTTTCATGAAGACTTCTCTAGCGCGAACCTTTCTGGATGTCCAAGAGGGGCGGGATAGCCAAGATCTGATATTTCCCGCACGTCAAACCAGCAGGTCAATTACCTCTGACCCAACTACGCCAATCACTCCTGAGTCCTTATTTGTCATCAAACCATATGTTGAACGATATGCTGGGGCAGGGATCTCAACACTGCTGGTCAACCCAAAGTTGAGAGATGAATACGAAGAGGCCGTTCGAAATATTGACTCAACTCAAGAAAGTCTCTTGAAGACGCTGAAGGATATCTCAGGTTGGCCAGGAAGAACATTGCCGATCTCTGAAATTAAAGACACATTTCAGTTTAAAAATCCGTATGAATTCTTTGCGGGTCTAGCTGATAATTTGGATGGTGATACTCGATTTTCAGATTTGATATATTCTGAGATATTCAATGATAAAACAGTCGCGGCATTCAAAGCAGGGACTTTGCATGTGCAACTGCAAGAATATATTTTGAAGTATCAAGAGCTTATTGAAGGATCACCATTGCTCAGTAAAAAATTCAACCATACTGGTGCTGCTGATGTATCCAAGAATCTTCAAGGTAATGGTTTTTTTGACGCAAAACATACGCTGAATATTTCAAGCGGTGGCGAAAGGTTAGAAGTTACCTCAGCAAAAGAATTGGATGAGCTTGTTGTTGCGGAAAAACAACGAATTCTTGGTGATAAAGAGCTGTCTGCAAAATTTGAAGCTGTAGATAAGCAGCTTCAAAAAAATCTGGAGCTTAAGAAGTTTCGCGAGTATCTAACAGAACATCCGGAAATTTTGGCCGAGCTGGGCGATTTTAACGGATTCAAAAAAAAGCTGTGGAACTCCTATTTTAATGTCGCCAAACCTGCTTTGATTTTATTTGCTGCGGCCTATGCTTCAGCAAAGGATGTAATCGCAGAGACGGCACATCAAGCGGAAGTAGAAAAGACAAAATGGGCTGCGGTTGTTACTCAGTTCAATGAAAGATTTTATGTGCCGTTTAAACTGGTTGTTCAGAATCAACAAGATGTTATTCTGAAAGGAGAATCCCCGAAAGTTACTTTTGAGTTTCAGGATGGGCAAGGAGTGTGTGGTATAGAAGAGGAGAAATTGCTTCAGGTTTTGAGTCAAGGGGAAAAGCGTGCTTTATATATACTGAATATATTGTTTGAGATTCATGCGCGGCACGAGTCAAATCAAAGAACATTATTGATAATTGATGATATTGCAGACTCATTTGATTATAAAAATAAATACGCAATAATTGAATATTTTAACGAAATTGCAAAAATTCCATTTTTCAGACTGATTTTCTTAACGCATAATTTTGATTTTCATCGAACGATTAGTAGCAGGCTTCAAATTGCTAGAAGTCGGAGATTGTTTGCAAAAAAAAATCAAGGGATTCTGGACTTTGTAGAAGAAAAATATCAGAAAAATCCTTTCACTACATGGAAGAGTGGACTAGCACAAAATCCTGCATTTCTTGTAGCTAGTATCCCGTTTGTGCGCAATTTAGCTGAATATTGCCATGGTGTTGCGAGTCCGCACTATCTCATGCTCACGTCGTTGTTACATGTCAAGGCAGATAGCGCGACGTTGACCATAAGAGATTTAGAAGCGTCATTCAAAGCTACACTGCTGGATCAGGCCAATTTATCACTTCCAAATCCGACGAACTCTGCTATGCAGCTTATTTACGATGAAACAGAAGCTTTGGCCGTTAAGGCCGATGATGATGTTGAACTGGAATCTAAGGTGATTTTATCAATCGGGATTCGGCTTAGAGCTGAAGAGTTTATGATTTCTAAAATTAATGATCCTAAGTTTGTCAATGATATCAGCAGTAACCAGACCTTTGAATTGTACAGTAAGTTTTCTTTAATGTTTCCTGGCGCAAACGATCAGATAATGGTGCTATCTCAGGTTAATCTCATGACGCCGGAAAATATTCATTTGAACTCGTTCATGTATGAGCCTATTTTGGATATGTCGGCACTACACCTCTACGATTTGTATGGAAAAGTTAAAGCTCTGGTTTGAAAATGGCCTATTGACTGGCCTGGTTTGGCCAAAGCAGGTACTCGATTTTATTATTTACAAGTATTCTAGAGTGGCGTTTGATATGCGGTAATAACCTTATGCGGAATTATCAATAGGCTATCTCTTGGTCAGTGGCTGTCTGAAGCGGGCGGTAAAATTTAGAAAAATGTAAATTTAGTTGAAAAAAGTCCGTAGTATTACACGTTGTTATGGCAGGCTAATGGATCTTATTAAATTTTGGAGGCCCCTATGGATCGGGTGCTGGCTCAGGTAGCAAGGCTGACACGCTCAATTCGTTTGAGACCCAGCAACGAGACAGAAATACCGGCTGTACAGTTTTTTGCAGGCAGAGGAGAACCATTTTCCTTCTCGGGTGGAGTTGGGCTTGCTTGGTGGTATAGCACTGACACATTCAATGCCATTGAGGCTGTAACCGCCCTTATCATCGAAAAAGGACAGGAGTTCAAAGATTGCGATATCGAATCAGTCAAAAATGTCGTCATCTCAACCCTGCAGAAAGTGTGCTTGGATTCACCGCTTTTTAATTGTGATGATGTTGTTTTTGGAGCGAAACCCAACCTCTTCGAGTGCAGAGGTGCGGTATCTGTCATTGAGTTTGCTAAAGTTATTTTGACGGAGATTAAAAAAAACCTTAGAAGCATTATTGGGAAAAGATGCACGGTTTATCCTTTGGCCAGATTTAAAGGGCCGTCTTTTAGTCTGCCTGAAGAGGGGGTGCATTTAATCTCCTGTAGCGATGATGTTGCTTGGGCGAAATTTTCTACTAGAGGGTACGAATTTGATGGGTGGACTCCAAAAACTCCCTTTACAGTTAATAGTAATTTTGCCTTCAATAGTAATTCGGAATTTAACTATATTTTGCTAGCTGAAGAATATGGGACGCAGAAGGGGGCAAAATTTTCAAGTGGTATAAAGTTTAGGATGTTTACTGCTGTGTTTTTTGCATATGCTTCAGAGTTTTCTCAATATGGCTACCATAAGTCAATAGCTCAGCCATTTTCCACCTGTATACAATTCCCTCATGAAACCGCACCTGATCATAGAATAACACTTAGTGATTGCGGTGCTTTTTCTCCATACTATGCATCGGATGTTCTAATAAGCGATGAGGTGGTTGAAAGTTTGATAGGGTGGTATGGTTTGCTTAATGGCTGCCCTGAGGAATATAAGCAGCGCATAAAAAAATCTGCTCATTTTATCAATCGCGGCATGAACTCCGATGATATAGAGTCGTATATCAATTATTTTGTTGCGCTTGATGCTCTGTTTGGTCAGCGTGGATCTGTCGAGGCTTCTATCGTTGCTGGTGTTGGTTATCTTGGGCTAGATAAAAAGTCTGAAGAAAAAACATCTTGGCTTTTTGATCTGAGAAATGAACTTGTTCATGGTGGGAGTCGTTATATTTCTGAGTGGCCAAAATATCAGCGATATATAAGGCATTTTGAGAGCAGGCCTTTGAATGATTTGAAAAGGCTTGCTCAGACGGCCATATTGAGAGCGCCTTCAATATCGCTGTTCAGAACAGTAGCTTGAGTAAGTATTCAGATGCGAGTGCTAGCAATATTCAACTGAAAATCTGAGTGTCGTCTGCAACTGTTATCTGCGATCGATACCGGACGTCTGCTATTGGCTGAAAACGGAGCTGATTCAAGGCCGTTTTTGGCCGTTTGCTACCAGTTGTAATCATTACCGTATGTGGAACACGTTGTGGTTTTGCTCCTGTGGCGACTTCGTGAGTTAGAAAAGCTCTGAAAAGATCTCCTTGATCTGGCGAAACCCACGGACATCTATCACCGAGCCCAGAGAACTCAATCCCCCGCCACCGGGCTTACAAAATGTGCAACATCCACAGCACCCCAAGGTAAACCACACCTATCCCCAACGGCAGCACACAAAGCAGTCGAACCTGCGAAAAGAACGAAGGCACGGCTTCCACCGGAGTCGACTCCTCCAGTTGCTGCAGCGTCATGACTGCGACACCTTCTTCTGCTGGCGCATTGAGCCGGGCCTGGATCAGCGGTTCGACTTCCTCGACTTTGCGCATCAGGGTCCGGCCCCAGGTGAACAGTGCCGCGCCGATGAAGATCAGCAGGTAGATCACCAGGAATTTCCAGTGGGGCGGGTTGCTCAGGTGGATAAAGTCGGGGGTTGGGCTGTTGTCCCAGAACCACTCCAGAGGCCGGGTGTTGTTGTGGACCATGAACACGAAGTCCTTGATCTGGCGGTTGAGGAGCGCCGCGGCGTCGCTGTAGCTGTTCATGCGCCAGTTGAGCATTTTCAGGGTGGAAAACACGGTGGAGATCAAGGCGCCGGTAAACAGCAGTGCGCCTGCGGCGATGGACAGCCGGTATTTCAGTTGGGCCTGGGTGTAATTCATCTTTCGCGTCCTGCGATGAAGAAAAGGGGCGCAATACTAATAGTTCGTCACCCCAGGTCGATAGGGGCGGCGCTGGTTCATGGGGTGGGGCCTCGAAGGTTTCAGCCGGCACGTCTGAGACGAACGTTACCGGCGCCGCGGCCTCTGGAACTGAGCGCCAACTACCGGTACTGAAGGCAAACCTGAGTACAAAGCCCGGCAGCGCAACACTGCCGGGCTTTTTTGTCCGCGCTCACCCGGCCCTGGCGCGTCTCCTATACTGATTCGCGCCGACAGGTTCACGGCGTACCCGAACGCCGTCGCAACAGCCGTCAGTTCCCTGACAACTACCCCTCCCAGTCACTGCAAGGAGACCAACCATGGCAATCCGCATTGGCGACGAAGCACCCGATTTCACTGCCGACACGACCGAAGGTCCGCTGCATTTCCACGAGTGGATCGGCGATAAGTGGGCAATCCTGTTCTCCCACCCCAAGGACTTCACCCCGGTGTGCACCACCGAGCTCGGTTATATGGCCAGGCTCAAGCCGGAATTCGACAAGCGCAACACCAAGATTGTCGGGCTCAGTATCGACCCGGTCAGCGACCATAAGGCCTGGATTGGCGACATCCAGGAAACCCAGGGGCATGCGGTCAACTACCCGATGATCGGCGACGAAAACCTGGTGGTGGCCAAGCTCTACGACATGATCCACCCCAATGCCAGTGGCGGCGCGCGCACCGCAGTGGACAACGCCACCGTGCGTTCGGTGTTCATCATCGGCCCGGACAAGAAGGTCAAGGCCATGCTGATCTACCCGATGAGCGCCGGGCGCAACTTCGATGAGGTGCTGCGCCTGCTCGATTCCCTGCAACTGAATGCCAAGCACACCGTCGCCACCCCGGTGAACTGGCGCCCGGGCGAGGACGTGATTATTCCCACCTCGGTATCCGACGAGGACGCCAGGAAGAAATATCCGCAAGGCTTCAAGACGCTGAAACCCTATCTGCGGGTCGTGGAGCAACCGAAGTAACGCCCACCGACAAGGGCTCGCTCATGGAGCTGGCCTGCGGGGATGACGCGACGCCGGACAGGGTTCACCCGGCAAACCGCCGCGGCGCCGCAGTCACTTCCATGGGATCGCTTTTAGCCAGGATGGGCAGCCACTGCCCATCCGCGGTTCGAACAGTCCGTTTTGCCTTCGACACCGCTGAACGCAGGTTGAACCCTGGGCGCGGCTGGATCTGTTGACGCTGATGCTCGATGAACGCTACCGGCGTATTGGCCTGAACCATGCACAGAATTTGTTGCCGATGAATGCTTGGCCGGTGCAGTAAGCTCGGCCGAGTCCTGGCGACTGCTGATCTCTATAACGCCGTCGTCCTGGGTCCGTGCAAGGCAAGTCGCTTTGGATTGTCCGCCCCCATGCTCTGCATCGGACTTGAAACCGATAAGATTCGCCAGCTCACACGGCATATGACGAGCAATGGCAAGGAGAAAACAGGATGGGCAAGATCAGGATAGCAACGCCGGCCGATGCTCCGGCCATTCAGGCAATTTACGCGCCTATGGTGTCGGATACGGTCATCTCGTTCGAGCTCATCCCGCCAACGATCGAGGAGATGGCGGGGCGGATCGAGGCGACACTGGCGACTTATCCCTATCTGGTAGCGGAGTTGGACGGCGCGGTCGTTGGTTATGCCTATGCCAGTCAGCATCGCGCCAGGGAGGCTTATCGCTGGTCGGTGGATGTCACGGTCTATATCGATCCTGCGGCACACCGCCGTGGCATTGGCCGCGCACTCTACCAGCGGCTCCTGCCGATCCTCGAGCAACAAGGCTTCCATGCCGCTTACGCCGGCATTGCCCAGCCCAACGCCGCCAGTGTCGGTCTTCATGAAGCACTGGGCTTCACCCATATAGGCACTTATCCCGAAGTGGGCTTCAAGCATGGGCAATGGCATGGTGTTGGTTACTGGCGCAAGCCGCTGAATACCGTGACGCCGCCGAGAGAAATCGTCGCGTTCAGCGAGGCGAGAGGATACATGGAGCTGTAGGCCTGGATGAAGTCAGCCCGCGAGCGGGGCGCGCGGGCTGAGAGGCCATAGTGATGCACCGCAAACCCTCATGCTCTGACAAGCGCTATCCTTGAGCCTTCCTTCCGCTGCCAGAGCCCGCCCATGCTCGATGTACAAGCCGTCTGCAAAAGCTACGCCACGCCCCAGGGCCCGTTGACGGTGTTGCAGGGTGTCGATCTGCACCTGGAGCAGGGCGGCAGCCTGGCGCTGATGGGCGAGTCGGGCAGTGGCAAGAGCACCTTGCTGCATTTGATCGCCGGCCTGGACAAGGTCGATCGCGGCAGCATCCGCATTGGCGACCAGCAGTTGGAGCGGATGAATGAAAACCAACTGGCCAACTGGCGGCGGACCGAGGTCGGGCTGGTGTTCCAGCAGTTCAACCTGATCGGCAGCCTGCGGGTGGAGGACAACCTGGGGTTCCAGGCGCGGCTGGCCGGGCGTTTCGATGAACGCTGGCAGGCGCAACTGGTGGAGCGCCTGGGCCTGGGGGATCTGTTGCGGCGCTACCCGGAGCAACTGTCTGGCGGCCAGCAACAGCGGGTGGCCCTGGGCCGCGCCCTGGCCGGCAAACCGCGGCTGCTGTTGGCCGACGAACCCACCGGCAGCCTCGACGAAGCCACCAGCGACGACGTGCTGCAGCTGTTGCTGGAGCTATTGGTCGATACCCCCACCAGCCTGTTGATGGTCACCCACAGCCAGCGCGTGGCCAGTCGCCTGGGGCGGATCGCGGTGCTGCATGGCGGGCGTCTGGCCGGCGCGGGCGAGCACTGAGGTGCGGGTTTTCTGGCACAGCCTGCGGGCGCTGCTCAGCCATTGGCGGCGGCACCCGGTGCAGTTTTTCAGTGTGCTGACCGGGCTGTGGCTGGCCACCAGCCTGTTGACCGGGGTGCAGGCGCTCAACAGTCAGGCGCGGGACAGTTACGCCAAGGCCAGCCAGCTGATCGGCGGCGCGCCCCAGTCCAGCCTGGGCACGACCAATGGCGCGCCGTTTTCCCAGGAGGCGTTCGTCGGCCTGCGCCGGGCCGGCTGGCCGGTGTCGCCGGTGGTGCAAGGCCGGCTGACGCTCAAGGGCCATGAGCAGCAGCGCCTGCAATTGCTGGGGATCGAGCCGCTGTCGTTGCCGGCCGGTTCGGCGGTCGCCGGCCAGGTGCTGGATTCCGCGCGGATGGTCGAATTCGTCAGCCCGCCGGGCAGTACCTGGATCGCCCCGCAAACCCTGCAAGACCTCGGCTATCGCGAAGGCGATCGGCCGACCACCGCGAGCGGCCAGCCACTGCCGCCGCTGCACAGCCAGGCGGACATGGCCCCGGGGCTGCTGCTGGTGGACATCGGTTTTGCCCAGCCGCTGCTGGGTTTGCCGCAGCAGCTCTCACGGCTGCTGTTGCCGGCGGATTTCGCCGCCAGCGCGCCGGCCTTGCCCGATGCATTCAAGGGCCTGCTGGTGCTCAAGCGCGGCAGTGAGGAAAACGATCTGGCGCGCCTGACCGAGAGCTTTCACCTGAACCTCGATGCCCTGGGTTTCCTGTCGTTCCTGGTCGGCCTGTTTATCGTGCACGCGGCCATCGGCCTGGCCCTGGAGCAGCGGCGCGGCCTGCTGCGCACCCTGCGCGCCTGCGGGGTCAGCGCGCGGATGCTGATGGTCTGCCTCTGTGTCGAACTGGGCGGCCTGGCCTTGCTCGGCGGCCTGGCCGGGGTGCTCAGCGGCTACCTGCTGGCCAGCGTGCTGTTGCCGGATGTCGCCGCGAGCCTGCGCGGCCTGTATGGCGCCGAGGTGGCGGGGCAGTTGAGCCTGAGCCCCGGGTGGTGGTTGGGCGGCATCGGCCTGAGCCTGCTCGGCGCCTTGCTGGCGGGGGCCAACAGTTTGCTGCGGGCGGCGCGTTTGCCGCTGCTGGCGCTGGCCGATCCCCAGGCCTGGCACCAGGCGTATGCGCGCTGGCTGCGGCGTCAGGCCTGGGTAGCGACGGCCCTGGCGGGGCTGGCTGGCGCGGCCTGGATCTGGGGCGACAGCCTGGGCAGCGGGTTTGTCCTGATGGCGGGCTTGCTGCTGGGGGCGGCCCTGGGCCTGCCGGTGTTGCTCAACGGGTTGCTCAGCGCGTTGCTTGGGCGCAGCCGTTCGGTGCTTGGGCAGTGGTTTCTCGCCGATTGCCGGCAGCAGTTGCCGGCCCTGAGCCTGGCGTTGATGGCGCTGCTGCTGGCCCTGGCCGCCAATATCGGCGCCGGCAGCATGACCGCCGGTTTTCGCCAGACCTTCGCCGACTGGCTCGACCAGCGCCTGAGCGCCGAGCTGTACATCAATCCGCAGACCCCGGCGCAAGCACAGGCGCTGCAAGGCTGGTTGCCGGAACAACCTGCCATTGCCGCGGTGCTGCCCGTCCGGCAGGTGGCGCTGCAACTGCAAGGCTGGCCGGCGGACCTGTACGGGGTGATCGACCATGCCAGCTACCGTCAGCATTGGCCGTTGCTCGAAGCCCTGGGCGAGCAGCCCTGGACCCAACTGGCCAGCGCCGACACGCTGATGCTCAGCGAACAGACCGCGCGCCGGCTCAAGGTGCGCCTGGGCGATCGGCTGGAGATTCCCGTGCCGGTGGGGCAGTGGGCGCCGCAAGTGGTGGCGATCTACGCCGACTACGGCAACCCCAGGGGCCATCTGCTGGTGAATGCCGAGCACCTGCTGGCGCACTGGCCGCAACTGACGCCCAACCGCTTTAATCTGCGCCTCGAACCGTCCGCCGCGGCGCCGCTGGTAAGCGCCTTGCAGCAGCGCTTTGGCCTCGACGACAGCCGCATCGTCGAACAGGCGCAGCTCAAGGGCTGGTCGAGCCAGATATTCGAACGCACCTTTGCCGCCACCGCCGCGCTCAACAGCCTGACCCTGGGGGTGGCCGGCGTGGCGCTGTTTATCAGCCTGCTGACCCAGAGCCAGAGCCGCCTCGGCCAGCTCGCGCCGCTGTGGGCGCTGGGGGTGAGCCGGCGCCAGCTGATGCTGCTCAACCTCGGGCAGACCTGGCTGCTGGCGCTGCTGACCTTGCTCCTGGCGCTGCCGCTGGGCATCGCCCTGGCCTGGTGCCTGGACACGGTGATCAACGTCCAGGCCTTCGGCTGGCGCCTGCCGTTGCGGGTGTTCCCGCTGCAACTGGCGCAGTTGTTGGCCCTGGCGGTATTGGCTACCTTGCTCGCGTCGGCCTGGCCGTTGCTGCGGTTGTATCGCAGCCAGCCGGCGGATCTGCTCAGGACTTTCGCCCATGAAGATTGAACGGCTGCTTGGCCTGTTGCTGGTGTCAGCCCTGTGCGGTTGCGATAAAGGCGCCGAGCCGGCGCAAGGTTTCGCCGGCCTGGGCGAGGACGCCGCGGCGTTCACCCAGGTGGTGCCGGGGCGGGTGTTCAGCTTCCCGGCGGACCATGGCGTGCATGACGGTTTTCGCATCGAGTGGTGGTACCTCACCGCCGACCTCAAGGCCAGCGACGGCCAGCGCTTCGGCGTGCAGTGGACGCTGTTTCGCAGTGCCTTGCGCGCCGAGCCCGACCAGCCCGGCTGGCAGGCACCCAATGTCTGGCTGGGTCACGCCGCCGCCACCTCGGCCAACAGCCATCACGCCGCCGAACGTTATGCCCGCGGCGGAGTGGGGCAGGCCGGGGTGACGGTGCAGCCGTTCAAGGCCTGGATCGACGACTGGAGTTTTACCAGCCAGTCCGCCGGCGCCGATGCCGATCCTGACCCGCTGGCCCACATGCAATTGCAGGCCAGCGGCCCGGGTTTCGCCTACCACTTGCAGCTGCGCAGCGATAAGCCCCTGGTGCTCCAGGGCGAGGGCGGCTACAGCCGCAAGTCCGAGCAGGGCCAGGCCTCCTATTACTACAGCCAGCCGTTTTTCCAGGCGAGCGGCAGCCTGCAGATCGACGGCCAGACCTATCAGGTCAGCGGCCCGGCCTGGCTCGACCGCGAATGGAGCAGCCAGCCGCTGGCGGCCGGGCAGAGCGGCTGGGACTGGTTCTCCCTGCACCTGGACAGCGGCGAGCGGCTGATGCTGTTTCGCGTGCGGGAAAACCACAAGCCGCCCTACATCACCGGCACCTGGATCGAGCCCAACGGCCACACCCAGACCCTGCACAAGGACGATATCCAGCTCACCCCACTGACGGACTCCAAGGTGGCCGGGCGCACGCTGCCCACCCGCTGGCGTTTGCGTATTCCCGGCCACGGCCTGGATATCAATGCCGAGGCACTCAACCCCAAGGCCTGGATGAACCTGCGCATTCCTTATTGGGAGGGCCCGGTGCAGTTGAGCGGCAGCCATTCCGGCAGTGGTTACCTGGAGATGACCGGTTATTAACGAGGTATTCGTGAGTACCAGTCATTAGTTATTTACCCAATATTCATTTATCTCTCGCGTCAAACTGTGAGTGGTTTTTTGTTGAACTAATAAAGTGTCGATTCATGATTTCGACTCAATATTCTTTTCCCCTGCGCAGCATTTATCTTTTTTCTCAAAGACGGAGAATTCGCTCAACTTAAATATCACTGAGGTTCTCCGTCATGTTCAGCCTGAAAAAATCCGCAGCCCTGTTCCTTGCCTTGCTGGCCTTGTCTTGCGTAGTCGGCGTGCAGGCCGAGGAGTCCGGCGCCTTTGTCGAAAGAAACCGCGCACTGAGCGCGGGCTCGGCACAAAACTGAAGTTTCAAGTTCAAGTGGCGGCTGCTGGAAAGTAGCCGGCCGACTCTTTTGTGTGGCTGAAGACTGGGTTGCAAAGTTGTTCGCCAACCCCGGAGAAAGTTATGAAACCAGGATTATCCGCGATGAAGTCCAAACCCTTGAAGTTTGCCGCGTTGTCCGCGGTCGGCCTGGCGCTGCTGTCGGCGTTGTCCGGCTGCGGTCCGGACCAGGTACTGGCCCCGCCCGCGCCGCCGACGGTTTCGGTGAGCCAGCCGGTGAGCCGGCAGATCATCGATTGGGACAGTTTCACCGGACGTTTCGAGGCCACCGATTCGGTGGAAGTGCGTTCGCGGGTCAGCGGCTACCTGGAAAAGGTCGCCTTCACCGACGGCGCCATCGTCAAGAAGGGCGACCTGCTGTTCGTCATCGATTCGCGCTCCTTCCAGGCCGCGGTGGTCCAGGCCCAGGGCAAGCTGGCCCAGGTCCGTTCGCAGCTGGCCCTGGCCGAGCAGGAATATGCCCGGGCCAAGGTGCTGATCGAATCGAAGACCATTGCCCGCAGCCTGTATGACCAGCGCTTGCAGGCGCGGCAGGCGGCCCAGGCCGAAGTCCTGAGCGCCGAAGGCGCCTTGAGCAATGCCCGGCTGGACCTGGAGTTCACGCGCATCACCGCGCCCATGAGCGGGCGGATCAGCCGCAAGCTGATCAGCGAAGGCAACCTGGTCAACGGTGGCAACAACAACGCGACCCTGCTGACCACCATCGTCTCCCTGGACCCCATCGACATCTACTTCGATATCGATGAACAGAGCTACCTCAAGTACCACCGCCAGGAGCAGGGCGCCGCGGGCCAGAACCTGGTGCGCATCGCCTTGCCGGGGCAGAGCGAGCCGACCCTGAGCGGGCGCATGGACTTCATCGACAACCGCCTCGACCCGTCCACCGGCACCCTGCGCCAGCGCGCCCGGGTGGCCAACCCGGATTTGCGCCTGAGCCCGGGGCAGTTCGGGCGTGTGCAGTTCTCCGGGCGCCCGAGCTATCAGGCGCTGTTGCTGCCGGACACGGCGATCAGCGTCGATGCCACGCGCAAGGTGGTCTATGTGCTCAATGCGCAGAACCAGGTGGAACTGCGTCCGGTGCAGCTGGGCAAGCTGCATGACGGCCTGCGCGAAGTCGCCAGCGGCCTGCTGCCCGAGGACCGGGTAATCGTCGACGGCATCCAGCGGGTGCGCGTCGGCGAGACCGCCACCGCCAGCGAGCAGGCCCTGGCCCTGGCGCCGAAGGCCGCGGCCAGCGAAGGAGCGCCACTATGAACCTGGGGAAAATCTCCGTCGAACAGCCGGTGCTGGCGATCGTGCTGTCCATCGTGCTGATGATCGTCGGCGGCCTGGCCTACCTGGTCCTGCCGACGTCCGAGTACCCGGACATCGCGCCGCCCACCGTGGTGGTGCAGGCGACCTACCCGGGCGCGTCGGCGCAGACCGTGGCCGAGACCCTGGCGATCCCCCTCGAACAGGAGGTCAACGGCGTCGAGGACATGCTCTACATGTACAGCCAGGCGACCTCCGATGGCAGCCTCAACCTGACCGTGACGTTCAAGAGCGGCACCGATGTCGACAAGGCCCAGGTGCTGGTGCAGAACCGCGTGGCCCTGGCCACGCCACGCCTGCCGGAGCCGGTACAGCGCAGCGGCGTGTCGGTGCGCAAGTCGTCGCCGACCCAGCTGTCGACCATCTTCATTTCCTCGCCCAAGGGCACCTACGACCAGCTCTACGTTTCCAACTTCGCTATCCGTACCGTCGCCGATACCCTCAAGCGCATCGACGGTGTGGGTGACATCAATCCGCTGGGCGCCCGTGAATACTCCATGCGCATCTGGCTCGACCCGGAGCGCGTGGCGTCCTTCAATCTGACGCCGGCGGACATCATTGCCGCGGTGCGCGCGCAGAACACCCAGGTGGCGGGCGGGGTGATCGCGCAACCGCCGGTGGCGTCCCAGGCCTTCCAGCCCAACCTGATTTTCGAAGGCCGCCTGAAAGAGCCGGCGGACTTCGACAACATCGTCATCAAGTCCGGCAGCGCCGGGCGCCTGGTGCGCCTGAAGGATGTGGCGCGCACCGAAATCGCCGGCCTGGCCTACGTCAACAACACCTATTACCTGCGCCATCCGGCCATCGGCTTGCAGGTGCTGCAACGTCCCGGCGCCAATGCCCTGGCCACCATGAAGGTGGTCGAGCAGACCATGCAGGACCTGAGCAAGGAATTCCCCGAAGGCATCGAATACAGCATTGGCTACAACCCCACCGCGTTCATCGCCGACAGCATCGGCGAGCTGGGCAAGACCATCTACGAGGCGGTGATCCTGGTAGTGCTGGTGATCCTGGTATTCCTGCAAGGCTGGCGTCCGTCGATCATCCCGATCCTGGCGATTCCGGTGTCGCTGGTGGGGACCTTCGCGGTCATGGCCATGCTCGGTTACTCGATCAACAACCTGACCCTGTTCGGCCTGGTGCTGGCGGTGGGCATCGTGGTCGACAACGCCATCGTCGTGGTGGAAAACGTCGAGCGCCATCTGGCCGAAGGCAAGAGCCCGTTGCAGGCCACGCTGATCACCATGCAGGAAATGGGTGGCGCGCTGGTGGCGATCACCCTGGTGCTCTGCGCGGTGTTCATTCCCACGGCGTTCATTCCGGGGATCTCCGGTGAGTTCTTCCGTCAGTTCGGCATCACCATCGCGGTGGCCACGGCGATCTCGCTGTTCAACTCGGTGACCCTGTCGCCGGCGCTGGCGGCAATGATTCTGCGACGCCACGACCCCAAGGCGCATCAGGCGCCACGGCGCGGTGTGGCCGGCCTGCTCACGCGCGCAGCGGAAGGTTTCAACCGCGGCTTCCTCAAGCTTTCGGTGGGGTATGCCGGCAGCGTGCGGGGGCTGGTGGCGCGGACTCCATTGATGCTGGCGATCTACGCGGTATTGATCGCGGCCACGGCTTACCTGCTGGTGTCCACGCCCAAGGGCTTCATTCCGGCCCAGGACCGCGGTTACCTGGTGGTGATCGTGCAACTGCCGGAAGGCGCTGCGCTGGAACGCACCAACGAGATTTCCCGGCAGATCGAAGCCATCGCCCTGCAGGTGCCGGGTGTCGATCGGGTGCCGACGTTCTCCGGATTCTCCATGGTCACCGGTACCAGCTCTTCCAACTCGTCCGGCCTGGCGCCGGTGTTCGAGCCCTGGTCCAAGCGCAAGCTGCGCGGCCTGACCTCGGACAAGATCGCCGCCGACCTGCGTGAGCGCCTGAAAGTGGTCAGCGGCGCGTCGGTGATTGTCGCCACGCCGCCTCCAGTCCAGGGCCTGGGCAGCACCGGCGGCTTCTCCATGCGCCTGCAGGACCGTGCCGGCCTGGGCAGCCAGGCCCTGGCCAAGGCCACCGAGCAACTGATCGCCGCGGCCAATGCAACCCAGGGCATGAGCGGTGTCTACTCGCCGTTCTCGGCCCGTACGCCGCAGGTGTTCGTCGAGCTGGACCGTGAGCGCGCCGAGATGCTCGGGGTGCCCAGCAGCCAGATCAACCAGGCCATCGAGACCTATTTCGGCTCGACCTACATCAACGACTTCAACCTGGTGGGCCGCACCTATCGGGTGACGGCCCAGGCAGACTTGCCGTACCGGGTCACGCCAGAGGACCTGGCGCGGGTCAAGGTGCGCAACGAGGCCGGTGACATGGTGCCGATCGCCAGCGTCACGCGGTTGCACGAGTCGCTGGGGGTCGAGCGTTTCCCACGCTACAACCTGTTCCCGACCGCGGAAATCAACGGCGACACCTTACCCGGGCTGGGCTCCGACTTCGCCCTGCAAACCATGGAGCGCCTGGCCGAGCAAACCCTGCCACCGGGCATCACCTACCAGTGGACCGACCTGAGCTATCAGCAGACCACCGCCGGCAACATGGGCCTGCTGGTATTCCCGCTCTGTGTGATCTTCGTCTACCTGGTGCTGGCCGCGCAGTACGGCAGCTGGAGCCTGCCGCTGGCGATCCTGCTGATCGTGCCCATGTGTCTGCTGGCCGCCGCCGGTGGCGTGCGCCTGATGGGCCTGGACATCAACATACTGACCCAGATCGGTTTCATCGTGCTGGTGGGACTGGCGGCGAAAAACGCCATCCTGATCGTCGAGGTGGCGCGGCAGCAGGAGCAGGACGGGCAGGGCATCGTCGATGCCGTGGTGGAGGCGTGTCGCCTGCGCCTGCGACCGATCCTGATGACCTCCCTGGCCTTCATCCTCGGTGTGCTGCCGCTGGTGCTGTCCGAGGGCGCCGGTTCGGAAATGCGCCAGGCGGTCGGTTCGGCGGTGTTCTTCGGCATGATCGGCGTGACCCTGTTCGGCCTGTTGTTCACCCCGATCTTCTATGTCCTGATCCGCCGTCTCGCCGGGGGCGAGCGGCGGTTGCAGGCCCCATCCAGCGTCTCTGCTTCGGGAGTGGTCCATGAATAACCTGCTGCGTTTTCCCGCCCTGGCCTTTACCGCGGCGCTGCTTGCGGCCTGCGCCGCGCCGACCTTGCCACCGGCTGTCGAGGCGCCCGCCGGGCGTTTTGTCAATGCGCCGCAAATACCGGCGGCGGGCATTGCCGAGCAATGGTGGACGCTGTACCACGACCCCTTGCTCGACCGCCTGGTGGCGCGGGCGCTGGAGGAAAACCTCGACCTGCAGATCGCCCTGGCGCGGATCGATGCCAGTCGTGCCTTGCGCGGCGTCGCGGCCGCCGGCGCGAGCCCCGAGCTGAACCTGGGGGCCAGCGCCGCCCGGCAACGGATCTCGGCGGACCAGGCCGGGTTCAGCGACCCCTTGATTACCGAGCCGCTGAGCCTGGGTCTCGATGCCTCCTGGGAGATCGACCTGTTCGGGCGGATTCGCGAAGGCGTGCGGGCCGCCGATGCCGAGCTGCAGGCCAGCGCGGAAGAGGCGCGTGGGGTCAAGGTGGCGCTGGTCACCGAGGTGGTGCAGGCCTATGCCCAGGCGCGGGGGCTGGAAGAGCGCCTGAGCATTGTGCGGCAGAACGCCGAGAGCCAGAGCCGCACCCTGCAACTGACCGAGCAGCTGTATGCGGCGGGCAGCAGCCCGCAGGCCGATCTGCTGCGGGCGCGTTCCCAGTCGGAATCCACTGCGGCCCAGGTGCCGGCCCTGCAACTGGAGTGGCAGCGCTCGTTGCACCGCCTGGCAGTGTTGCTGGCGCAGCCGAGCGAGGCGCTGTACCAACAGTTCGCCGCCAGCCCGGCGCAACTGAGCGAGGTGGATCTGGTGGCTGCCGGCACCCCGGCCGACCTGCTGCGTCGGCGTCCCGACATCCGTGCCGCCGAGGCCCGGCTGATCGCTGCCTACGCGCGGGTCGGGGTGGCCAAGGCCGACCTGCTGCCGCGCCTGAGCCTGTCGGCGGCCCTGGGCTCGCTGGTCGATGGTGTCAGTGCCGCGAACCTGGCCAGCTCGACTTTCTGGCTGGCCGGTATCAATGCCAGCGTGCCGCTGCTGGACGGCGGACGCCGGCGCGCGGTGGTGGAACTGCGCGATGCCGAGGGGCGCCAGGCCTTGCTCGGCTATCGCCGTACCGTGCTCGGCGCGGTGGCGGAAGTCGAGTCGGCCCTCGCCGCGGCCCGGCGCAATGCCGAGAGCCAGCAGCATCTGGCCAGTGCCGCGGCGCAGGCCAGTTCGGCGGCGCAGCAGATCCAGCGCTCCTGGGCCGCCGGTGAGGCGCCGTTTCTCGATGTGTTGCAGGCCCAGCGGGTCGAACTCACCGCTCAGAACGCGCTGTCGCGGATCAAGACCGCGCAGTTGCAGAACCAGGCTGTGCTGGTGCGGGCGCTCGGTGGTTGAACAGGGAGCAACGAATCTGTGGTTCGCGGCGGCATGGGCATTTACAGCGTCTATGCTCAAGCGGCACCGCGCACCTGAAAGGCGCGGGTCTTGTCTTCAATTACAAGGATGAATGTCTATGAAGCCGCTTCACTCTCTGGCCAAAGCCGTTGCCTTGGCCACTCTGTTGTCCGCTGCCAGCCTGCATGCCCATGCCGCCGACATTCCGTTGGCCGGTACCGTGGAGGCCGATGAACTGGTGACCAAGGTGCTCTCCGTGGATGCCGCCAAGCATCGCGTGGTGCTGGAAGGCGCCCAGGGCCAGCCGGTGCATGTGCAACTCAGCGACCAGGCCAAGGACCTGGGCAATTTGAAGGTGGGCGATCAGGTCAATGTGCGGGTCACCCACGCGGTAGTGGCGGTGCTGGACACCGATGTGGAAAAAGGCCTGCCGAATTCCGCTGAGCGTGCCGGGGTGGTTCGCGCCACCAAGGACAACCCCAACCCGGGCGGTGAAGCCTATCGCCAGGTGCAGGTGCAACTGAAGATCACCGACATCGACCTGAAGAACAACCAGCTGACCTTCCAGGGGCCGGCGGGCAACAAGAAGGTCCTGGACGTGGAGAAGCCGGAAGTCCAGGCTCGGCTGAAAGACCTCAAGGTCGGCCAGAGTGTGGTGGTGACCTACACCGATGTGTTGCAAGTCACGACACAGCACGAAGGTTGACTGAGACCGGGCGCTGGTCGCTGTGGCGGCCGGCGCGCCGGATCTCGGGAGGTCCGTGCGGGGAGTTGAACGAAGGTGAGCGGAATGACAAATTTTCCGTCAGCTTTGTGTTCAGAATTCTTCAGAATATGTGCACGGACTTTCTTTTCCTGTTCGATTAAAATAGTTCTCGTTCGCCCGGTGCAAGGGCTCTTTACCGGTGCATGGATTGCCAGGCCAGAGCACTGGGCGAACACCCTCTTCGGGGTTCCCGCCCCACGATTTCCGTAACGCCGCTCATGCAGCCCGCACAGGTTCGACGCCTGTTGCCAGCGGTTGCCAGGAGCGCTCGGCTCCCCCTCCAGCAAGACGCCTTAGCGACACAGCCGCCTGCTGCATTGCCTGTGGCCTTGGCCAGCTTCAGCCTCGGGGCACGGTGGTGCACAGCTGCAGGCCCAGCGCGCGCATGACCTTGACCACGGTATCGAAGCGCGGCTTGGCCCCCGGGGCAAAAGCCTTGTAGAGGCTGGCCCGGCCCTGGCCGGTGGTCTTGGCAATCTGCGTCATGCCCCGGGCCCTGGCGACGTGGCCCAGGGCGCGGATCAGTTCGTCGGTATCGCCATCGGCCAGGACCTGGGACAGGTATTCGCTGATCGCCTGGTCGCTGTCGAGCAGGGTGGCGATGTCGAAGGGAACCAGTGTGTCGGACATATCAGAACTCCTTGGCCAGGGAACGGGCCTGGCAGATATCGGCGGGCTGGCTGGACTTGTCGCCACCCAGCAGCAGGACGATGAGGGTATTGCCGCGAACCGTGAAATAGAGGCGGTAGCCGGCGCCTGTATTCACGCGCATTTCCGAGAGACCGCCGCCGAGGTTTTTCACATCGCCCAGGTTGCCCGCCGACGCCCGCTCGATACGCCGAGCGATGGCTATCCTGGCGCGCAGGTCCCGTAGTGTGGTGTGCCATTGGGCAAAGACGGTCGTCTGCAGGATCTCGTAATCCATGAGGACTGTATCCATATAGAGACAAAATAAAAAGGGGTAACGACCCCCAGGCGACTGACGGTGCACCTGAAGGCGTCATGGGAAGGTAAGCAGGAGGGGAGTGGGCGAGGCGGGCTGTTTCGTATCGGCATGTTGTCGATCAGGGCTGGCGAAACACCCTGTAGCCATTGCCCTGCTGTGGCTGCTGGAAAGGGCCAGCATCAGCCGTTCTGGCTGATGCTGTGGGACGCAAAATCAGAGAGTGGGCAGGCCCAGCGCCGCGGCGCATTCCTGGAGCGAGCGCTGTTGGGTGTCGGCGTACAGCTGCAGTTCATCGATGGTCGGGCGCCCCAGGGCCCGCTCGAAAGCCTGCCGGTTGGAGTGGCCGGCGTAGTGGCTTTGCGCATCGTCGCCCAGGTTGGACTGGAAGATCCCGGCGGCGCTGACCGGCAGGAAGTCCTCGTACACCAGCGGCTCGGCCCGCACATGCCCGGCGCGGATCAGCGCCTCCAGGCTCGTCGGCCGATCCGCCTGCTGGCGCGCGGCCAGGCCCTGGTCGCTGACGAAGTAGCGGAAGTACGCCAGGCCCTGTTCACGCATGGCTTCATGGTTGTCGGGAAAGGCGCGGAAGTGCTCGGCCATCAGTGTGTTGTAACGCTGGGCGTTGGCTTCGTTGGGGAAGTCCCCGAGGGCGTCGCGTGCAGCGTTCAACAGTTGGTCGTACAGCGCCCGGCCTTTGGGGGTGAGGGCGGCGCCGCGCTGTTCGATCTCGCCGAAGCGCGCACTGTGGCTGCCGCGGCTGTCGGGCTGGTCGGTGAAGGATACGGCTTCCTCCAGCGCCTTGAAGCTGGTCTGACGCAGCAGGATCGGGCATTCCCGGCGCGGCGGGCCTTCGATCACCGCCTTGGGCGTGATGCCGTGGGCGGGCATCAGCTCCTGCACCTGGTCGATGTCCAGGGTGCGCGGTGTCAGGTGGTTGATATGCGGCCCCTTGAACGCCACCACGTCGGCGATCAGCCGGTGCTGGGCACTCAGTTGCTGGTACTGCCCGGCCGTGACCGTGGCGCTGTGATGCCAGCGGAAGGTTTCCAGGGCCTGCTCGACGAATTCCTCGGCGGCGCGGTCATCGAGGCCGCCCTGGGTTTCGGCCTGCTCGATCAGGGCCAGGGCGCGCGGGGTGAAAATGCTCCGGCGCGCCAGCACCGATTCGGCGAAGTCGCGCAGCTGCGGATTTTCGATCAGCTCCAGGCGCAGCAGCGAGGTGAAGACCCGGAACGGGCTGACCTGCAGGGCGCTCTCATGCACCGCGCGAAAGGCCGTGGAATGCACCGGCACGCCGGCCGGGGTGAGGTCGTAGTAACCCACCGGCTGCATGCCCATCACCGCGAACAGCCGGCCCAGGGTCGCCAGTTCCGTGGCGGTGCCGACGCGAATGGCGCCGTGGCGTTCCAGGTCCAGGCGCTGGATTTCGCCGGTGCTGCGCAGCTGGCGGGCGATCCTCTCGTCGCTGCCCAGGACCCCGGCGTTGACCTGGGCCACCAGCTCCATCAGGGCGCCGTACAGCGGCACTTCCTCGCGGTACATGTCCGACATCGCCCGTGAAAAACGTTGGCGGATCAGGTCTGGGCTGACGAAGCTCTGCAGGCTCATAAACAAGGATTCCCGGCGTAGTGAGACAAAGAGGGTAGCGGTGTTGGCTGGGCCTGATTCTGGTCGGCGCGGGGTGTGCTGACAAACGAAGTTTCTTCCGGACTTCATTCTGCAAATGAATGCAGGCGGGCAGGGCGGCTGCACGGTTTGCCCTGGGCGGGCATGGGCCCTCGCGGCCAGGCGAGCCGTAGCGGTTTCCGGGGGGCTGAGCGGTGATGGCTATTTGCCGTTGCGCTGATAGACTTCTGAACACGACCGCATCCCATGGCTTGCGTACCGTTCAACGGAGGCGACTTGGCCTTGACGCCGCACAATGGAGGAAAGGGACTTTCACTGGCCAGGAGGCTATACAAGACGCGAATTCTGGGGCTGGCCCTCGGTTTCCTTTGCGTGTCCGCGGGCATGTACCCGCTGCACCCGCCGCCCTGGGTCTGGGTGTTCATGCTGTTCAATGCCTTCATCTGGCCGCACCTGGCGTACCAGTGGGCGCGCCGCTCGGCAGTGCCGTTTCGCGGCGAGCATCGCAACCTGTTGATGGATGCCTTCCTCGGCGGGTTCTGGGTGGCGGCCATGCACTTCAACCCGCTGCCGACCACCACCACCCTGTCGCTGATGGCGATGAACAATATCGCCCTGGGCGGCGTGCCCTTTTTCCTTGCCGGTTGCCTGGCGCAAGCGCTGGGGATTGCCGTCGGGCTGCTGCTGTTCGGCACCGGCTTCGTGGCCCAGAGCAGTGCGCTGCAACTCTATGCCTGCCTGCCGATGCTGACCCTGTATCCGCTGGCCCTGGGGTTTATCTGCTACCAGCAGGCCAATGTCCTGTCCCGGCACAAACGCGAATTGCTGGCCCTGAGCCGCACCGACAGCCTGTCGGGCCTGCTCAATCACGGGGCCTGGAAGGACCAGCTGGAAATCGAGTTCCAGCGCTGCCGGCGCCAGGCCTCGACCCAGAACCAGGGCGGCGCCATCGCGCTGATCGACATCGACCATTTCAAGGCCATCAACGACACCTACGGCCATGTCGCCGGCGACATTGTGTTGCGCCAGCTGAGCAAGCTGCTCAAGCAGAACCTGCGGATCAGCGACCAGGCCGGACGCTACGGTGGCGACGAGTTCTGCGTGATCCTGCCGGACGTGCCGCTGGAGCATGCCGCCGAACTGATGGAGGCCTTGCGTTGCCGTTTCGGCGGTTTGGGCTATGAGCAGAATCCGGCCCTGCAGGTCAGCCTGAGCATCGGCCTGGCCGCCTATTCTTCGGACCACAGCGATGCCCTGGACTGGTTGAACGATGCCGACCAGGCCTTGTACGAGGCGAAAACCACCGGCCGCAACAAGGTCAGCTGCCGCCGCGGCGACCACTCGCCAAAGGCCCTGCTGAACTCCTTGTGAGGCCGCTCGCAGAGCATTGCGCCAGCATGGAGGGTGGCGAATTTGTCAGGTAGGGTGGGCGGGCACCTTCCGACACGAAACAAGGACCGATTCATGACGCAGACTTCCCCTCGCTCATTACTGGCCGCCCGTATCGGCCTGACCCTCGCCCTTGGCCTGCTGGCCACCCACGCCAGTGCCGCCCCCCACCCCCAGGTACAGAACGATGCGCAGCAATACCAGGGCGACGCCCTGAAACTGCTGGAGCGCCTGGTGAACATCGACTCGGGCTCCGGCTACGAGGCGGGGCTGAACCAGGTGAGCGACATCGCCATCGCCGAGCTGGAAAAACTCGGCGCCAGTATCGAGAAAGTCCCCAACGGCGCTGCCGGCGGCAGCCATGTGCTGGCCACCCTCAAGGGCACCGGCAAGGCCAGGATCCTGCTGATGGCGCACATGGACACGGTGTTCAAGGAAGGCACCGCGGCCGAGCGGCCGTTCCGCATCCAGGACGGTCGCGCCTACGGCCCCGGGGTGATGGACGACAAGGGCGGCATCGTCGCCGGGATCTATGCGCTGAAGGTCCTGGATAACCTCAAGTTCAAGGACTACGCGCAGATCACCTTCCTGCTCGACGCCAGCGAGGAAACCGGTTCCGAGATCGCTACCGACTTGATCAAGAAAACCGCCAAGGCCCACGACGTGACCCTGAACCTGGAACCGGGGCGCCCGGCCGACGGCCTGGTGGTGTGGCGCAAGGGCAGCGCCACGGCGCTGGTCGAGGTCAAGGGCAAGGCGGCTCACGCCGGCGTCGCGCCGGAGCTGGGGCGCAACGCGGCGATGGAAGCGGCGCACCAGATCCTGCAACTGGGCAAGCTGGGGGATGAAGCGAAGAAAACCACCATCAACTTCACCGTGCTCAAGGCCGGCGACCGGACCAACGTGATTCCCGACCAGGCCACCGCCAAGGCGGATGTGCGGGCGGCGGTGCCGGAGGAGTTCGACCGCATCGAGAAGGACCTGGCGCGGGTGTCGGCCAACAAGCTGATCGCCGACACCGAGGTCAAGACCACCTTGCAACGCGGCTTGCCGCCGATGCCGCAGACCGAGCAGTCCGATGCGCTGGTGGCCATGGCCCAGGGCATCTACGGCGAGCTGGGGCGCAAGCTGACCATCGAGGGCAGCGGCGGGGCGGCGGACTCCAGCCTGTCGGCCGGCGTCGGTACGCCGACCCTGGATGGCTTCGGCATCGTCGGCGGCAATATCCACACCCCCGAGGAGTACGCCGAAGTCGAGAGCGTGGCGCCGCGCATCTACCTGTTGGCGCGGATGATCATGGAGCTGTCGGCCAAGCACTGATCGCAGGAACAGACGCACGGCATTTTCTGCATGGCCGGACCTGTAGCCCTGTAGCCGCTGCCGAGCCCGCGAGGCTGCGATCGACTGCGCAGCAGGCGCAAGGATCTCAAGACCGCTGGAGGACCTGCGGCCCTGTCGCAGCCTCGCAGGCTCGGCAGCGGCTACAGGGGTGGCGACAGGCGCCCCCGATCCCTCTGCCTATACTCGAAAGCCTCGTCCCCCACCGCGGAGCCTTCAATGAGCAGCAACCACCTCACCGAATACTCTGACGCCAGCCCCGAAGTGCGGGCGGTGTTCGATGACATCATGCGTACCCGTCAGGTCGACCAGGTGAACAACTTCTGGAAATGCCTGGCGGCCCATCCGCCGACCCTGCGGCGTACCTGGGACAGTCTCAAGGAGATCATGGCGCCGGGTGCGCTCGATCCGTTGACCAAGGAGCTGATCTACGTGGCGGTCAGCGTTACCAACAACTGCCCGTATTGCATTGCTTCGCACACCGCCGCGGCGCGCAAGGCGGGGATGACAGAGGCGATGTTCGGCGAGTTGCAGGCGGTGGTCGGCATGGCCAACGAAACCAATCGCCTGGCCAACGGCTACCGGGTGCCGCTGGATGATGCGTTCAAGCTTGAATGAGCCTGTGACCCGCAGGGCTGCGGCCCTCGGCGCTGCTCGTATCGGCCAGCGCCGTCATCAGGTTTTCAGGCCGCCGCTGCCTTGGCCTGGGTGGCGAGCAGCGGCACGGCGCGCACCAGATCGCCGGGTTGCAATTGCAGGCGCTTGGCGCTGAGGCGGTCCACCAGCAGGCAGCCGGACACCAGGCGGCCGCGGGCGCTGGTGACGCGGCAGCTTTCCAGGCGGCGGTTGTGGATCAGCCAGGTCGGCGCGTCGTCGTCCGGGGTGCCCACCAACAGCGGCAGCACCTGGCTTTCGCGCACCGCGCGGACTTTGCTCAGCTCGGCCTCGATCACCGGCCCGCCGTCGAAGATGTCGATATGGCCCTGATGGGCAAACCCTTCGTGGCGCAGGATGGCCAGCGCCGCCTCGGCGTTTTCGTGAGCCTGGCCGATCGCGGCCTGGGCCGGTTCGCTGAGCAGGCAGGTGTACAGCGGCTGGCGCGGCAGCAGTTCGGCGATAAAGGGTTTGTGGCCGAGGCTGGAGAGGTGGTCGGCCTGGACGAAATCCATCTGCAGAAAGTGCCGGCCCAGGCTGTTCCAGAACGGTGAGCAGCCGTTCTCGTCGCCCTTGCCGCGCAGCTCGGCGATCAGCTTGTCGCCGAACAGGTGCGGGAACTCGGCGACGAACAGCAGGCGCGCCAGGGACAGCAGGCGGCCGTTGCTGTCACGGCGCTGGTCGGGGCGCAGGAACAGCGAGCAGAGCTCCGATTGGCCGGTCATTTCATTGTTCAGGAACAGGGTCGGGATCTGCCGCCGGATCCCCAGGTTCGGCGCCGAATTGACGGTCATGCCGACCCGGTAGCTGTACCAGGGTTCGCGCAGGCCCACGGCGCCGGTCAGGGCGCTGATGCCGACCACTTGCTGGTCGTCGTCTTCGAGCACGAACAGGTAGTCGGCGTCGGCCCGTTCCACCTGCTCGGCAAAGGTCCGCTGGGCCCAGCGGATCCGATGGGTCAGGCGATCCTGGTTGGCCGGCAGAGTGGTCAGCCCCAGGCCCGCGCGCTGGGCCAGGGCCATCAGCGCGGGCAAGTCAGTCATGCGTACCGGGCGAACGATCATGATGCAGCTCCTTCTGCGCGCCTGTTGCGGCGGCGAATGCAAACGTGTCCGGGATTCTTCATAGGGCGACCAGCCGTACCGGGTCGCCGGTTTGCAGTTGCAGGGCCTGGAAGCTTTCCGGGTCCAGGTTGACCAGGTCCCCCGGCGCTTCGTCCAGGTGCACCAGGGCGGCCCGGTATTGCCCCAGCCGCTCGTTGCTCGCCAGCCAGGCCCGGCCGCTGCCGCTCTGCGGGCCCGGGCAGGCGTTGGCGATCAGGCTGTGGCGGATGGAGCGAACGCCGTTGTGGCGGGCGTACAGCGTCGGGCCGCCGTCGAACAGGTCGACATAGTGGTTGGCTTCGAACCCTTCGCGCAGCAGGATCTCGTAGGCCTCGCGACCCTGTGGGTGGACCTGGCCGATGCAGTCCTGGGCCGCCTTGGGCAGCATCGGGATGTAGATCGGGTATTGCGGCATCAGGTCGGCGAGGAAGCTGCGGCTTTGCAGGCCGCACAGGCGCTCGGCCTCGACATAGGGCAGGTCGAAGAAGTGCTTGCCCAGGGCATCCCAGAACGGCGAGTGGCCGTCGTCGCTGCTGTAGCCGACGATCTCGGTGATGCTGGTGTCGGCGAAGCGCGCGCCATGGGCGGCGATAAACAGCAGGCGGGCCCTGGAGAGCAGCTCCGCCATGGGCGTGTCGACCAGGTCCGGGTCGATATGAAAGCCGCGCAGCAGGCTGTGGTTGCTCAGGTCCTGGCACAGCGACAGGGTCGGCACGCCGTGCTGCACGTTCAGCTCCCGCGAGCTGCTGACGAAAGGCCGGTTGCGCAGGCTGTAGAAGGGCGCGGAAAACCCGGCCATGGCGAGGATTTCCGAGCAGCCGCGCAGCTGGCCGCGGGCCGGGTCGTGCAGGACAAAAAAGTAGTTCTCCGGCCCCGGCGCCTGCACGTTGGCGGCGAAGGAGGCGCAAGAGTCGAGAATCTTGTCCAGCAGGTGCTGTCGATCGTCCGGCAGGGACGTCACCCCCACCAGGCTTTCACGGGCCAGCCGTTGCAACTCCGGCAAATCGTCTGGCGCAACTGGGCGTAAGACCAGCATGGATGTACTCCTGTATCAAAATGATCGACGCCTGGTCGCGAGACCCGGGGCGCCGAACCTGACAATCACTGTCGGTTTCCACGCATTACTGCCACGGCCCGCGAGGGCGGGCGGTGGCACGCAGGCACCTGTCGGCGCCCGCTCGGATTCGCCGGGGCACCTTCATGGTGCCGCGGCGGCCGGGGGTGTTGATTAAAGTGGATCGACCAGCGCCGTATTGGCGCCCAGCTTGTTGAGGAAAAACAGGTAGACCAGGCCGATGGCAATCCAGATGCAACCGAGTTTCTGCGCATCGACCCCCATGTTGTACATGATCGCGCAGACAATTAGGAAGCCGATCACCGGACAAATCAGGTGACGCACCACTTGGGCCGACTTGTTGCGGCGCCAGTAGTGATTGATCACGGTCAGGTGCAGCAGCATGAAACCGCTGAGGGCGCCGAAGTTCACCAGGGAGGTGAGGGTGTCCACCGAGTTGATGAACAGGTAGCAGATCAGCAGCGACAGCACCGCCACCAGGTAGATGCTGACGTGCGGCGTGTTGTGCCTGGGGTGGACCTTGGCCAGGATCTTCGGCAGCTTGCCGTCGCGGGCCATGCCGAACAGCAGGCGCGACACCGCCGCTTGCGAGGTGATGGCGACCGCCACGCCCCAGGCCAGTGCGGTGGCCACCGCGGTCAGGGTCGCCAGCCAGCTGCCGCCGGCGATTTCGGCGATCTCGTAGAAGGCCGTGTCGGCCGACTTGAAGCCCATGCCGGCGGCCAGGTCGGTGGCGATCCAGGTCTGCACCACGAAGATCGCACCCATCACCAGCAGGGTGATCAGGGCGGCGCGGCCGACGCTCTTGCCCGGCTCGCTCTTGATCTCCTCGGCCAGGGTCGAGATGGCATCGAAACCGAGGAACGACAGCACGGCGATCGATACGCCCTGCATCAGCATGCCGAAGTGAAAATGCTCCGGGCTGTACAGCGGCGCCAGGGTCAGCTGGCCGTTACCGGTGCCACCGTGCAGGGCGTTCCAGGCGTAGAACAGGAAGATCCCCAGCACCACCAGCTGCGCCAGGAGAAACACGATGTTCATCCGTGCGGTGAAGGTGATGCCGCGCAGGTTGACGAAGGTGGCGCTGACCAGGAACGCGAGGATGAAGCCGACCTTGGGAATGTCCGGGTACAGGTGGTTCAGCGCCATGGCCGCATAGACGTACAGCAGCGGCGGGATCAGCAGGTAGTCGAGCAGCATCAGCCAGCCGGCGATGAACCCGACATGGGGGTTGAGCCCGCGCTGGGCGTAGGAGTAGACCGAGCCGGCGATGGGAAAGGCGCGGGCCATGCTGCCGTAGCTGAGGGCGGTGAAGAGCATCGCCAGCATGCCGATGATGTAGGCCAGCGGCACCATGCCCGGTGCTTCCTGGTTCACATAGCCATAGACCCCGAACGGGGCGATCGGGATCATGAAAATCATCCCGTAGACCACCAGGTCGCGCAGCGTCAGGCCGCGCTTGAGTTCCTGTTTGTAGCCGAATTCTTCAATCTCCATGAAGAGGTTCTCCTTGTCAGCCAAAGGGGGGGCGGATGCCTGACGCTGATGTCGATGAACGACCTGGAGCGGCAGGCAATGTATTTGAACCTGGCAGGTTTAAAGACACGCCACGGCGGTTTTTTATAGTTGTTGTACCGGTACAGCAAACAGCTTTTTTACAACCACAGCTCCATCCTGGTTCACAGCCTTTTCTACAACAGCGGTGCCAGATAATCCGTCCAGCACTGTATGGCCTGCGGGGTGCGCAGCAGGTCGTTGCGCACTTCGATCAATACCGAATCCAGGCCGCGGGCATCGCCGTGGGCCGGCACGGTCATGTCGCCCAGGGCGTCGATCTTGTACGGCTCGTTGCCGGCGATCTTCACGTCGTGGACCGACATGCCTTCCAGCAGGCGCCGGGCGTAACCCTCGGCGCGATCGAACAGCACGCCCATCTCCAGCGTGCGGCGCTGGCCGTAGTACAGCGGGGTGAAACTGTGGATGCCCACCACCCGCACCGGCCGGCCCGCGGCCAGGCGCGCATCGATCAGCCCGCTCAGGCGCGCATGAAAGGGCCTGAACAGCTGCTTGCGGCGGTACTCGCGGGTGGCTTCGTCGAGGTGCTGGTTGCCCGGGATCTGGTAGATCTCGCTCTGCAACGGAATGCTGTCGTGGGCCTGGCACGGGCGGTTGAGGTCGATCAGCAGCCGCGAATAATTGGCCGTCAGCAGGGTGGCGCCGAGGGTCTGCGAGAGGTTTTCCGCCAGCTCCAGGGCGCCGGGGTCCCAGGCGATGTGCTCTCGCGCTGCTTCCGGGTCCAGGCCGAGGTCGTTGAGCGCCGCCGGGATATAACGGCTGGCGTGTTCGCAGACGAGGATCAGCGGGTGCGCGGAGTCTTCTCGCAGCAGCCGGTAGGCCGGTCGGGTGTACAGCCCCAGTTCAGCGGTTTCAGTACAGGTGTGCATAGTGCTCACAGAGTTGGGCAGGGGTCAGGTGCTCGGTCAGTTTCACTTCCTGGTGTTTGACGGCGAAATAGGTTTCCAGCAGCGGGGCTGGCAGGGCTTGCAGCAGTTCCGGGCAGTTGCGCAGGCAGTCCAGCGCCTGCGGCAACGAGGCCGGAAGGGCGACGATGCCGCGCTCCTGGCGCTGTTCTGCGCTCAGTTCGTCCGGCACTTCGTCGGTCACGGCGCGCAGGGGCAACTGCTGTTCGATGCCCAGGCGCCCGGCGATCAGCACCGCGGCCATGGCCAGGTGCGGCGAGGCGGTGGCGTCCAGGGCGCGAAATTCCAGGTTGTACTGCGGCGCCACGGGCTTGCCGCCGATGCTCACGGTGGGGCAGATGCGCAGCGAGGCTTCGCGGTTGCGCTGGCCCAGGCAGGCATAGGAGGCGCTCCAGTGGTGGGGCTGCAAGCGCGCGTAGGAAATCGGCGTTGGCGCGGTAAAGGCGCAGAGCGCGGGCAGGAACTTGAGCACCCCGGCCGCCCAGAATTGGCCGAGGGACGACAGGCTGTTGGCCCGTCCTTCCTCATACAGCACCGGCGTGCCATCCAATTTCTGCAGGCTCAGGTGCAGGTGCACGCCATTGCACACTGCGTGTTCCGCGGTCTTGGGTGCGAAGCTCAGGCCGTGGCCGAGTTGCCGGGCGATCTCGCGGGTGATCTCGCGCACGTTCACCGCACGGTCGGCGGCGGCCACGCCCTGGGTCGGGCGGCAGGTGATTTCGTACTGGTGCTTGCCGTATTCGGGCAGGAACATTTCCGGCTCGACGCCCGCGGCGCGCAAGGCGCTGAGCAGCCAGCCGCCGAAGTCCGCGCCCTGGCGCTGGGCCTGCAGGGAGAAGGCCAGGCGTTCCGGTTGCGCAGTGGCGCTGTACAGGTTGAATTCGTGCTCGAAGGCGGCGGTGACCTGCAGCCCCAGCTCGCTGGCGTAGCGCTGCACTTCGTTGCGCAGCAGGGTGCGCGGGCAGGCGGCCCAGGGCTGGCCGTCGGTCTCGCAGATGTCGGCGTGGATAAAGTCCAGCGGCGAGGCGCTGGCGTCCGGGCCGTTGCCGACCTGGACCCGGCTGGCCAGGTCGGGGATCAGCCGCAGGTCGCCACGGGCGCCCCAGGGGTTGGGCTCGGCAATGATGTCCTGCGGGGTCAGCGCGCTGTTGGCCGGGACCCAGCCGCAGCCGGCGCTGGTGTAGCTGTCCAGTTCGTCGCTGGGGAACGAGCGGCCACGGCTGACGCCGATCAGGTCGGTGGTGAGCAGGGTGGTCATGGCCACCGGCTGCAACGGCTCGTTGTTCCGGCTCATGCCTGCATCTCCCGCAGGCGGCCGAGCACGGTCCGGGTATCGGTGATCCAGCAGTAGCCCTTGATCGCATTCAGGCAGGCCTGGTGCCGGGCGTCGGTGTAGGTGGCGCAGGCGTCTTCCACCAGGGTCACCAGGTAACCGCGGTCGGCGGCGTCGCGCACCGCCATGTCGACGCACTGGTCGGTGACGATGCCGGCGACGATCAGGTGGCGGGTCTGCAGGTTGCGCAGCACGTAGTCGATGTTGGTCGAGTTGAAGACCCCGGAGGAGGTCTTGGGCAGGACGATTTCGTTCTCCTGCGCCGCGAGTGGCTCGATGATCGCCGCCTGCGGGCTGCCCTTGGGCAGGTGCATGTCCGACAGCTTGTGGTCCAGCGAGCGGTCGCGGCCATCGGCGGTCAGGCTTTCGATAATGGTGTGCAGCACGTTCTGCCGGGCGCCGCGCATGGCCGCCAGGAGCTTCTGCTGGTTGGGAATCACCTGCTCACGGGTGCGCTTGATGAAGTACTCGGCGTCCGGCACCTGCAAATGCGGGTCGAGCTGCGGATCGAGCCAGGCCCGTTGCATGTCCACCAGCAGCAGGGCGGTGTGATCGAGGGTGAATGGCAGGTCGCGAGGCGAGTGGTGGGGAAGGCAGACCATCCTTATTTGTCCTCCAGCAGGTGAGTGGCGAATTCGTTGCGCAGGGCGTCGATGCCTTCCAGGCGTCGGTCCAGGTCGGTGCTGCGCAGGCTCAGGCTGGCGACCAGCGCCTCGACCTGGGCCAGGGCCGGCACCAGGGTGTCGAAGGCCGAGGCCGACTCCACCGGGGCGCTGATGATCAGGTCCGCCAGCTCCCGCAGGGGCGAGGCGTAGATGTCGGTGAACAGCACCACCCGCGCATGCCGCGCCTTGGCCGCGCTGGCCACGCGCAGGGCCTGGCTCTGGTAGCGGCGGTAGTCGAACAGCAGGACGATGTCCTGGCGCTGCACGTCATACAGGCGGTCGGGCAGTTGCGCGTTGTCGTCCAGGGCCATGCAGCCGGGGCGCATCAGGCGCAGGTGATTGAGCAGGTAGCTGGCGAGAAAGTTGCTGAAGCGCCCGCCGTAGCAGTACAGCGCGTGCCGGCTGTCCAGCAGCCAGTCGACCAGGATGCGCACGTCTTCGGGCTGGGTCAGGGCCTGGGTCTGTTCCAGGCTGCGCAGGCTGCCTTGCAGGTAATGGCTCCAGGCATCGTCCCGAGGGACCTGGGCCCGCGGTTGCAACAGGGTGCTGGGCGAACGCAGGCGATCGTCCATGTCGCTGAGCAGCGCTTCCTGGAACTGCGCATAACCGCCGAAGCCGAGTTTTTTCACCAGCCGCACGATGGTCGGGTCGCTGACGCCAGCGTGCTCGGCCAGCCGTGACATGGGCCCCAGGCCGTTGCGCGGGTAATGGTCGAGCAGGGCACGGATGACCTTGCGCTCCGAAGGCGTGAGGTCGAGGGCCGGGTCGGTGATCTGGTCTCTGAGAGACGGCATAAAACGCCTTCGCGAGTGGAATGTCGTTTTTGTTTCACTGAAAGTGAAAACAGTATTTATGTAATTTACGCTACATGTCTAGTGAAAAATGGAAGCGCCCGCGAACGCCCCAAAAGAGGGCGAAAAAGCCCAGGTTTATTGGCTGTTCGAGGTTTTTTGGGGCACGCCATCAGCGCGGCAGGGTGCCGCGAAAGGCCGCGCTCAGGGCGCGCAGGGTTTCCTCGGAGCGGGCGTCGGTGGGCCGCGCAAGCAGGACGATTTCGCTGACCGGCAGCAGCGGCAGGCCGAGGCGTTCGCCAACCTCCACCGCACCGGCCGGCGCCACCCGATGGGCCAGCGCCGCCACCCCGAGCCCGGCGCTGACCGCGGCGCAGACGGCCATCACGCCACCGCCGATAAACACTTCGGTCCAGGGAATGCCGGCGTCGTCCAGTACGCGCACGGCGATATGCCGCACGCCACAGGGCGCGGCCATGGTCGCCAGCCGCAGCGGGGTACCCGGCACCTGCTGCCAGGCCGGCGCGGCGAACCAGCCGAAGCGCTCGACCACCAGCACTTCGCCGTCCTGGCGCGCGCCTTCGTTGCGCACGATGACCGCGTCCAGTTCCTCGCGGTCGAAGGCCGCCGTCAGGTCCCGGGAGGAGGCGATGCGCACCTCGATGATCAGCAACGGATCGTAGGCGGCGATGCGGCTCAGCAGTTGCGGCAATTCCGCGCCGGCCACGTGGTCGCTGATGCCGATGACCAGCCGTCGCGCCGGCGCCGCCTGCATGTCGCCCAGGGCCCGCTCATGGGCGCGCAGCAGGTCGCGGGCGGCCTGCATGAACTGCTCGCCGACCGGGGTCAGGCGCACATGCCGCGGCGTGCGCTCCAGCAGGCGATAGCCGAGGCGTTCCTCCAGGCGCTTGAGCTTGAGGCTGATGGCGGCCTGGGAGGTGTCCAGCGCCTGGGCGGCGCGGGTGAAGCTGCCGAAGTCGGCGATCAGCACGAAGGCGTGCACGGTGTCGATGTCCAACGGCCTGAGGGGTTCGCTCATATCGGATACTTATCGCAGATATATTTGCCGATATCTTGTTGTAATGAATGGCCCTGCGCAAGCTGGCAATACCTTCACGCACAGGAGCATCGCCATGTTGGCCAAACAGTATTCACACCGCCTGCCCGCCGATTACGACATGGGCGTGATCCGCCATCGCGCCGCGGATCGCGGGCCCCTGTGGGACGAGGTCGACGGGTTGCTGTTCAAGGTCTTCGCCGGCCAGGAGCGGGGCGTGCACGGCGCGCGGCATAACCTGTACGCCTCGATCTACCTCTGGGCCGATCCGGCGGGCGCCGCGCGGTTTCTCATGGGCAGCGGTTTCGACAGCGTGATCGACTCGTTCGGCCGTCCGTACATCGAGTCCTGGCTGCCCCTGGACTGGCGCCGCGGTTCCAGCAACCAGGCGCGGACTCTCTATCGCGAACACCTGGCGATCGATCCGCTGGCGGACCGCGCCAGGTTGCTGGCCGAGCAGGTCGAACACAATCAACGGCTGGCCGATGACCCGGACACCTTCGCCGTGTTCGTCGCCCTCGACCTGCAGGCCTGGGAGCTGGTGCGCTTCACCCTTTCGGCCAGCGCGCCCGACAGTACACGCGGCGCCGAGCGCTATGAGGTGCTGTACCTGGCCCGGCCGGGGCTCGCCAGCGCTTAAGTCTGGCGGCGACAAGTTGGGAATCCCCCGGCGACACATGATACAAACGCAGCCACATTGCCCCCTGCGTCCATTCAACGTCGAGAGATTCCCCGTGCCGGCCACCCGCTTGACCCTGATCTGCCATGCCCGGACCGTCGCCCAGAAGCTGGCGTGTTTTCCGCTGGACGAGCCGCTGGAGATGGACTGGCAGGCGCAGACGGGCTCGCGGGCCGCGGCGTTCAAGCGTGCGCCGCGCCTGCTCAGCGCTCCTGAGCAACGGGCGCGGCAGACCGCTACCTTGTATGGCGCCAGCGTGGAAACGGTGCCGGCGCTGCGCGACTGTGACATGGGCCGCTGGCAGGGCCTGTCCATTGACGATCTGCACCGTGAGCAGCCCGAGGCCCTGCAAACCTGGCTGGCCGACAGCCACTCGGCGCCCCACGGCGGCGAGTCGGTGGCGCAGCTGTGCGAGCGGGTCGCGGCGTGGCTGGCGACGCTGAGCGAGCAGCCCGGGCATGTGCTGGCGGTGACCCATCCGCGGGTCATCCGCGCGGCGCTGCTGCACGTCATGCAATGCCCGCTGGCCAGTTTCAATGCCATCGATGTCGAGCCGCTGGCCCAGGTCGAACTGCGCTTCAATGGCCGCTGGAGATTGCGCCTGGATCAGCGCGATTAGCGGGCTTGGCTCGGCGTGGCCTGGGGATTTTTTCGCGAGCAAGCTCGCTCCTACCGGGTTGGCGCAAATCATGGTAGGAGCGAGCTTGCTCGCGATAGGCCGCAGAGCGGCCGCCCTGTGACGCGCCGCCACAACCCAGCCATACTCCATCCCCCGAGCAGCACCCGAGACCCGCTCCCATGAAAACCCTCCTGATCATCGGCATCGGCGCCGGCAATCCCGACTACATCACGATGCAGGCGGTCAAGGCGCTCAATCGCACCGATGTGTTCTTCCTGATGGACAAGGGCCAGAGCAAGAACGCGCTGATCGACCTGCGCCGGGAAATCTGCGAGCGCTACATCGAGCAGCCCGGCTACCGGTTTGTCGAAGCGCAAAGCCCGGAACGGCTGCGCGGTGCCGAGGTGGATTACCGGGCCAGCGTCGCCGAGTTGAACCGCGACAAGCAGCGCACCTTCGAGCGCCTGATCGACGAGGAACTGGCGGACGGCGAAACCGGCGCCTTCCTGGCCTGGGGCGATCCGGCGCTGTACGACAGCACCATTCGCATCCTGCAGGCGATCCTGGCCAGCGGCCGCTGTGCGTTCGAGTTCGAGGTGATCCCCGGCATCACCAGCGTCCAGGCCCTGGCGGCGCAGCACAAGGTGCCGTTGAACCGCATCGGCCGCTCGGTCGAGATCACCACCGGCCGGCGGCTGGCGGCGGGGCAGGTGAGCGATGCCGACAGCCTGGTGGTGATGCTCGACGCCGAGGATGCCTATCGCCAGGTGGCGGACCAGGACCTGCAGATCTACTGGGGCGCCTACCTCGGCACGCCGGAGGAAATCCTGATCGCCGGCCGGCTCAAGGATGTCGCCGGGCAGATCCAGCAGGTGCGCAAGGCGGCGCGGCAGGCCAATGGCTGGATCATGGACACCTATCTGTTGCGCAAGCCGGAGGATTGAGGGGGGCTTCTATAGGTGCGAGGCTTGCCCGCGATAGGGTATTCGGTCGGCGAGGTACAGGTTCGACGCTCTCTGCCCAAGACGTTCTCCACACGACTTGCAGGTCGCAATCCAGGCACGAAAACCCGAAAACATGCAGGGATCGGCGGGGTTTTCCGCGGTCATTGCACCAGCACAGGGCGGGCTCGGCGTCGTCCTGATCGGGAAGTGGTTTTTCTGTAAGTATTTGTCGCATAAACACAATTTGCCGCCCGGGCGCCGCTCTAGACTGCTGGCCACTTCGATTTCCCCCAATCGAACCTTTCTGCCAATAAGAGCCTCCGTCTACGGGAGTTATAAATGAAGAAGCTTGTGATGTTCGGTGCCCTGGCACTGTCCATGCTGTCCCTGACCGCCGTGGCTGACGATGCCAAGCCGATCCGCATCGGTATCGAAGCCGGCTACCCGCCATTCTCGATGAAGACCCCCGACGGCAAGCTCACCGGTTTCGACGTGGATATCGGCGATGCGCTGTGCGAGCAGATGAAAGTCAAATGCACCTGGGTCGAGCAGGAGTTCGACGGCCTGATCCCGGCGCTGAAGGTGCGCAAGATCGACGCCATCCTGTCGTCCATGACCATCACCGACGACCGCAAGAAAAACGTCGACTTCACCATCAAGTACTACCACACCCCGGCGCGCTTCGTGATGAAGGAAGGCACCGAGGTCAAGGACCCGCTGACCGAACTCAAGGGCAAGAAAGTCGGGGTGCTGCGCGCCAGTACTCATGACCGTTTCGCTACCGAAGTGCTGGTGCCGGCCGGGATCAACCTGGTGCGTTACGGCTCCCAGCAGGAAGCCAACCTGGACATGGTGTCCGGTCGCATCGACGCGCTGCTGGCCGACTCGGTCAACCTCGACGACGGCTTCCTGAAAACCGACGCCGGCAAGGGCTTCGCCTTCGTCGGTCCCGAGTACAACGATCCGAAATACTTCGGTGGCGGCGCCGGCATCGCCGTGCGCAAGGGCGATACCGCCCTGGCCGAGAAATTCAACACCGCCATCACTGAGATCCGCGCCAACGGCAAGTACAAGGCCGTGCAGGACAAGTACTTCAAGTTCGACGTCTACGGCGAGTAATTCGCTGCGCTGAAAAAGGCGGCTACCGTGAAGACGGCGCCGCCTTTTTTGTGGGTGCGATTTGCCGGTCCGAACAGGAGCAGGGCGATCCCTGTAGCCGCTGCCGCAGGCTGCGCCAAGGTCCGCAGGACCTTCAGCGATCTTGAGGGCGTCACGGCCGTGCCAGCCGAACGCAGCCTGCGGCAGCGGCTACAGGAAGCTCGCGCCGCCTGGCAGCGGACGACGACCTTTTCACGGCCGCGCAAATGCCTCAGGCTACGGCCCCCGCCGAACTCCATTTTTCTTCCGGAGCCCTTCATGCAACGCATCGACCATTCCTTGCCCTGGAGCCACCTGGGCACCCAGCGCCAGCTCAGCGTGTTCCGTTTTGGCAGCGGCAGCCGCAAGGTCTATATCCAGGCCAGCCTGCACGCCGACGAGCTGCCGGGCATGCGCACCGCCTGGGAACTGAAAAAACGCCTGAGCGAACTGGAAGCCCAAGGGCAGCTCAAGGGCGTGATCGAACTGGTGCCGGTGGCCAACCCCATCGGCCTCGACCAGCATTTGCAAAGCAGCCACCTGGGGCGTTTCGAAAGCGGTAGCGGGAAGAATTTCAACCGCGCCTTCGTCGAACTCAGCGGTCCGGTGGGCGACCTGATCGGTGACCGCCTGGGCAGCGATGCGGCGGCCAACGTCGCCTTGATCCGCCAGACCATGGGCGAAGTCCTCGACCGCCTGCCGGCCCCGGCTTCGCAACTGCAAGCCCTGCAACGCCTGTTGCTGCGCCATGCCTGCGACGCCGACATCACCCTCGACCTGCACTGCGATTTCGAGGCGGCGATCCACCTGTACGCGTTGCCCCAGCACTGGCCGCAGTGGCAGTCCCTGGCTGCGCGGCTGAAGGCCGGGGTGGCGCTGCTTTGCGAAGACTCCGGCGGCAGCTCGTTCGACGAATCCTGCTCCACGCCCTGGCTGCGCCTGGCCCGCGACTTCCCGCGGGCGGCGATTCCAGCGGCCAACCTCGCCACCACCCTGGAGCTGGGCAGCATGGGCGACACCCGGGTCGAACAGGCCCAGGCCAACTGCGAAGCGATCCTCGGTTTTCTCGCCGAGCAAGGGTTGATTGATGGCCACTGGCCGGCCACTCCGGACGCCTGTTGCGAGGGCATGCCGTTCGAAGGCACCCAATACCTGTTCGCCCCGCACCATGGGGTGGTCAGCTTCCTGCGCGAGGCCGGCGAGTGGGTGGAGCGGGGCGACGCGATCTTCGAGGTGGTCGACCCGCTGAACGACATCGTCACCGTGGTGCGCGCCGCCACCAGCGGCGTGCTGTTCGCCCTGGACCGCAGCCGCTACACCGAGCCGGGTATCTGGCAGGCCAAGGTCGCCGGCCGCGAACCTATCCGTAGCGGCAAGCTGACCAACGATTGAAGCCGGCCTTGATATTCAGGTGGTTCCCTGTAGGAGCGAGCTTGCTCGCGATGGCCGCTACGCGGCCAAAACAACCAGGCAACGGGCGCTTTCCCCCGGTGTCATCAGAAGGACATCCCATGTTCAAGTTCCTGGCCCTGTTGCTGCTGTGCGTGTCTGCCTCCGTCCAGGCCCAAGGCGCACTGCACGACGACCTGCCACTGCTCTATCTGGAACAGGCCCCGGCCGACGCGCGCGACCGGCCGTTGGTGATTTTTCTCCACGGCTACGGCAGCAACGAAGAGGACCTGTTCGGCCTCAAGGACGGGCTGCCGGCGGATTACACCTACCTTTCGGTCCGGGCGCCGCAGACTGTGGAAGAGGGCAGTTACCAGTGGTTTCACAAGCAGGGCGAAGGGGCTTATGACGGCGTGACCGCCGAGCTGGCCGACGGTGCGAAGCTGATCGACGCGTTCGTCCGGCAGGCGGTCGCCAAGTACCACACCCGCGCTGACCGGGTATTCCTGGTGGGCTTCAGCCAGGGCGCGATCATGTCCTACGAGCTGGGCCTGCGCCATCCCCAGGCGGTCCGCGGGATCGCCGCGCTGAGCGGGAAGATCCTGCCGGTGCTGCGCTCGCAGCTCAAGAGCGGCGCGGGCCTGGAGCGGTTGGCGATCTTCATCGCCCATGGCACCGCGGACATGCGCCTGCCTTACAGCGACGGTTCCGAGGCCGACAGCCTGTTGCGCGGGCTGGGCCTGGCGCCGCAATTCCATGCCTACCCGGGCGTCGGCCATACCATCAGCGACACCGAGCTCCAGGACCTGAACCGCTGGTTGCTCAGCCTCAACCCTTGAAGCGGGTGAGCCCGTAGCGGCCGCTGTCGCTGCGAGTTCCTGAGGGCTTACTGGCCGACGATCTGGCTGACCAGCTTGTCGTGATTGGCCTTGTCGTTGATCCGCGAAATCACCTGCACCACCGCCATGCGGTTGCCGGAGCCGGCGAGCAGGGTGGAGCTCTGGGTCATGCCGCCGCCCTGGGTCGCGGTGCTGTCGATCTGGCGCAGGCCGAGGCCGCCGCGGGTCATGCTTTTTTCGCTTTGCTTGCTGAAATCCGGCAGGGCCGCCGCCTGTTGCGAGAGGAAGCCCGAGACCGCGCTGTCGAGGAACTGCGCGTCGTTGTCCTTGGCCTGCACCGCATCGGGGATCAGGTTCTCCGCGGCGATGACCACGGTCTTGGTACTGGCGTTGGTGTACATGGTGCCGGTGGCGCCGGCGGTGCCGCTGGCTTCGTCGCCGGCCTGCAGCGGGTTGGCGATGAAACCCTTGGGCAGGCTGAACTTGAACTTGCCGCCGAGCATCGAGACGGTCTCGACCTTGGCCTTCTTGTTCGTCGGCTGGGCCGCGGACACGTCCAGGGCGCTGAAACCGGCCAGCGCCGCCAGGACCAGGACCGCGGCGTGTTTACCGAACAGGGACATGCAGATTCTCCAGAGTGAACGCGTTGGGGGCGCGCATCTTCCCACGGCTGTCGCGGGGCACTCCAGCGGGATATGCGGTGGCACGGAATTTCGGATAAAAGGGAGCGGGAGCGGCCTTCGTGGCGCTTGTCGGACGCTCCTCAACCCTGGGTAGAGCGCGCGCCCGAGGTCGCCAGCACCGCCCCGGCGATGATCAGCAACGCCGGCACCAGCAGCCACACACTGGCCGGGCTTTGCCCGATGACGATCAGCAGCAGGGTGGAGATCAACGGCGCCAGGTACGACAGCGCGCCGAGCGTGGCCAGGTTGCCGTGTTTGGTGGCGTGGTCCCAGGCGAAGAAGGCCAGGCCGACCGGGCCCAGCCCCAGGCCGAGGATCGCCAGCCATTGCTTGAGGTCCGGTTGCACCGGGTTTTCGAACATCAGGTGGCAGAGCGCCCCGGCCAGCGCCACCAGCCCGCAGATGCCGCCGATCAGGCTGCTGGGTACGCTGCTGAAACGGCGGTTGAGCACCGAGTAGCCGGACCACACCAGGGCACAGCCGAACGCCGCCAGGTAACCCGCCACCGGCATCGCGCCAACCTGGCTGGCAGCGCGCTGCTGCATGATGAACGCGGTGCCGGCCAGCCCCAGCAAGGCGCCGGTCAGTTGCCGGCCGCGCAGCGGTTCGCCGCCGGCCCGGGCCGCCAGCAGGACGATCAGCAACGGCCAGAGGTAGGCGATCAGGCTGGCCTCGGCGGCCGGCGCGGCTTTCAGGGCGAAGAAATACAGCGCGTGGTAGGCAAAGATCCCGCCGAACCCCAGGGCCCAGATCGGCCAGGGCTGGCGCCAGCCACGAAAACCGGCGCGCCCCCGCAAGCCGAGCAATACCAGGCTGGCGCCGCAGGCCACGGCAAAGCTCAGGGCCAGCAACTGGAAGGGGGGAATGCCGGCGGTGAGGGTGGTCAGCAGCGCCAGGCATGACCAGAGAAACACCGCGATCACGCCGATGGCGGTGGCGGCGCCGCTGCGGGAGGGGGCGAGGCGGGTTGAGTGGATGGCGGTCATAGGCACACCGAGGCAAGGGCGGTGTGGCCAGCATAGAAGCCGCCGCGACGGCGGTATTGATCAGGCCTGCCGAACTCTTGTCGCAGCCTGCGCCTGGGTGTCGCGAGCGGCCTTGCGCAGGGCGGCCGGGGTCTGGTTGCGGGCCTTTTTCAAGGCGTGGGTCAGGGCGCTCTGATCGGCGTAGCCGACCCGCTGGGCGATCTCGCTGATGGGCAGCAGGGTACGGCCGAGCAGGTCGATGGCGCGGTCCAGGCGCAGGGTCGAAATGTAGGCGAAAGGCGTGCTGTGCATGTCCCGCTCGAACAGCAGGTACAGGCTGCGCTCGCTGACCCCCGCGGCCTGGGCGATGGCGCGGGCGCTCAGCGGGCTGCCCAGGTGCTGTTCGATATAGGCCAGGGCCCGCGCCAGTGCCTGGCGTTGCGGCGCGCTTGGCGTCGGGCGGGCCAGGCAGGCCAGCAGCAGGGCGCTCCAGGCGCTGGCGACCGGGCTGGAGGAACTGAGCAAGGCGCCGCTGTGGCTGGCATAGCCGAGCAGGTGGCGGATCTGCGGGTCGATGGCGAAGAAGCGGCTATCGGCCAGGGACGGCTCGCTGCCGGGGCTATCCAGGTCGAGCACCAGAAAGGTGTTACGGCGCTCGGCCAGGAAGCTATGCCGGGCGCCCGGCGCGATCAGCACGCCCTGGCTGGCATCGACCTTGCCGCCGCGGCCGTCCACCTCGATCTCCATTGCCCCCGACTGCGGCAGCACGATCTGCGGAAAATCGTGGTCGTGCAGCTCGACCTGCCCGGAATACGAACGCATCGCCAGGGCGACAGAGGGTTGGGCTGGAGTGTTCATGGCGCGGCTCCGCGGATGGCTGCCCCGCATCATGCCTGAAAATGCGGGTGCTGTAGGAGTGGTTGGGCGGTGTGGGATGGTTGGGGAAAAGGGGTCTGGCTCAGCTGTTGTGGTGATTGACACACCGCTATCGCGAGCAAGCTTCGCTCCTACAGAAGCGGGGCTGCATAGGCTGGGGCAGGGCGCTATCAAGGCTTGGGCCGGTCCGCTGAAACGTCTAAGCTGGGCCACCGTTCCAGCCTTCCGGATGCCCGCGTGAAATTCACTCTCCCCAAAGTCGGTACTGCACCCTTCTGCCCGCCGGAAGTCGCCGGCACCATCGTTGTCGATCCCACCGCGCCGCTGTTCAAACGGATCCTGCGCTTCGCCGGCCCCGGCCTGCTGATTTCCATCGGCTACATGGACCCGGGCAACTGGGCCACCGCCATCGAGGCCGGCTCGCGCTATGGCTACAACCTGCTGTTCGTGGTGCTGCTGGCGAGCCTCGCGGGCATGGCGGTGCAGTGCCTGTGCTCGCGCCTGGGCATCGCCACCGGGCGCGACCTGGCGCAGCTTTGCCGGCAGCGCTACAGCACCCGCACGGCGCGGACCCAGTGGCTGCTGGCGGAGGTGTCGATCATCGCCACCGACCTTGCCGAGGTCCTGGGCTGCGCCCTGGCGTTCCACCTGTTGCTCGGGGTTTCGCTGACCACCGGGATAGTCATCACCGCCTTCGACACCCTGTTGATTCTCGCCTTGCAGAACCGCGGCTTCCGCCGCCTGGAGGCGATCATGCTGGTGCTGGTGGGCACTATCGGCCTGTGCTTTTTCGTCGAGCTGCTGCTGATCAAACCCTACTGGCCGGACGTGGCGCGAGGCTTCACGCCATCGCTGGCGGCGATCGGCGAGGCGGCGCCGCTGTACCTGGCGATCGGCATCCTCGGCGCCACCGTGATGCCGCATAACCTGTACCTGCACACCTCCATCGTGCAGACCCGCCTGGTGGGCCAGGACGAGGCCAGCCGGCGGGATGCGATCAAGCTGGCGCGCATCGACACCATCGGCTCCCTGGCCTTGGCGCTGCTGGTCAACGCGGCGATCCTGATCCTCGCCGCCGCGGCCTTCCACGGCACCGGGCACACCGAGGTGGTGGAGCTGCAGGACGCCTATCACCTGCTCGATCCGCTGGTGGGCGGGGCGCTGGCCAGCGTGCTGTTTGGCGTGGCCTTGCTGGCCTCGGGGCAGAGTTCTACCTTCACCGGCACCATCGCCGGCCAGGTGATCATGGAGGGCTACCTGAACCTGCGCCTGCCGTGCTGGCAACGGCGCCTGATCACCCGCGGCCTGGCGCTGGTGCCGGCCTTCGTCGGCGTATGGCTGATGGGCGACGGCGCGGTCGGCCAGCTGCTGGTGCTGAGCCAGGTGGTGCTCAGCCTGCAACTGCCGTTCGCCTTGTACCCGTTGATCCGCATGACCAGCGACCCGCAGTTGATGGGCGTGTTCGTCAACCGCTGGCCGACCCGCATCCTCGCCTGGAGCCTGTTCGCCATTATCAGCGGCGCCAACGCCTGGTTGATTGCGCAACTGGTGGTGTAGGCACGCTTCTGTAGGAGCGAAGCTTGCTCGCGATGGACCGCGCAGCGGTCCCGATCTTCAATCCAGCGCCTGGGCGGCGAACAACGCCACCTGGGCATCCTCCCCGGACTTGACCCCGGACACACCGACGGCGCCGATCACCTGGCCGTCGAACACCACGGGCACGCCACCTTCCAGCGAGGTCAGCAGCGGCGCCGAGAGAAACGCGGTGCGTCCGCCGTTGACCATCTCTTCATAACCCTTGGACTCGCGTCGGCCGAGGGCGGCGGTGCGGGCCTTTTCCACGGCGATATAGGCGCTGATCGGCGAGGCGCCGTCCAGGCGTTCGAGGGCCAGCGGGTGGCCGCCGTCGTCGACGATGGCGATGCTCACCGGCCACTGGTTGCGCTCGGCCTCGTCCCGCGCGGCGATAAGAATGCGCTGGACTTCGCGATGACCCAGGATGGCTTTGCTGTGCATGGCGTGCTCCTTTCAAGGGGTATTGGGTTGAGGGGAAGAATCCAGGGGCGGCAGGGCGGCCTCGACCAGCTCGATCCAGTGCCGCACCGGGGTGCGTCCGGCGCCGTCGAGGTGGGTCTGGCAGCCGATATTGGCGGTGACTATGAGCTCGGGGCGGCCGCTTTCCAGGGCATTGAGCTTGTTGTCGCGCAGTTGTCGCGCCAGCTCGGGCTGGGTCAGCGAGTAGGTGCCCGCCGAGCCGCAGCACAGGTGGCTGTCGGGCACCTCGGTGAGTTCGAAACCCAGGCGCTTGAGTACCGCCTCCACCGCGCCGCCGAGTTTCTGCGCGTGCTGCAGGCTGCACGGACAGTGGAAGGCCAGGCGCTGGTCGCTGTGGGCGTGCAACTGTTCCAGCGGTTCGTCGCGCAGCACTTCCACCAGGTCCCGGGCCAGGGCGCTGACCCGCTCGGCGCGGGCGGCATACCGCGGGTCGTGGGCCAGCAGGTGGCCGTAATCCTTGATAAAGGCGCCGCAACCGCTGGCGGTCTGCACCAGGGCTTCGGCGCCGTTTTCCAGGTGCGGCCACCAGGCGTCGATATTGCGCCGGGCCCGTTCCAGGCCGGCGTCCTGGGCATCCAGGTGGTAATCCACGGCGCCACAGCAGCCGGCCTCGGCCACGGGCTCCACGGCGATGCCCAGGCGGTCGAGGACCCGCGCCGTCGCCGCGTTGGTGTTGGGCGACAGGCTCGCCTGCACGCAACCTTCCAGCAGCAAGATACGTCGCGCGTGGGCCGTGGCCGGACGCGCCTTGGCCGGCTGTACCTGGCGCGGCAGCTTGCCCTGCACGGCCTCGGGCAGCCAGGGGCGCAAGGTGGCGCCGGTGCCGATCAGTGCCTTGAACAGCGCCGGGTTCGGCGCCAGGGCGCGCAGGCCCTGGCGCAGCAGGCGCTGGCCGAGGGGCCGGGGGACGGCGGCATCGACCACGGCGCGGCCGATGTCCAGCAGGTTGTGGTAATCCACCCCGGACGGGCAGGTGGTTTCGCAGTTGCGGCATGACAGGCAGCGGTCCAGGTGCAGCTGGGTCTTGGCCGTGGCCTCGTGGCCTTCCAGCACCTGCTTGATCAGGTAGATGCGCCCCCGCGGCCCGTCCAGTTCGTCGCCCAGCAGCTGGTAGGTGGGGCAGGTGGCGTTGCAGAAACCGCAATGCACACAGGTGCGCAGGATGCTTTCGGCTTCCGCGGCGCGGGGCAGCTGGCGCGCCTGTTCGCTCAGGGTGGTTTGCATGCTGCGGGTCTCCGTTCAGAGCTCGGCGTAGAGCCGGCCGGGGTTGAAGATCCCTTGCGGGTCCAGTTGCGCCTTGAGCTGGCGGTGGTAGCGCAGCAGCACCGCCGGCAATGGCTGGAACGGGCTGTCCAGCAGGCCGTGGCTGTAGCAGGTGGCGTGGCCGCCGACGCGCTCCACCAGGCTACGGATGCGCTCCGCGGGCGCCGCGGATTTCAGCCAGCGCTGGGCGCCGGCCCAATCTATTAACTGCTGGCCGATCAACTGCTGGCCGGGCAGCTCCAGGACGCCGGTGTTATTGGGCAGTGACAGGCGCCACAGCGGCAGGCCTTCGTCGAAGAACGCCAGGCGTTGCTCGTTGAGGTCGGCCCAGTAATCGGCGGCCAAGGGCTCGCCACCCAGGCGATCGCGGGCCGCGGCCACTGAACCTTCGCCGCCCTCCAGGCGCAGGTGCAGGCGCTGGCCGTCATGGCTGGCGGCGCTGATGGGCAGCGGTTGCTGGCCCCAGTCGGCGAGCCAGGCCAGGGCCTTGGCGCTGTCCATTTCCAGGCTCAGGCTGAGGCACTGGCGGGGTTTGGGCAGGACCTTGAGCGACACCTCGGTAAGCACCCCGAGGCAACCGTAGCTGCCCACCAGCAGGCGCGAGAGGTCGTAGCCGGCGACGTTTTTCATCACCTCGCCGCCAAAGCGCAGGAGCTTGCCGGTGCCGGTGATGACCCGGCTGCCGAGGACGAAATCCCGCACCGAACCGGCCCAGGGCCGCCGCGGGCCGGACAGCCCGGCGGCGACCATGCCGCCAACGGTGGCGCCGTCGCTGAAGGCCGGCGGCTCGCAGGCCAGCATCTGCCCGGCAGCGTCCAGCGCGGCCAGCAGTTCCTGCAATGGCGTGCCGGCGCGGACCGTCACCACCAGCTCGGTCGGGTCGTAGCTGACGATGCCGCGATGGGCGCGGGTGTCGAGCACCTCGCCGGCAGTCATGCGGCCGAGAAAGGCCTTGCTGTTGCCGCCCTGGATCAGCAGCGGCGTGCCGTCGGCCAGCGCCTGCCCGACCTGTTCCAGCAGTGCGCCGCTGGCATCGTTATCCGCGTGTGCCGTCATCAGAAACGCTCCAGCTCGGGGAAGGGCAGTTGCCCGGCGTGCACGTGCATGGCGCCGAATTCGGCGCAGCGGTGCAGGGTCGGGATGTTCTTGCCGGGGTTGAGCAGGCCGCCGGGGTCGAAGGCCGCCTTGACCGCGTGGAACAGGGTCAGCTCGTCGCTGTTGAACTGGGCGCACATCTGGTTGATTTTCTCCCGGCCGACCCCGTGTTCGCCGGTGATGCTGCCGCCGACCGCGACGCACAATTCGAGGATCTTGCCGCCCAGGGCTTCGGCGCGGTCCAGTTCGCCGGGCTGGTTGGCGTCGAACAGGATCAGCGGGTGCATGTTGCCGTCGCCGGCATGGAATACGTTGGCCACCCGCAACTGGTATTCGGCGGCCAGCGCGGCGATGGCCTTGAGCACCCCCGGCAGTGCGCGGCGCGGGATGGTGCCGTCCATGCAGTAGTAGTCCGGCGACAGCCGGCCCACCGCCGGGAAAGCGTTCTTGCGCCCGGCCCAGAAACGCACCCGCTCGGCTTCGTCGCGGGCCTGGCGGACCTCGGTGGCGCCGGCCCGTTCGAGCACCGCGCGGACCCGGTCGCAGTCGTCATGGACATCGGCTTCGACGCCGTCCAGCTCGCACAGCAGGATGGCCTCGGCGTCCACCGGGTAGCCGGCGTGAATGAAGTCCTCGGCGGCGCGGATCGCCAGGTTGTCCATCATCTCCAGGCCACCGGGGATGATGCCGGCGGCGATGATATCGGCCACCGCGCGGCCGGCTTTTTCCACCGAGTCGAAGGCCGCCAGCAGCACCTTGGCCAGCTGCGGCTTGGGCAGCAGCTTGACCGTGACCTCGGTGATGATCCCGAGCAGGCCTTCGGAACCGGTGAACAGCGCCAGCAGGTCGAAACCGGGCGCATCCAGGGCGTCGCTGCCCAGGGTCAAGCGTTCGCCTTCGACGCTGAGAATCTCCACCTTGAGCAGGTTGTGCACGGTCAGGCCGTATTTCAGGCAGTGCACGCCGCCGGCGTTTTCCGCGACGTTGCCGCCGATGGAACAGGCGATCTGCGAAGACGGGTCGGGGGCGTAATACAGGCCGAACGGCGCGGCAGCCTGGGAGATCGCCAGGTTGCGCACTCCGGGCTGGACCCGCGCGGTGCGGGCGGCGGGGTCGATATGCAGGATCTGGTTGAAGCGCGCCATTACCAGCAGCACGCCTTGTTCCAGGGGCAGGGCGCCGCCGGACAGACCGGTGCCGGCACCCCGGGCGACCACCGGCACGCGGCGTTCATGGCAGATCCGCAGCAGTTCCTGCACCTGCTCGATATGCCGTGGCAGGGCTACGAGCATCGGTGTGGTGCGGTAGGCCGAAAGGCCGTCGCATTCGTAGGGTTTGAGGTCTTCGCTCTGGTGCAGGAGGTCCAGGTCGGGCAGGCGTTGGCGCAGTACCTGGAGCAGTGCCGTTTTATCGACTGTGGGCAGCGCGCCGTCGACGCGTTCGTCGTAGAGGATATTCATGGGTGGCTAACGACCCTGAGTTGTTTTTATGGGCGCTCGGCGGACAGGCCGCTCAGTTGCATCATTGGCCCGGCTGGCCTTACTGTCCACGGGACCGGGGACTGGTCGAACCAGTTTGTTGCGCCAGCGATGCCGGGATTTTTATAAAAACTTAAGTATTTCAGCGGGATGGCCTGGCGGTCCGTTTGATCGGGTTTTTTCTTCACAGCTGGTCATACCAGTGGAGGACGCATGCACAGCAAGGATTCGACCCGGCATCAGGTGGCGGATGTGGTCTGTGAACGCATCGAACGCCTGATCGTCGACGGCGTACTGAAGACCGGCCAACTGCTGCCCTCGGAGCGGCGCCTTACGGAAAAACTTGGGGTGTCGCGCACGGCCTTGCGCGAGGGCCTGAAACTGCTGCGGGCGCGGGGCATCATCGAAACCAAGCAGGGCAAGGGCTCGTTTGTCGCCCAGTTGTCGGGGCAGGGTGCGACCTCGGCGCTGATGCATCTGTTCAGCTCCCAGCCGCGCACCCTCTACGACCTGTTCGAAGTGCGCAGCCTGCTGGAAGGCGAGTCGGCGCGGCTGGCGGCGTTGCGCGGCACCGATGCCGATTTCGTGCTGATCGGCCGCGCCTATCAGGCGCTGCTGGACGCCCATGGCCAGGAACTGGAGGCCTCGGCCCACGCACGGCTGGACCACGCCTTCCACCTGGCGATCTGCGAGGCCTCGCACAACCCGGTGCTGGTGCAGACCCTGCGCTCGCTGACCGACCTGCTGCTCAACTCGGTGTTCGCCTCGGTCAACAACCTCTACCACCGCCAGGCGCAGAAACGCCAGATCGACCGCCAGCACGCGCGGCTCTACAACGCCGTCACCGGGCGCCTGCCGGAGCAGGCGCGCAAGGCCGCCATCGCGCATATCCAGGGTCTTTGCGACAACCTGCGGGAGATCGAAAACGAGGAGCAGCGCCTGGTGCGGGCGACCTTGCGCCTGGAAGGCTGGAACTGACGCCGCCGCGACCAGGGGCCAATGGCGGCGACGGGCAGCCACTACACTGCTAGAGACGCGGCAACATTCGCGTCGTCGACGACCACCACAAAGGAGTCACCCCATGTCCAACGAGACTTGTGCCTGCCCGGGCTGCACCTGCAAGGTCGGCGCCCATGCCATCGTCCGTCACGGCAAGCACTACTGTTGCCAGGCCTGCGCCAGCCACCACGCCAACGGCGAACCCTGCACCTCTACCGAAGGCTGCGATTGCGCCAAGGGTGCGCACCACTGACGGGTTGAAGTTGTCGGGTGGAAAAGCAGTGGAGCCGCTCAGGGCTCCACTTTCCAGTTGCGAGCGTCCTGTTTGCGAGCGTCGATCCAGTTGCAGGTGGCCGCGCTCGGCATGGCTCGATCATCCAACGCCGTGGCGTATCACGCCCTACGCCCAAGGCCTCGGTTGGATCAGGTCGACGGTCGCCAGGTGACGTTCTCGATACCGAATTTTTCCGCCAGGGGTTTGCTGGTCTTTTTCACCCGTTCCAGGCCGAAGCGACCGATGCGGCCGACACCGGCGTCGCAGCTTGCCCAATGCCACGCCTCGGCGTTGTCCATCTTCTCCGAGCGGATGATGAAGGACTTGGGGGCGCCGTGCAGGGTGTATTCGATGACGAAAAGTTTTGCGTTGTTCATAAAGCTATCAATCCTCCCTGTGATGGTTTAGTGACCCGCGCGGGCAGGGAAAAATTCACTCGGATTGTCGAGCAAGGGGCTCAGCGGTCGGACAGCGGTCGGGCAAGCATCCGAACGGGTTATTGCCTGGCCCTGTGGCGTCCGTCCGGATGCTTCTTCGCGGTTTTCCAGGCGGATCGGCGGGGTTACCATGGGCCCCCCTGCTTGACGACGATGCCCGGCCATGGCCCTTGCCGCACCTCCCGACCTCAGCGACACCGATGTGCCGGTACAACCCCTGGCGCGCACCTATCCGCGTGGCCTGTTCATCGAGCCCCACGAACATGCCTGGGGGCAACTGCTGTATGCCATGAGCGGGGTGATGTGGGTCGAGACGCCGAACGAGGCGCTGGTGGTGCCGCCGCAACGGGCGGTGTGGCTGCCGCCGGGCGTGCCCCATGGGATCCGCGTGGTCACCGACCTGCAGATGCGCAACATCTATCTGCGCCCGAGCCTGGCGGCGACCCTCGACAGCCAGGTGCAGGTGCTGCAGGTGGACAACCTGCTGCGCGAGCTGATCGTGCGTCTGGTGGAGCATGAGGGAGCGCCGCAGCCGGAGTACTACGATGCGCTGGTGAACCTGGCCCTGCTGGAACTCAAGCGCGCCCGGCGCTCGCAGTTGAAGATCGTACTGCCGGACAGTTCCGACCGGCGCCTGATCAATCTCTGCCAGGCGGTGATGGCCGCGCCTTCCCTGGACATTCCCTTCGAGCGCCATGCCGAGGCGGCGGGCGCCAGCGTGCGCACCCTGGCGCGGCTGTTCAAGGACGGCCTGGGCATGGGCTTCGCCGAGTGGCGCCGCCAGGTGCAACTGGCCACGGCCGCCGCCGAGCTGATCCAGGGCGTGCCGGTCAGCACCATCGCCCGCGAACTGGGGTATTCCCCCGGCAGCTTCAGCGACATGTTCCGCCGCGAGCTGGGGCTGGCCCCGTCGCAATACGCGGCCGGAGAAGCCCGCGCCTGAGCGTCAATCATCCCTGTAGCCGCTGCCGAGCTCCGCGAGGCTGCGACCGGGCCACCGCGTTTATCCAGGCCCACTGCATTCTCAGGCTTTGCGCCTGCTGCGCAGTCGATCGCAGCCTCGCGCGGCTCGGCAGCGGCTACGGGGCTTTGCGCACAGGCACTCATTGTGTGGGCGCCGCAATACCCGTAGGAGCGAAGCTTGCTCGCGATGAACGGTAACGCGGTCCGCCAGACATTCCGCGCCGGGGCTAT
>NZ_JAQZAA010000081.1:0-177079 GCF_028640875.1 Pseudomonas sp. SBT1-2 | reverse complement strand
GAATGGCGTACGGTTACCGGGATAGCGAATTCTTTTTCATGAAGATCAAGAGCGTCTTTCCCGGTAATCCGTGAAGAACCTTTTTTATTGTGTATTTATTGCCTCACTCAGGCAGTGGTATTGATCCGCGCCGTCAGCGCCTGGAGCAAGGCCGCCTGCAACACCTGCAGGTTGTTGGCGGTGATCGCGATCTGCGCCTGCACCTCCAGGGCCTGTTGCGCCTTCTGCTCATCGCTCGCCTGCCCCTTCTGCACCCCGGACAATTGCGACTGCTGCTCGGACAGGGTCTTTTCGGTCTGGTCGATCTGCTTCTGCAACTGCGCGACGATGTCAGCAGTGGACGACGTGAAATCGGCCTTGGCGCCGTATTCCTGCATGTCGACACTCATCGAGTCGCGGTCTTCGGCAATGCTCTTGTCCTGCACCTCGAGCGGGCTGGCCTGCTGCTCGGCGATGTTGAGCTTTTGCGGCGCTGCCCCCAGCGGGAATGGATTGATGCTCGCAGCACTGATAGTGGTCATGATGAATCTCCCTGAAAATCCTCTTACCCCTTAACGGCCCACCCCGACAGATCTTTAAGCCTGGGTGAACTCGAAGGTGTCGGCATCGAGGTAGGCTGGAAAGCGCGCGCGATAGGCCGCCAGGTCCGCGGCATTCAGGCAGACCTGGAATACCCCGTCGGCCTCACCGGCGCTGAGCAGGGTCTCGCCCTGGAAATCCAGCACCTGGCTATCCCCGGTGTAGGCAAACCCCTTGCCGTCGGTACCGACCCGATTGACCGCCGCCACATAACACAGGTTTTCGATGGCCCTGGCCGGCAACAAGCGATTCCAGTGCTGACGCCGCGCCCCCGGCCAGTTGGCCGTGTACAGCAGCAAGTCGGTATCCCGCGCATCGCGGCTCCATACCGGGAAACGCAGGTCGTAGCAGATCAGCGGCCTGACCCGCCAACCCTTGAGTTCGAACTGCATCTGGCGCTCGCCCGGCGTGTAGTGATCATGCTCGCCCGCCATGCGGAACAAATGACGCTTGTCGTAATGCCAGACCTCGCCGTCGGGACGTGCCCATAGCAGGCGGTTGCGGTGGCTGCCGTCAGCGGCCTGGATAATCACGCTGCCGGTGACCACCGCATCGAGCCTGGCGGCCTGGATGCGCAGCCACTTGCTGGTCGGACCGTTTTCCGCCTCGGCGAGGGCTTCGGACTCCATGGAAAATCCGGTGGTGAACATTTCCGGCAGGATAATCAGGTCGGCGCCCCGGGCCTGCTCGAGCAACAGCTCGAAGTGCTCGAGATTGGCCTGGCGGTCGTGCCAGACCAGGGAGGTCTGGACCAGCGCCACGTTCAGATTGGGTAAAGCACTCAGATCACGCATAGCTTCTCCGCTGCCTGACGCAGCGTCTCCTCACGTTTGGCAAAGCATAGCCTTACCAGACGCTGTCCTTGCGGTGGCTCGCGGTAGAACACCGAGACCGGAATGGTCGCGACGCCGTGCTCGCGGGTCATCCAGATCGCCATCTCGACGTCATTCAGGTCCGGGCGGATCTGCGAGTAGTCCACCAGTTGGAAGTAAGTACCGGCCACCCGGGTAAAGCTGAATCGTGAAGGCCCCAGCAGGTCGCAGAACAGGTCGCGCTTGGCCTGATAGAAAGCGGGAAGCTCTTCGACATGTTCCGGGTGTTCGGCCATGTAGTCCGCCAGAGCGTACTGCAAAGGGGTCACGCCGCAGAAGCTGACATATTGATGCACCTTGCGCAGCTCGGCGCTCAGGGCCGGTGGAGCGACCACATAGCCGGTTTTCCAGCCGGTCACGTGATAAGTCTTGCCAAAGGAACTGACCACGAATGCCCGCTGGTACAGCTCTTCATGGGCCAGCACGCTGACGTGGGGGATGCCGTCGAATACCAGGTGTTCGTACACCTCGTCGCTGACCAGATAGATGTCCCGATCACGAATCAGCGCCGCCAACTGATCCAGCTCGGCACGGCTGATCAGGGCCCCGCTGGGGTTGTGCGGCGCGTTGAGAATGATCATCCGCGTACGCGGACTCAGCGCCTCGCCGAGCTTCTGCCAGTCGATGGCGAAATCGTTCAGGCCCAGCTGCACATGAATACAACGGCCGCCGGCCAGCTCCACCGAAGGCTCATAGCTGTCATAGCAAGGATCGAAGACGATCACTTCATCACCGGGCTGGATCACCGTCTGGATGGCACAGAAGATCGCCTGGGTGGCGCCCGGAGTGATGGTTACCTCGGTCTCGGCATTCACCTGCACGCCGTAACTGCGGGCGATCTTGGCCGCCACTTGCTGGCGCAAGGCCGGCAGGCCGGTCATTGGCGCATATTGGTTGTGGCCGCTGGCGATATGCCGGGCGACGGCATCGCGCAGGGCCCGCGGGCCATCGAAATCGGGAAAACCCTGGGACAGGTTCAGCGCGCCGGTTTCCACGGCGAGCTGCGACATTTGCGTGAAGATGGTGGTGCCGACATTCGGCAGCTTACTGGTGATCATGGGTGATTCCCTGCTGAACACCCGGCTCTACGGCGGCACGGGGAGGTCCCGAGAATAGCCCAAAGGGCGGCGATTAAAAAAGGGTCCCTCAAGGACCCTTTTTAATCGCTGCTACAAGCTGTAAGCCATAAGCTGCAAGCCCTGCCGCTTTTTTACTGGTAGCTTGTGGCTTGCAACTCGAAGCGCTGTGTCAGCGCTTGTCCTTGCGCTTCTTCTCGGCCTTCTTGTGGTGTGTCATCAAGCGACGCTTCTTGTTGACCTGACGGTCGGTGAGCGTGTTCTTGTTGCCTTCGTACGGGTTTTCACCGCCCTTGAATTCGATGCGGATCGGCGTGCCGACCAGTTTCAGAACACGTCGGTAGGTGTTTTCCAGGTAGCGCACATAAGACTTCGGCACCTTCTCCACCTGGTTGCCGTGGATCACGATCAGCGGCGGGTTGGCGCCACCCAGGTGGGCATAACGCAGCTTGATGCGACGGTTGTTGACCATCGGTGGCGCGTGCTCGCTCACGGCGTCTTCGAGAATCTGCGTCAGGCGGCTGGTCGGCCAGCGGGTTACCGCGGACTTGAAGGAGTTCTGCACCGACTGGTAGAGGTTGCCCACGCCAGTGCCGTGCAACGCCGAGATGAAGTGGATGTCGGCGAAGTCGACGAAGAACAGCCGGCGCTCCAGCTCGGTCTTCACATAGTCACGCTCGCGCGGGTCCATGCCATCCCATTTGTTCAGGGCGATGACCAGGGCCCGGCCTGCTTCCAGGGCGAAGCCCAGCAGGTTCAGGTCGTGATCCACCACGCCTTCGCGGGCGTCCATGACGAAGATCACCACGTTGGCGTCCTTGATCGCCTGCAGGGTTTTGACCACCGAGAACTTTTCGACTTCCTCGTGGATCTTGCCGCGCTTGCGCACACCGGCGGTGTCGATCAGCGTGTACTTCTCGTCGTTACGCTCGAAGGGAATGTAGATACTGTCGCGGGTGGTACCGGGCTGGTCGTAGACGATGACCCGGTCTTCGCCGAGCATGCGGTTGACCAGGGTGGACTTGCCCACATTCGGCCGGCCGATGATGGCGATCTTGATCCCGTCTTTTTCACTCGGGCCCGGAATGCGCTTGGCTTCCTCGCCTTCGGCTACGACTTCTTCCTCACCCTCTTCCGGCTCGTCTGCGTCGTCTTTCGGGAACTCGCGCAGGGCGATTTCCAGCATCTGCGTGATACCGCGGCCGTGAGCACCGGCGATCGGGATCGCGTCGCCCATGCCCAGCGGAGCGAACTCGGCACGCGCCATGTCCGGGTCGATATTGTCGACCTTGTTGGCAATCACGTAAGAGGTCTTGTTCCGTTTGCGCAGGTGCTCGCCGATCATCTGGTCGGCCGCGGTGAAACCGGCCTTGGCGTCTACCAGGAACAGGACGACATCGGCTTCTTCGATGGCCAGCAGCGACTGCTCGGCCATCTTTTCGTCCATGCCATGCTCGTCACCGGAGATACCGCCGGTGTCGATCAGAATGTAGGTACGCCCTTGCCACTTGGCCTCACCGTATTGGCGATCACGGGTCAGACCGGACAGGTCGCCGACAATGGCGTCGCGAGTCCGAGTCAGGCGGTTGAACAAGGTGGACTTGCCGACGTTCGGTCGGCCCACCAGGGCGATTACGGGAACCATGCGGCTCTCCACTGCGTTAATTCAGAAAATACAAAAGCCGCTGCGAGGCAGCGGCTGGTGCTCGGGGCAGCACATGGCGTGCTGCGAACCTTGCCGGGGCAAGGCCGCTTGGGGATCAACCCCAAGCATAGTCAAACCATTACTTGATGGTCAGGGCTTCCAGTTTGCCGCTGTTGCCATACACATAAATCATGTTGCCCACCACCAGCGGACGCGCACGCAGACCATCGCTGTCGATACGCTCACGGCCAACGAAGCGACCGTCCACCTGGCTCAGCAGGTGCAGGTAACCTTCCAGGTCACCGACCGCCACGTAGCTGGAGAAGACTTCCGGGGCCGACAGTTGACGGCGAGCCAGCGAGTCGTTGCTCCACAGTGCAGTGGTGGAACGCTCGTCGACGCTTTCGACTGTGCCGGAAGACAGGCTCACATAGACGCTGCCGAAACCTTGAGCGACACCCGCATAGCTGGAAGCATCGCGCTGCCAGAGCGGACGACCGCTTTCCAGGTCCAGCGCCGCTACGCGACCCTGGTAGCTGGCGACATACAGGGTGCCGCCGGACAACAGCAGGCCACCGTCGATGTCGACCACACGATCCAGCTCGGAACGACCTTGCGGAATGGCCACGCGCTGTTCCCAGACCGGCACGCCGTTGCGGATATCCAGGGCCACCACTTTACCGGTCGACAGACCGGCGACCGCCAGGCGGTTGGTGGTGATTGGCGCACTGGTGCCACGCAGGGTCAGTACCGCCGGGGTGCTGTCATAGACCCACATCTGGTTGCCGGTGGCGGCATCGAGGCCGATCACACGGTCATCCTGGGTCTGGACCACAACCACATCGCCGTTGGTGGATGGCGGAGCCAGTACTTCACTGGTCACCCGCGCACGCCACTTCTCTTCGCCGCTCGAAGCATCCAGGGCGACTACTTCGCCCTTGAGGGTACCGATCATGACCAGGCCGTAACCCACGCCAACGGCACCGGACACAGGCAACTCCAGGTCCTGTTTCCACTTGACGTCGCCGTTCATGCGATCCAGCGCCTCTACCACGCCAGTAACGTCGGCGGCGTAGATGGTGCTGCCGTCGATCGCCGGAACCAGCATGTTGTAGGTTTCGCCCTGGCCGTCACCGACCGAACGGCTCCACTGTTTCTGCAGGACCACTTCTTCTTTGAAGTCGACCAGTTCGGCAGGTGGCAATTCTTTCTTGCTGTTGCTGCTGCAACCCGCGGCCAGAACGGCCAGAGCCAGCAATGCTGCATGTTTCCAACGGATCACGTCACGCATCCCCTTTGGCCAGGTCGTCCAGCTTGATTTGTAGGCCACCGACTGCCGCTTCATCGGACAGCGCAGCCTTGGCTTTTTCGTACGCAGCATGGGCTTCGTCGGTACGGCCCAATTGGACCAGCAGGTCGCCCTTGAGCTCTTCGCGAGTGGCCAGGAATGCCTTGTCGGCATCGCCTTCGAGCAGCTTCAGCGCCTCATCAGCCTTGTTCTGCGCCGCCAGGACCTGGGCCAGGCGCTGACGGGCGATCTCGCCCAGCGTCGGGTTGGCCGGCTTGTCGGCGATGGCTTTGAGTTCGGTCGCCGCGTCGTCCAGCTTGCCGGTGTCGACCGCCACCTTGGCGACGAACAGGCTGCCGTATTGCGCGTACGCAGTACCGCCGAACTCGCTGTTGAGCTTGCCGGCCAGGTCTGCGACACGGGCTGCATCCGGCTTGCCGTCAGGCGTCAGCGTGGTCTCCAGCAATTGCTGATAGAGCATCGAGGCGCCTTGCGACTGATTGTTCTGATACTTGTGCCAGGCCTGCCAGCCGAACACGATGACCAGCGCCAACAGGCCGCCGGTGACCAGGGGTTTGCCGTTGCGCTGCCACCAGTCCTTCAAATCCGCCAGCTGTTCATCTTCGGTACTCGACACCCCAATACTCCTTATTCGCTAAATCGGCTGTTTGACAGCTTCAACCCTGCACGACGCAGGTGGCCAGGTGTGCAGCGAGCGCATCCCAGGCAATGCTTTGTTGTTCGCCCTGGCCACGCAGGGGTTTGAAACCTACCACTTGCTGGGCCAGTTCGTCGTCACCGAGGATCAGTGCGTACAACGCACCGCTCTTGTCGGCCTTCTTGAACTGGCTCTTGAAGCTACCGGCGCCGGCGTTGATCTGCAGGCGCAGGTTCGGCAATTGATCACGAACACGCTCACTCAGCGCCAGTGCGGCCAGTTCGGCAGCTTCCCCGAAGGCGCAGAGGTAAACGTCGACCTGACGCGAGATCTCTTCCGGGATCTGCTCCAGGGTTTCCAGCAGCAGCACCAGACGCTCGATGCCCATGGCAAAACCAACGCCTGGGGTCGGCTTGCCGCCCATCTGCTCGACCAGACCGTCGTAACGGCCACCGGCACAGACGGTGCCCTGGGCGCCGAGCTTGTCGGTGACCCATTCGAAAACGGTCTTGCTGTAGTAATCCAGCCCGCGCACCAGCTTCGGGTTGATCACATAAGGGATACCGGCGGCATCCAGACGGGCCTTGAGACCCTCGAAGTGCACGCGGGACTCTTCGTCCAGGTAGTCGGCCAGCTTCGGCGCGTCCACCAGCACGGCTTGAGTATCCGGGTTCTTGGTGTCGAGCACGCGCAGCGGGTTGGTTTTCAGGCGGCGCTGGCTGTCTTCGTCCAGGCTGTCCATGCGCGCCGAGAGGAACGTCACCAGCGCATCGCGATAACGCGCACGGGCTTCGGCGGTCCCCAGGCTGTTCAGTTCGAGCTTGACCGCATCACGGATACCCAGCTCGCCCCACAAGCGCCAGGTCAACACGATCAGTTCGGCGTCGATGTCCGGACCGTCGAGGTTGAAGACTTCGCAACCGATCTGGTGGAACTGGCGATAACGGCCTTTCTGCGGACGCTCGTGGCGGAACATCGGGCCGATGTACCAGAGTTTCTGCACCTGGCCACCGCCGGTGATGCCATGCTCGAGCACAGCGCGCACGCACGCCGCGGTGCCTTCCGGACGCAGGGTCAGGGAGTCGCCGTTACGGTCGTCGAAGGTGTACATCTCTTTTTCGACGATGTCGGTCACTTCACCGATGGAGCGCTTGAACAGCTCGGTGAACTCGACGATCGGCATACGGATCTGCTTGTAACCGTAGTTATCCAGCAAACGTGCAACGGTGCCCTCGAAATAGCGCCACAGGGGCGTCTGCTCGGGCAGGATGTCGTTCATGCCACGAATGGCTTGCAGAGACTTGCTCACTATAAATCCTTAAATTCGTTCGGCTCTTCAGTCGGGCTCAGCCGCGCGCGATCAGCGCTGCGTCGGCTTCGACCTTTTCGGCCGCCTTCTCGCGGATCAGCTTTTCCAGTTGATCCACAAGATTGTCATTCGTCAGTTTCTGCGACGGCTTGCCGTCGATATAAATCAGGTTCGGCGTCCCGCCGGTCAGGCCGATATGCGCCTCTTTGGCTTCGCCCGGACCGTTGACCACACAACCGATGACCGCCACGTCCAGCGGCACCAGCAGATCCTCGAGACGCCCTTCCAGTTCGTTCATGGTCTTGACCACATCGAAGTTCTGCCGCGAGCAGCTCGGGCAGGCGATGAAGTTGATGCCACGGGAACGCAGATGCAGGGACTTGAGAATGTCGTAGCCGACTTTCACTTCTTCGACCGGGTCGGCCGCCAACGAGATGCGAATAGTATCGCCAATCCCTTCGGCCAGCAGCATACCGAGGCCCACGGCGGATTTCACCGTGCCTGAACGCAAACCACCGGCTTCGGTGATCCCCAGGTGCAGCGGCTGGATGATTTCCTTGGCCAGCAGGCGATAGGCCTCGACGGCCATGAACACGTCGGAGGCTTTCACACTGACCTTGAAGTCCTTGAAGTTCAGACGCTCGAGGTGCTCGACGTGACGCAGGGCAGATTCCACCAATGCAGCCGGGGTGGGCTCGCCGTATTTCTTCTGCAGGTCCTTTTCCAGGGAGCCGGCGTTGACACCGATACGGATCGGGATCCCGCGATCACGGGCCGCGTCCACCACCGCACGCACGCGATCTTCACGACCGATGTTGCCGGGGTTGATCCGCAGGCAATCGACACCCAGTTCGGCCACGCGCAAGGCGATCTTGTAGTCGAAGTGGATGTCGGCAACCAGAGGCACCTTGACCTGCTGCTTGATACGGCCGAAGGCTTCGGCCGCGTCCATGTCCGGTACGGAAACCCGCACGATATCGACGCCGGCGGCTTCCAGACGGTTGATCTGGGCCACAGTGGCCGCCACATCGTTGGTGTCGCTGTTGGTCATGCTCTGCACGGCAATGGGGGCATCGCCACCCACAGGTACCGAGCCGACCCAGATCTTGCGGGACTCGCGACGTTTGATTGGAGATTCGCCGTGCATGACTTATTGACCTAACTTCAGGCGAGCAGTCTCGCCACTGGTGAACGGAGCCACATCGACCGCTTGTCCGTTGTAGCTGACCTGCGCGCCACGGGCATAACCCAGGCGCACGGCAAATGGCGGCTTGCCGGAAACATCGGCGGTCTCGCCCTTGCGCTTCAGGCCACTCAACAGCACTTTACCGCTGCCATCGGTGATCTGGGTCCAGCAATCGGCTGTGAACTGGATCTGTACCTGACCGGCGCCGGCTACAGGCGCGGCGGCAGGTGCAGTTGGAGCTGCCGGGGCAGCCGGTGCGGCGACCACTGGCGCTACAGGGGCTGGCGCGACCGGAGCGCTCGGCGCGGGCGCTGCCGGCGCCACGACCACTGGAGCAGGAGCAACCGGAGCAGCAGGTGCGGCAACCGAAGCACTTGGCGCAGGGGCCGCGGCATCCGCAGGGGCCTGGCCTGGAGCCGGTGTTTCAGGCAGAGCCAGGGCGGTTTCGCCTTCGGTCTGGCCTTCCACTACCGCCTGGTCTTCCGGCTCGTCGATCGGATGAATCTGCGTGGTGCCGTCGGCCCCTTCGACTTCGACGTGTTCCTGATTGAGACTGATCAGTTCCTTGGTGCGCACCGAGGTCTGATCCTGCCACCAGATAAAGCCGCCGCCGATCACTGCGATCAGCAGCAGCAGGCTGACAATGCGCAAAATGGTGTGGGAGACCCGTACCGGCTCTTCGATACGGCCCAGGCTGTGCACATTGCTGCCCTGGGAATCGGTGCCCGTGTATTGGTCGAAGGCCTGGACCAGAACGGCCTGGTCCATCCCCAGCAACTTGGCATAGGCACGGATATAACCGCGAGCGAAGGTATGCCCCGGCAGCTTGTCGAAAGCACCGGCTTCCAGGTTGCTCAACGAGCTGGCGGTCAGATTGAGCTTGAGGGCCACTTCAGCCAGCGACCAACCATTGCTTTCGCGGGCCTGACGCAGGGTCTCACCGGGGTTGACGCGAGTCGCTGCTAGAACTTCGGGATGCGCCGCTTTCATCATTGCTCCGACAGGTATTGCTGATATTCCGGCGAACCGGGATAGAGTCGTTTTAATTGCAGGCCGTAACTGGCGGCCTTGTCGCGATCTTCAAACACCGTTGCCAGCCGAACGCCGAGCAATAGACTACGTGCATTTTGCTCGCTCAGCAGGCTAAAACGATCGTAATAGTCGCGTGCGGGCACATAATGCCTGTCTTCGAAGGACAACTCAGCCATTTCCAGCAATGCGCGAGGCTGCTGGCGGTTCAGGCGCAGGGCTTTTTCCAGGTGTTGCCGGGCCAGATCACGCTCCCCCAGCATCGCGGCGGTCATGCCAAGGTTCTCGAACACTCGGGATCGCTCGGGGTACAGGGTATCAGCAGCCGCCTGTTCAAAGCGCTGATAAGCATCTTTGTAACGTTTTTCTTCAAAGAGAAAACTGCCGTAGTTGTTCAGGATACGGGCATCGGAGGGACGCGCAGCCAGGGCCTTGCGGTAATGCTGGTCAGCCAGATCGGGCTCCATTTCGGCCTGGAACACCAGCGCCAGGGCGGCATTGGCGTCAGCGTCGGACTCGTCCAGCTCCAGGGCCTTTTTCAGCGGCACTTTCGCCCGCTCGGTCATGCCTTGCTGCAGATAACCCAGGCCCAGCTGGACATAGGCCTCACGCGCCTCGTCCCGCCCCTTGCTTGTCTTCATCGGGTTGAAATCCCCCGAAAGAACACAGCCAGCCGACAGGCTGACAAAAAGCAGAAGCAGCGCGACGCGCAAGGTCATGGAGATCCTCTCTCAGGTACGATTCGCAGCGCTTTGCGGCATATCGGCGTCGGCGCTCAACTCGCGCACGGCGATATAACGTTCGCTACGACGGGTGCGATCCAGCACCTGCCCGACCAGTTGTCCACAGGCCGCATCGATGTCTTCGCCGCGCGTGGTACGCACGGTGACGTTGAAGCCTGCGTGATGCAGTTGATCCTGGAACCGGCGAATGGCGTTGTTGCTCGGCCGCTCGTAACCGGAATGCGGGAACGGGTTGAACGGGATCAGGTTGATCTTGCAAGGAATGTCCTTGAGCAACGCGATCATCTCGACAGCGTGTTCAACCTTATCATTGACGTCCTTGAGCAGCGTGTACTCAATCGTCAGCACACGTTTCTCGCCCAGCGACGACATGTAGCGCTGGCAGGATTCGAGCAGCATCTTCAGCGGGTACTTCTTGTTGATCGGTACCAGCTGGTTGCGCAGCGCATCGTTCGGTGCGTGCAGGGACAACGCCAGGGAGACGTCGATGTGCTTGGCCAGCTCATCGATCATCGGTACCACGCCGGAGGTCGACAGGGTCACGCGGCGCTTGGAGATGCCGTAGCCCAGGTCGTCCATCATCAGGTGCATGGCCGAGATGACGTTGTCGAAGTTCAGCAGCGGTTCACCCATGCCCATCATCACCACGTTGGTGATGGCACGGTCGACGGTCGCCGGGACGCTGCCAAAGGATTTGTTGGCAATCCACACCTGGCCGATGACTTCGGCGGCGGTGAGGTTGCTATTGAAGCCTTGCTTGCCGGTGGAGCAGAAACTGCAATCCAGGGCACAGCCTGCCTGGGACGAAACGCACAAGGTGCCGCGTTTGCCCTGGGGAATGTAAACGGTCTCGACGCAGCTGCCGGACGCCACGCGCACCACCCATTTACGGGTGCCGTCGCTGGAGATGTCCTCGCTGACCACTTCCGGACCACGAATTTCGGCAACGGCCTTGAGCTTTTCGCGCAAGGCCTTGCCGACGTTCGTCATGGCGTCGAAATCATCGACGCCAAAGTGGTGAATCCATTTCATTACCTGACCGGCACGGAAACGCTTCTCCCCGATTGAGTCGAAGAATTTTTCCATTTCCGGTTGAGTCAGACCCAACAGGTTAGTTTTGCCAGTCGATGTAGTCATGGTTTCACCTTCACTCACGGGCCTTTGGCTTAGCGAGTGGTCACTTCGGTGGAAGCGAAGAAGTAAGCGATTTCGCGTGCAGCAGCGGCTTCGGAGTCCGAACCGTGAACGGCGTTGGCGTCGATGGATTCAGCGAAGTCAGCACGAATGGTGCCGGCAGCAGCTTCTTTAGGGTTGGTAGCGCCCATCAGCTCACGGTTCAGAGCGATAGCGTTTTCGCCTTCCAGAACCTGAACGACAACCGGACCGGAAGTCATGAAAGCAACCAGCTCGCCGAAGAAACCACGAGCGCTGTGCTCAGCGTAGAAGCCTTCAGCTTCGGCTTTCGACAGTTGCTTCATTTTCGAAGCTACAACGCGCAGGCCAGCTTTTTCGAAACGGGTAACGATCTCGCCGATGACGTTTTTTGCAACAGCGTCAGGCTTGATGATGGAGAAAGTACGTTGAACAGCCATGGTGTAACTCCAGAAACGGTGATTAAAGCGAAAAATTAAACCCGCGAATTATACGCGGGTTTATAGGGATTGCCTAACTGCGTACGGGACAGACTCAGTCTGCTTCTTCGATCCAGGCGGCCTGAATTGCTTCAAGAACCTTCTCGCCACCGCGAGCCGGATCGTCGCTGAATTCCGGCAGTGCCAGAACCCATTGGTGCAGATCGACAAAGTTTACGTACCGCGGATCCACATCCGGCTTGGACTCAGCCAGCTGGATCGCGATTTCCAGCACATCAACCCATTTCAGACTCATGATGATTCCTTGAATCAGTGCGGCGCTTCGGCCGCATGGTTGAGCGAGTATTTCGGAATTTCGACGGTCAGGTCTTCCTCGCCGACGATCGCCTGACAGGATAGACGCGATTGCGCCTCCAGGCCCCAGGCCTTGTCCAGCAGGTCTTCTTCCAGCTCGTCGGCTTCGTTCAGCGAGTCGAAACCCTCGCGAATGATGCAGTGGCAGGTGGTGCAGGCGCAGACGCCGCCGCAGGCGCTCTCGATCTCGATGTGGTTGTCATGGGCCACTTCGAGAATCGAGGTACCCGGTGCAGCCTCTACAACCAGGCCATCCGGGCAAAACACGGCGTGTGGCAGAAAAATGATCTGCGGCATCAGTTATTCCTCGATTTCATTCAGATTGCGCCCCGCCAGAGCGGCTTTCACCGTCGAGTCCAGGCGGCGGGCAGCAAAAGCATCGGTCACTTGCGACAGACGCTTGGTCTGCTGCTCGATGGCGTAACCATCGGTGCCACGCATCAATTCACTCAATTCCTGCATTTGCAGCTCGATGACCATGCGCTCTTCGGCATCCAGCAGACGCTCGCCGTCTGCTTCCAGAGCGCCCTGCACCGCTTCGATCAGACGCTGGGCATCGACCTGCTGCTCACGCAGCACGCGGGCGACCTTGTCGTCGCTGGCGTACTGGAAGGAATCCTTGAGCATCCTGGCGATTTCGCCGTCGGTCAGGCCGTAGGATGGCTTGACCTGGATGCTGGCTTCGACGCCCGAGCCCAGCTCGCGAGCGGACACGCTCAGCAGACCGTCGGCATCGACCTGGAAGGTCACGCGGATCTTCGCCGCTCCGGCGACCATGGCCGGAATACCGCGCAGCTCGAAACGCGCCAGGGAGCGGCAGTCGCTGATCAGCTCGCGCTCGCCCTGCAATACATGAATCATCATGGCCGACTGGCCATCTTTGTAAGTGGTGAAGTCCTGGGCACGGGCAACGGGGATAGTGGTGTTACGCGGAATCACCTTCTCCATCAGCCCGCCCATGGTTTCCAGCCCCAGGGACAGCGGAATCACATCAAGCAGCAGCAGTTCGCCACCATCGCGTTTGTTGCCGGCCAGGGTATCGGCCTGGATCGCAGCACCAATGGCCACCACCTGATCCGGGTCGATCTCGGTCAGCGGCTGGCGACCGAACATTTCGGCGACAGCTTCGCGAACCCGTGGAACACGGGTCGAACCGCCGACCATGACCACCGCCTGGACATCTTCCAGCTCGACATTGGAATCACGCACGGCGCGACGGCAAGCCTTGAGGCTGCGCGCCACCATCGGCTCGATCAGGGCATCGAAGGCCTCACGGGTCAGCGGCGCCGACCAGGTGCCATAGGTCACGTCGACCGACGGGGCATTGGTGAGCGCTTCCTTGGCGGCGCAGGCGATTTGCAGCAGATTGCGCTGCTTACCCGGATCGAGATCGGCGGACAGGCCGGCGCTCTCGATGATCCAGCCGGCGATCGCATGATCGAAATCGTCGCCGCCCAGGGCGCTGTCGCCACCGGTGGCCAGCACTTCGAAGACGCCGCCGGTCAGGCGCAGAATGGAAATATCGAAGGTCCCGCCACCCAGGTCATAAATGGCCACCACGCCTTCAGCGTGTTGATCCAGACCATAGGCCACGGCCGCCGCGGTCGGCTCGTTGAGCAGACGCAACACGTTGAGACCAGCCAGCTTGGCCGCATCCTTGGTCGCTTGACGCTGCGCATCGTCGAAATAGGCCGGAACGGTGATCACCGCCCCCACCAGCTCACCGCCCAGGGTCGACTCGGCGCGCTGGCGCAAGACCTTGAGGATGTCGGCGGAGACTTCCACCGGGCTTTTCGGGCCCTGGATGGTGTCGATGAACGGCATGTGCGACTCGCCGTCGACGAAGCGGTACGGCAGCTGTTCGCCCAGTTGCTTGACGTCGGACAGACCACGCCCCATCAGGCGCTTGACCGACAGCACAGTGTTCAAGGGGTCGGCAGACGCCGCCAGCCTGGCGGACTCGCCCACCTCGACATGGTCGGCGTGATAACGCACGGCAGACGGCAGGATGACCTGCCCGTTGGCGTCGGCCAGCGGCTCGGAAAGACCACTGCGCAAGGCAGCGACCAGCGAATTGGTAGTACCCAAGTCGATCCCCACAGCCAGGCGACGCTGGTGCGGTTGAGGACTTTGGCCGGGTTCGGCGATCTGCAGTAGGGCCATGTTTATCTGGACTTATCTGAATATCAGGCGTGCGACCGGAGCGGCACTGGGTTAATCGTCGAGGCGCTCTTCTAACTGGCGCACTTCGTAGGTGAGCTTGTCGAGGAACTGCATGCGCCGCATCAGGCGCTCGGCCTGTTCGCGTTGCGCAGCATCATCCCAACAGGCTGCGAAGCTTTCGTTCAATTCATCCTGGGCCACTTTCAGGCGGCGCTTGAAGGCTGCAATACCGGCCAGGTCGGCCTCGTCCTGCAGATCCTCGAGCTCTTCGCGCCACTGCATCTGCTGCAGAAGGAACTCCGGATCGTGCACCGTGACCTCCAGCGGCAGCTCATGTCCGCCCATGGCGAGCAGGTATCGCGCGCGCTTGGGAGGGCTCTTGAGGGTCTGGTAGGCCTCGTTGAGGCTGGCGGATTGCTCCAGCGCCAGCCGCTGCTCACGCTCGGAAGCGTCAGCGAAGCGGTCCGGATGAACGGCACGCGCCAACTCACGGTAACGCGTGGCCAGCTGATCGAGATCCAGACGGAAGCTCGGTTGCAGCTCAAATAAAGCGAAATGACAAGGAGTACCCACGAGCAGCCTCAGATATTGAAGCTTTCGCCGCAGCCACATTCACCGCGCACGTTGGGGTTGTTGAACTTGAAGCCTTCGTTCAACCCTTCCTTGACGAAGTCCAGTTCGGTGCCATCCAGGTAGGTCAGGCTTTTCGGATCAATGATCACTTTCTCGCCATGACTCTCGAACACCTGATCGTCTTCACCGATCTCGTCGACGAACTCCAGGACATAGGCAAGGCCGGAACAGCCCGTGGTGCGAACACCCAGGCGAATCCCATCACCTTTGCCGCGCCCGTCGAGGGAGCGTCGCACGTGTTGAGCAGCCGCTTCTGTCATGCTGATAGCCATCGTGACTCCTTACTTTTCGCTCAATCTGTGAAAGCTGATCCGCTGAATCAGATCAGGCCTTTCTTCTGCTTGTAATCGCGAACGGCGGCCTTGATGGCGTCTTCGGCGAGTACCGAGCAGTGGATTTTCACTGGCGGCAGGGCCAGCTCTTCAGCCAGCTGAGTGTTCTTGATGGTCTCTGCTTCATCCAGAGTCTTGCCCTTCATCCACTCGGTAGCCAGGGAGCTGGAGGCGATAGCCGAACCGCAACCGTAGGTCTTGAACTTGGCGTCTTCGATGATGCCCTGCTCGTTGACCTTGATCTGCAGGCGCATCACGTCGCCGCACGCCGGAGCGCCGACCATGCCGGTGCCGACATCAGGATCTTCCGCGTTCATTTTGCCGACGTTGCGCGGGTTCTCGTAGTGGTCGATGACCTTTTCGCTGTAAGCCATGATTCTTAATCCTCACTCATCAGGGCCGCTCTTGAGCCCCTGTAGTTACGCCTGCGTCAGTCGCCGCGTCGCTACAGGAGCTGTACCTGGCGGCTTCTATATTTAGTGTGCCGCCCACTCGATCTTCGAGATATCGACGCCGTCTTTGTACATGTCCCACAGCGGCGACAGAGCGCGCAGCTTGGTCACGGCCTCGCAGACTTTCTGCGCGGCATAATCGATTTCTTCTTCGGTGGTGAAGCGGCCGAAGGTGAAGCGGATCGAGCTGTGTGCCAGTTCGTCGTTGCGGCCCAGGGCGCGCAGTACGTACGAAGGCTCCAGCGAAGCCGAGGTGCAGGCCGAACCGGAGGAAACCGCCAGGTCCTTGAGCGCCATGATCAGCGACTCGCCTTCGACGTAGTTGAAGCTCAGGTTCAGGTTGTGCGGTACACGAGCAGTCATGCTGCCGTTGATGTACAGCTCTTCCAGATGCTCGACCTGCTTGTAGAAGCGGTCGCTCAACGCCTTGATGCGCAGGTTTTCGGCAGCCATGTCTTCCTTGGCTACACGAAAGGCTTCGCCCATGCCAACGATCTGGTGGGTAGCCAGGGTGCCGGAACGCATGCCGCGCTCGTGACCGCCGCCGTGCATGGTCGCCTCGAGGCGAACCCGCGGCTTGCGGCTGACGTACAGCGCGCCGATACCTTTAGGACCGTAGGTCTTGTGGGCGGAGAAGGACATCAGGTCGACTTTCAGCGCCTGCAGGTCGATGTCGACCTTGCCGGTGGACTGAGCCGCGTCGACGTGGAACAGAATGCCTTTGGAACGAGTCAGCTCGCCGATGGCGGCGATGTCGTTGATGGTGCCGATTTCGTTGTTCACGTGCATGATCGACACCAGGATGGTGTCGTCGCGCAGGGCGGCTTCGACCATGGCCGGAGTGATCAGGCCGTCTTCGCCAGGCTCGATGTAGGTGACTTCGAAGCCTTCACGCTCGAGTTGGCGCATGGTGTCCAGGACAGCCTTGTGCTCGATCTTCGAGGTGATCAGGTGCTTGCCCTTGGTGTGGTAGAAATGCGCGACACCCTTGATTGCCAGGTTGTCGGACTCGGTGGCACCGGAGGTCCAGACAATTTCACGTGGGTCGGCGTTAACCAGGTCAGCCACTTGGCGACGGGCATTTTCCACCGACTCTTCGGCCTTCCAGCCGAACACGTGGGAGCGGGACGCCGGGTTACCGAAGTTTCCGTCGACCAGCAGGCATTCACTCATCTTTTGCGCGACACGCGGATCAACCGGGGTGGTCGCTGAGTAATCAAGGTAAATCGGCAATTTCATGGACTCTCTCCTAAATCAGGCTGGCTGGCGTGCCGCTAGCTCTTTGGCTGTCATTCGACGGCGGACGCTTCAATCTTGTCCAGGTGCTGCGCCTTGCCATTACAGCGGCGCTGATCCTGACGCTGGGCTACTTCTTGCACCTCACGGCGAGTCACAAGGTCAGCCAAGCTGATACCGCTCAGAAATTCGTGAATCTGCAGGCTCAGATCGCACCACAGGTGGTGGGTCAGACAGGTGTCGCCGGAATGGCAATCGCCCTGGCCCTGGCATTTGGTTGCATCGACCGACTCGTTCACCGCATCGATCACCTGGGCCACCTGAATGCCTTGCATGTCGCGCGACAGCTGGTAGCCACCGCCTGGACCACGCACGCTGGACACCAGATTGCTGCGGCGCAACTTGGCGAAGAGCTGTTCGAGATAGGACAGGGAGATGCCTTGGCGCTCAGAGATATCGGCCAGGGACACCGGCCCATGTTGCGCGTGCAACGCCAGGTCAAGCATGGCAGTTACCGCGTATCGGCCTTTTGTAGTCAGTCGCATGGACAAGTACCACGGAGTGTTTCGGGATGGGAGCGAGTATGCAATTCCCGAGTAATTAAGTCAACTATAAGACCTACTACTTTAGTCAGGTTTACCCGCAAAAGAGCGCGCGAATCATAGCAAAGTCTGCAGGGTAATGGCACGCCCTGGATTTGACGGGTGACTAATGGGTCGCCAGCGCCCTTTCGGACTCGGGGCGAGCAAGCTCACCTTAGAAAAACCATAACGCTCTTCTGCAGCAGCAAGCTTGCTCGCGATCAACGCCAAGGCGCCTGGACGACTCAGCCGACCTGACTGTCGCCCTTGTCCTTGACGCCTGCGAAGTCCTCATCGCGCAGCGCTGGCAGGTCCTTGGCGCAGTAGTTGCTACCCAGATCCTTCAAGGCCCCGCACATACCCTCCAGGCGCCCATCGACAGCCTGCAGGTGATCGAGCAACTGGCCAATGGCCCGCGCCACCGGGTCCGGCATGTCCTCGCTGACACCATAGGCGTCGAAACCGAGCTTCTCGGCCATGGCCTTGCGCTTGGCTTCCTGCTCGTCATCGGACTTCACGATGATGCGCCCGGGAATGCCCACCACAGTAGCGCCTGCCGGCACCGCCTTGGTCACCACCGCATTGGAACCGACCTTGGCCCCCGCCCCCACGGTGAACGGGCCCAGCACCTTGGCGCCCGCCCCCACCACCACACCATCTTCCAGGGTCGGGTGACGCTTACCCTTGTTCCAGCTGGTGCCGCCCAGGGTCACGCCCTGATAGAGGGTGACGTCGTCACCGATCTCGGCGGTTTCGCCAATGACGATGCCCATGCCGTGGTCGATAAAGAAGCGGCGACCAACCTTGGCCCCCGGGTGAATCTCGATCCCGGTCAGCCAGCGCCCGAAGTTCGACACCAGGCGCGCCAGCCACTTCCAGCCCATGCCCCACAACGCGCCGGACAGGCGATGAATCCAGATGGCGTGCATGCCCGGGTAGCAGGTCAGGACCTCGAACGCATTACGCGCCGCCGGGTCACGATGGAAAACACTCTGGATATCTTCACGCAAACGCTCAAACATCATCATTCTTCCGCTTAAGGAGCTCGCCACGGGCCGCTTTCTGGGTCTCCGTGAGGATGCCACGCAAAATATTCATTTCCGCCCGGCTTACCGAGCTGCGTCCGTACAACCGGCGCAGGCGCGCCATCAAGTGCCGTGGTTTTTCCGGATCGAGGAAATCGATGGCCACCAGCGTCTGCTCCAGATGCTCGTAGAACCGCTCCAGCTCGTCCATGGTCGCCAGCTCATCGCTGCGCGGCGACGCCACTTCATCCTTCTCGACCTTGCTCGGCTGACCTTCGGCCGCCAGCCAGGACATACGCACCTCATAAGCCAGCACCTGCACCGCCGTCGCCAGGTTCAGCGAGCTGAACTCCGGGTCCGAAGGGATATGCACGTGAAAATGACATCGCTGCAGCTCGTCATTGGTCAGGCCGGAATCTTCACGACCGAATACCAAGGCAATTTCGGCGCCCTGCCCTGCCTCTTGCACCACCTTGGCCCCGGATTCACGGGGATCGAGCAATGGCCAGGGGATACGCCGATCACGAGCACTGGTGCCAAACACCAGGGTGCAGCCGGCCAGGGCATCTTCCAGGGTGGCGACGACCTGAGCGTTTTCAAGAATGTCGGTAGCGCCGGATGCACGCGCATCGGCCTCATGGGACGGGAAAATCCGCGGCTCGACCAGTACCAGCCGCGACAGCCCCATGTTCTTCATGGCACGCGCAGCCCCACCGATGTTCCCGGGATGACTGGTATTGACCAGGACGACACGAATGTTCTGCAGCAAGGGAGGCGCTCTCGGACACGGGAAAGGGGAGCAAATCTTACAGAACCGCCAGCGCTCCCGCCTCAAAAATAACTGCTTCTGGCTGGCACCCTTATAGAAGCAGGCCAACTCCAGACGGACTGCCGCTCGTCAAAATGTCCGCGTATTTATGGACCCGAGCGACAGTCCGAGGCAAGCGGAGCGAATGTCGACCTTCATCTGCAAAAATTTTCTGCTAGAATGCTCGGCTTTCTTTAACAACCTTAGGTGATCTATCCATGCAGCCAATGCTGAATATCGCGCTGCGCGCCGCCCGCAGCGCCAGTGAACTGATTTTCCGCTCCATCGAGCGCCTGGATACCATCAAGGTCGACGAAAAAGACGCCAAAGACTACGTATCCGAAGTTGATCGCGCTGCCGAGCAGAAGATCATCGACGCATTGCGCAAGGCCTACCCGACTCACGGCATTCTCGGTGAAGAAACCGGTCTGCACGCTGGCAGCGGCGAAGGCGAAGACTACCTGTGGATCATCGACCCACTGGACGGCACCACCAACTTCCTGCGCGGCATTCCTCATTTCGCTGTCAGCATCGCCTGCAAATACCGTGGTCGCCTGGAACACGCCGTGGTTCTGGACCCGGTGCGCCAGGAAGAATTCACCGCCAGCCGTGGTCGCGGCGCACAACTGAACGGTCGTCGCCTGCGCGTCAGCGGCCGCACCAGCCTGGACGGCGCCCTGCTGGGTACCGGCTTCCCGTTCCGTGACGACCAGATGGACAACCTCGACAACTACCTGGGCATGTTCCGCGCCCTGGTTGGCCAGACCGCCGGCATCCGCCGCGCTGGCGCCGCCAGCCTGGACCTGGCCTACGTGGCCGCCGGTCGCTTCGACGCCTTCTGGGAGTCGGGCCTGTCCGAGTGGGACATGGCTGCAGGCGCCCTGCTGATCCAAGAAGCCGGCGGCCTGGTGAGCGACTTCACCGGCGGTCACGACTTCCTGGAAAAAGGCCACGTGGTTGCCGGCAACACCAAATGCTTCAAGGCGGTCCTCACCGCCATCCAGCCGCATCTGCCGGCTTCGCTGAAGCGCTAAGCGCCAGCGACAAAAAAGCACCCTGCGGGGTGCTTTTTTTATGCCTGGGATTTGTCGGAAACCACTTTCCTTGTAGGAGCGAGGCTTGCCCGCGATCTGGGCACCGCGGTATATCAGCCTCATTCGGGGCTGAAGCTATCGCGGGCAAGCCTCGCTCCTACAGAAGCAAACCCAAGCCACAGGCAATAAAAAAGCACCCCGCAGGGTGCTTTTTTTGATTGACGCCGAAAGGCTTATTGCGCCGGCTGGTTCTGACCCAGGATCAGCTGGCCTTCCTTGTTGACCGGAATCTGGCTGCCTGGATCACGATCCATACGCACTTGGCCTTGCTTGCCGTTCAGTTCGTACTTCACGTCATAACCCACGACCTTTTCACTGATGTCGTTGACCGTGTTGCAGCGAGTCTGAGTGGTGGTGTAGGTATCACGCTCCTGCATGCCTTCCTGCACCTTGTTACCGGCGTAACCACCGCCGACCGCACCGGCGACCGTGGCGATCTTCTTGCCTGTACCGCCGCCGATCTGGTTACCCAGAAGGCCGCCGGCCAGTGCACCGACCACCGTACCGGCGATCTGATGTTGATCCTTCACCGGAGCCTGACGGGTCACGGTGACGTCCTTGCATACTTCACGCGGTGTTTTGATCTGTTGTTTGACCGGCTGAACTGCCAGCACCTGCGCATACTCAGGGCCACTATTGACCAGCTTGTAGGTGGCAACAGCCCCCCCAGCAGTCACAGCGACGGCACCTAATACCGCACCAACCAGCATCGACTTGTTCACGTGAACCTCCTGACCATCACAAGCGGGACAAGCCCGCGCTTCTCCCTGCCTTGGAGCATAAAAAAAGGCGCGAGTTCAATACTCGCGCCTTTTCGACTGCCTGCCGGGAAGCGGAAACCGTTATGGACGGTCGTCGACTTCCTTATCGGTATTGGCCGGAGGAATCAGGTCCTCGCTGCTCAGGTTCAGCCAGATCAGCACCACGTTGGCGATGTAGATCGACGAGTAGGTACCCGCCAGAACACCCACGAACAATGCGATAGAGAAGCCCCACAGGTTGTCGCCACCGAAGAACAGCAGCGCCGCGATCGCCAGCAGGGTGGAGATCGAGGTCGCCATGGTGCGCAGCAGGGTCTGGGTGGTCGAGATGTTGATGTTCTCGATCAGGCTGGCCTTGCGCAGCACGCGGAAGTTCTCACGCACCCGGTCGAAGACCACGATGGTGTCGTTGAGCGAGTAACCGATGATCGCCAGTACCGCCGCCAGCACCGTCAGGTCGAAGGTGATCTGGAAGAACGACAGGATACCTACGGTCACCACCACGTCGTGGATCAGCGAGACGATGGCGCCGACCGCGAACTTCCACTGAAAGCGGAAGGCCAGGTAGATCAGGATGCCGCCCAGCGCCATCAGCATGCCGAGGCCGCCCTGGTCGCGCAGCTCTTCACCCACCTGCGGGCCGACGAACTCGACGCGCTTGACCTGCGCCGGGTTGTCGCCGCCAGTCTTCTGCAGCGCTTCTGCCACCTGGTGGCCCAGTTGCGGGTCTTCACCCGGCATCCGCACCAGCAGGTCGGTGGTGGCACCGAAGCTTTGCACGATCGCTTCGTGATAACCGGATTCGTTCAGTTGAGCACGAACCTTCATCACATCCGCCGGACGCTCGTAGGTCAGCTCGATGAGCGTACCACCGGTAAAGTCCAGGCCGTAGTTCAACCCCTTGTGGAACCAGCTGAACAGCGCCAGAACGGTCAGGAGCAGGGTGACGCCGAACGCAACGTTGCGGACGCCCATGAAGTTGATAGTACGTAACATGGCAGCCCCTTAAATCCACAACTTCTTGAAGTCACGACCGCCGAAGATCAGGTTGACCATCGCGCGGGTCAGCCAGATGGCCGTGAACATCGAGGTAAAGATCCCGAGGGACATGGTCACCGCAAAGCCTTTGACCGGGCCGGTGCCCATGGCAAAGAGAATCCCGCCGACCAGCAATGTGGTCAGGTTGGAGTCGAGAATCGCGGTGAATGCCCGGCCGAAGCCTTCATTGATTGCCCGCTGCACGGTCATGCCGGCGGCGATCTCTTCACGTATCCGCGAGAAGATCAGTACGTTGGCGTCCACCGCCATACCCATGGTCAGCACGATACCGGCGATACCCGGCAGGGTCAGCGTAGCCCCCAGCAAGGACATCAGGGCCAGCAGCAGCACCATGTTCAGCGCCAGCGCCACGGTGGCGATGATGCCGAAGAAGCGGTAGATGGCGATGATGAACAGCGACACGAACAGCATGCCCCACAGCGACGCATCGATACCCTTGGTGATGTTGTCGGCACCCAGGCTCGGGCCGATGGTGCGCTCTTCGGCGAAGTACATCGGTGCGGCCAGGCCACCGGCACGCAGCAGCAGCGCCAGCTCGGAGGACTCGCCCTGGCCGTTCAGGCCGGTGATGCGGAACTGGCTACCCAGCGGCGACTGGATGGTCGCCAGGCTGATGATCTTCTTCTCTTCCTTGAAGCTCTGCACCGCGACGTCTTTCTCGACACCGTCGACCACTTGCTTGGTGTAAGTGGTGGTCGGCTTCTGCTCGATGAAGATCACCGCCATGCTGCGACCGACGTTGCTGCGGGTCGAACGGCTCATCAGCTCGCCGCCGTGGCCATCGAGCTTGATGTTCACCTGTGGACGACCGTGTTCGTCGAAGCCCGCCTGGGCGTCGGTCACCTGGTCACCGGTGATGATCAGGCCACGCTCGATCAGCGCAGGAGGACGATTGCCTTCACGGAACTCGAAAGACTCGGAAGTGGCTTTCGAAGCGCCCGGCTCCGCGGCCAGACGGAACTCAAGGTTGGCCGTCTTGCCCAGGATACGCTTGGCTTCAGCGGTGTCCTGCACGCCCGGCAGCTCAACCACGATACGGTTGGCACCCTGGCGCTGAACCAGAGGCTCGGCGACACCCAGCTCGTTGACGCGGTTACGCACCGTGGTCAAGTTCTGCTTGATGGAGTATTCACGGATTTCCGCCAGCTTGGCCGGGGTCATCGCCAGACGCAGCACCGCCTGACCATTGAGGTCGGCCGGAACAATGTCGAAATCGTTGAAGTTCTTGCGGATCAGCGTACGCGCCTGTTCACGGGTCGCTTCATCGCTGAAGCCCAGCTGAATGGCGCCATTGAGCTGCGGCAGGCTGCGATAGCGCAGGCGCTCTTTACGCAGCAGGCTCTTCACATCGCCTTCGTAGACTTTCAGGCGTGCGTCGAGGGCTTTTTCCATGTCCACTTCCAGCAGGAAGTGCACACCGCCGGACAAGTCCAGACCCAGCTTCATCGGATGCGCGCCGAGGTTGCGCAGCCATTGCGGGGTGGTTTGTGCCAGGTTCAATGCAACGACGTAGTCGTCACCCAGGGCCTTGCGCACGACGTCCTTGGCTGGAAGCTGGTCTTCCTGCTTGGTCAGACGCAACAGGCCGCCCTTGCCCTTGGCCGCGATGGTCGCTGCCTTGACGTTGATCCCGGCGTCGGTGAGCGCTTTGCTCGCACGATCCAGATCCGCCTGAGTGACCTGCAACGCAGTGCTCGCGCCGCTGACCTGAATGGCCGGATCATCAGGGTATAGATTGGGAGCGGAATAAATAAAACCGATCGCCAGCACCGCCAGGATCAGTACGTATTTCCACAGAGGGTATTTGTTCAGCATCACGCCGCCCGTTTATGAAGCGGGGCGCCTTGCGCGCCCCGTCGATTGGTAAAAGATGAAACTTAGATCGCCTTCAGCGTGCCTTTTGGCAGCGTGGCAGCGATAGCGCCTTTCTGGAACTTCATCTCGATAGTGTCGGAAACTTCCAGCACTACGAAGTCATCGGTCACTTTGGTGATCTTGCCGGCGATACCGCCAGTAGTCACAACTTCGTCACCTTTTTGCAGGCTGCCCAGCAGGTTCTTTTGCTCTTTGGCGCGCTTGGCCTGTGGACGCCAGATCATCAGGTAGAAGATGACCAGGAAACCGACCAGGAAAATCCACTCAAAGCCAGTGCCAGCAGGGCCAGCAGCAGGTGCAGCAGCGTCAGCCATTGCAGTCGAGATAAAAAAGCTCATGTAACACTCCGGATAATTACAAAAGTGGGTCTAAACGTCTTTAGAACTTATTCTAAAGGCGGCACGGGCAACCCGCGTTTGGCATAGAAGGAATCGACAAAGGCGGCCAATGTACCCTGTTGAATAGCCTCGCGCAAACCAGCCATAAGACGTTGGTAATGACGCAAATTATGGATGGTATTGAGCATGCTCCCCAGCATTTCGCCGCACTTGTCCAGATGATGCAGATAAGCACGGGAGAAGTTCTGGCAGGTATAGCAATCGCAGGTCGGATCCAGCGGCGAATCATCATGGCGATGGAACGCGTTGCGGATCTTCAGCACGCCAGTGTCAATGAACAGGTGCCCATTGCGGGCATTACGGGTTGGCATCACGCAATCGAACATGTCCACACCGCGGCGCACACCCTCAACCAGATCTTCCGGCTTGCCAACACCCATAAGGTAACGAGGTTTGTCTGCTGGCATCTGGCCCGGCAGGTAGTCCAGCACCTTGATCATCTCGTGCTTGGGCTCGCCCACCGACAGGCCACCGATGGCCAGGCCGTCGAAGCCGATCTTGTCCAGGCCTTCCAGGGAGCGCATGCGCAGGTCCTGGTGCATGCCGCCCTGGACGATGCCGAACAGCGCCGCCGTGTTGTCGCCATGGGCGTTCTTCGAGCGCTGGGCCCAGCGCAGCGACAGCTCCATGGACACCCGCGCGACGTCTTCGTCGGCCGGGTACGGGGTGCATTCATCGAAGATCATCACGATGTCCGAGCCCAGGTCGCGCTGGACCTGCATCGACTCTTCCGGGCCCATGAAAACCTTGGCGCCGTCGACCGGCGAGGCGAAGGTCACGCCCTCCTCCTTGATCTTGCGCATGGCGCCCAGGCTGAACACCTGGAAACCGCCGGAGTCGGTGAGGATCGGGCCTTTCCACTGCATGAAGTCATGCAGGTCGCCGTGTTTCTTGATCACTTCGGTGCCCGGGCGCAGCCACAGGTGGAAGGTGTTGCCCAGGATGATTTCGGCGCCGGTGGCGACGATGTCCCGAGGCAGCATGCCCTTGACCGTGCCGTAGGTGCCCACCGGCATGAAGGCCGGGGTTTCCACGGTGCCACGGGGGAAGGTCAGACGACCGCGACGAGCCTTGCCATCGGTGGCGAGCAGCTCGAAAGACATACGACAGGTGCGACTCATGCTGTTTCCTCTGGGCCGCGTGGCGCGGGATTGCGGGTGATGAACATCGCATCACCGTAGCTGAAAAAGCGGTATCCATGCTCGACGGCGGCCTTGTAGGCGGCCATGGCTTCGGGATAACCGGCGAACGCCGAAACCAGCATCAACAGCGTGGATTCGGGCAAATGGAAGTTGGTGACCAGGGCATCGACCACGTGGAACGGCCGGCCCGGGTAGATAAAGATGTCAGTGTCGCCGCTGAACGGCTTGAGCACGCCATCGCGCGCCGCGCTTTCCAGGGAACGCACGCTGGTGGTCCCCACCGCCACCACCCGACCGCCGCGCGCGCGGCAGGCGGCCACCGCATCCACCACGTCCTGGCTGACTTCCAGCCATTCATTGTGCATATGGTGATCTTCGATGCGCTCCACCCGTACCGGCTGGAAGGTCCCGGCGCCCACATGCAGGGTCACGAACGCGGTCTCGACGCCCTTGGCGGCAATCGCCTCCAGCAGCGGCTGGTCGAAGTGCAGCCCCGCAGTCGGCGCGGCCACTGCGCCCAGGCGCTCGGAATACACGGTCTGATAACGCTCGCGGTCCGAGTCTTCGTCCGGGCGGTCTATATAAGGAGGCAACGGCATATGGCCGACGCGCTCCAGCAGCGGCAGCACTTCCTCGGCAAACCCCAGCTCGAACAGGGTGTCATGGCGGGCCAGCATCTCGGCCTCGCCGCCGCCTTCGATCAGGATCTTCGAGCCCGGTTTCGGCGACTTGCTGGAGCGCACATGGGCCAGCACTCGGTGGCTGTCGAGCACCCGTTCCACCAGGATTTCCAGCTTGCCGCCGGAGGCTTTCTGGCCAAACAGGCGCGCCGGAATCACCCGGGTATTGTTGAACACCATCAAGTCGCCCGGGCGCAAATGCTCAAGCAAATCAGTGAATTGACGGTGGGCCAGGGCGCCGGTGACCCCATCCAGGGTCAACAGGCGACTCGCGCGACGCTCGGCCAGGGGATGGCGGGCGATCAGCGAATCAGGGAGTTCGAAGGTAAAGTCAGCAACACGCATGATGGGGTTCGTCTAGCAGGGCCGGAAAGTTTAGCGGAAATAGCCAAAATTGACCATGAAACCTGATTGACCAACGGTAGGCACGTCTCTATACTTCGCCGCCATTGAGCCCTGATGGCGGAATTGGTAGACGCGGCGGATTCAAAATCCGTTTTCGAGAGAAGTGGGAGTTCGAGTCTCCCTCGGGGCACCAAACCTGAAAAAGACCTTGAAATTCAAGGTCTTTTTTTTCGCCTGCAGAAAAGTGCCGCAGCCCCCGCGCGCCAGGATTCTGTAGGAGCGAAGCTTGCTCGCGATGAACGATGACGCGGATTAATTGGCACTGCGCAGCGCCTGTTTCGCGGGCAAGCCTCGCTCCTACAGGCAAACGCAAAAGCATCGATACAGAGCTGCTCAAAAGCTTCCTTGATACGCATCAAGAAGCCCGGTCTTGTGCGCCATAGACTGTCTGAAAGACATTGGAGCGATCAGACAGGCCCGATATGAGCGAAGAATCCACCGCGCGTCCCCTTCCCAACCCCCTTCCGGAAAAAGCCACGCCAGCAGCCAAACCGACGGTCACGGCCAGCAGCAAAAGCGCCCCACGCAAACCGGCCACTCCGCGCCCACGCCGGCCACGTGCGACCACTAAACCCGCCGCTGCCAAAACCGCCGAAGCCGAAATCAGCGCCATCAGCCAGCAGCCGGTCGCCCTGCAGGTGGCCAGTGCGCCCCATGGCAGCAATGAAGACAGCTCCACCGCCAAGCTGCCCCCCAGCTACCCGTACCGCAGCCGCATGCGCCGCGCCGAGTATGAAAAGGCCAAGCAGGAGCTGCAGATCGAACTGCTCAAGGTGCAAAGCTGGGTCAAGGAAACCGGGCAGCGCGTCGTGGTGCTGTTCGAGGGCCGCGACGCCGCGGGCAAGGGCGGCACCATCAAACGTTTCATGGAACACCTGAACCCGCGGGGCGCGCGGATCGTCGCCCTGGAAAAACCCAGCGAGCAGGAACAGGGCCAGTGGTATTTCCAGCGTTATATCCAGCACCTGCCCACCGCCGGGGAAATGGTGTTCTTCGACCGCTCCTGGTACAACCGCGCCGGTGTCGAGCGGGTCATGGACTTCTGCTCGCCCCTGCAATACCTGGAGTTCATGCGCCAGACACCCGAGCTGGAGCGCATGCTGTGCAACAGCGGCATCCTCCTGTTCAAGTACTGGTTCTCGGTCAATCGCGACGAGCAGCTGCGCCGCTTCATTTCGCGCCGCGACGACCCGCTCAAGCACTGGAAACTCTCGCCCATCGACATCAAGTCGCTGGACAAATGGGACGAATACACCGCCGCCAAACAGGCGATGTTTTTCCACACCGACACCGCCGATGCGCCCTGGACAGTGATCAAGTCGGACGACAAGAAGCGCGCGCGGATCAACTGCATCCGTCACTTCCTGCATTCCCTCGACTACCCGGGCAAGAACCTGCGCGTGGCCCATCAACCCGACCCGGTGCTGGTCGGCCGGGCGTCGCGGGTCATGGAGGAAGACGAGCGGGTGTACAACGAAGCGGCCGCGGAGCCGGTGCGCAATCCACAGGCGACACTCGCGTAAACAGCCAGCCTTGAAGAGGGCCCCGCTCCAGGATCGATGAAAGGTCCTGAAGCGGGCCCGACCAGCTAGATACCCTGCACCGGCAACAGCACACACACCTCCAACCCGCCACCGCCACGGTTGCGCAAGCGCAGTTCGCCGCCGTGCTCCAGCACGATCGCCCGCGCCGCGGAAAGCCCCAGGCCGACGCCACCGGTGTTGCGGTTGCGCGAGCTTTCCATGCGAAAGAACGGCTCGAACACCTGCTCATGCCATTCGACGGGAATCCCCGGCCCGCGATCCAGCACACAGACCTTCACCTGCTCGGCATCCGCCACCACTTCAATCGCCGGTTCGCTGGCGTATTTGATGGCGTTTTCCAGCAGGTTGCTCATGACCCGCTTGAGCCCCAGCGGGCGGCCGAAATACACCAGGCGCGGCGGACCGCTGAACGCGATGTCGATGGACTGGTCGCGGTAATCGTCGACCAGGGTTTGCAGCAGTTCCGCCAGATCGAAGGAGGTCGCCTCCTCCAGCCGCGCATCGTCGCGGAAGAACTCCAGCGCCGAGTTGATCATCGCCTGCATCTCATCGACGTCATGGAACAGCCGGCGCTGTTGCTCGGGGTCCTCGATGAACTCGCCGCGCAGGCGCATGCGGGTCAGCGGGGTACGCAGATCGTGGGAGATCGCCGCGAGCATCTGCGTGCGGTCCTTGATGAAGTGCTGTAACTGGGCCTGCATGGCGTTGAACGCGAGGATCGCCTGGCGGATCTCATGGGGGCCGACCGGCTCGATGGGTGGCGCGCGAAAGTCCACGCCAAACCGCCGCGCACCCAGGGCGAACTGCTGCAGGGGCCTGGCCAGGCGGCGAGTGGCGATCAAGGCGACCAGGACGGTGGACAACAGCACCAGACCGATCACGATCAGGTTGCGCGGCCCCTCATCCAGCCCCCAACTGCGCGAGACCGAGGAGAACATCAGCCAGGAGCCATCGTTCATCTGGATCAGCAACGCATAAGACCCACCCGGCCCCGGCCAGTCACTGGGCTGGTAGGCTTCCATGTGACCCACTCCCGGCTTGAGCAACTGCGTCAGTTTCGTCGAACCCTCGCGGTATTCCGGCTCATCGACTACCGGTACTTCGATATCCCGTCGCGTCGGGTGCCAGGTCACACTCAGGGCCTGGTCGCTGACCGACTCGGCCAGGCGAGCGCGCTGCAGCGATTCCGAGGCGTCGATCATATTGCTGATGGACGCGATCTTTTCCACCAGGCCGGACTCGCTCAACGGCGGCTTGGCCCAGACCCCGGCCAACTGCACGAACAGCGCATTGAAGGCCAGGGCGGTGAGCATCGCCATCAGGGTGGTCAGGGCGATCCAGCGGGCGATGGTGTCGCGCGGGCCGCCCGGCCTGTGTCTGGCCCTCATTGGCGGGTCACGCTGGGAGTGAACAGATAGCCGCCATTGCGCACCGTGCGAATCATCGCCGGGCGCTTGGTGTCGAATTCCAGCTTGCGGCGCAGGCGGCTGACCTGCACGTCGATGCTGCGATCGAAGGCGTCATGGGCCTGCCCGCGCGCCAGGTCGAGCAACTGCTCGCGGCTGAGGATGCGTTGCGGATGCTCGACGAACACCAACAGCAGGTCGAACTCCCCCGCCGACAGCGGAATCATCACCTGATCCGGCGAGCGCAGCTCGCGGCGGGTCAGGTCCAGCTGCCAGTCGGCAAACCTGATCAGCGGCCGCGGCACCTCCCCGACCACCGGCCGGCTTTCCCCGGCGCGGCGCAGCACCGCTCGCACCCGGGCCAGCAGCTCGCGGGCATCGAAGGGTTTGCTCAAGTAATCGTCGGCGCCCATTTCCAACCCCACCACGCGGTCGCTCAACTCGCCCATGGCGGTCAGCATGATCACCGGCACGGCGTGCTGCTGACGCAGGCGCTGACACAGGGTCAGGCCGTTTTCCCCCGGCAGCATCAGGTCGAGAATGATCAGGTCCGGCACCTGCCGCTCCAGCGCCGCCCACAGCGAAGCGCCCTCGGTGGCGACTTCCACCGAGTAGCCGTGTTGCACAAAAAATTTCTTCAGCAGCGCGAGGACCTCAAGGTCGTCGTCCACGATCAACAGACTGCTCACCAGTGCGTATCACTCAAGCTCGGAAAGAACTGTCATTCAAAACCATTGGACGCGGCCCGTCATATATTTCAACGCGGTAACAAACCGACAACCCCGCAATAAAGCAGACATCTTCAGGCAAAACGTCCATGCCAGCATCGGCCTCCCTGTTCCCAAGGTCGTCCGCCCATGCGCTCATTCCTGTGCTCCACCCGCCTGTGTCGTCATACCGCCCTGCTGCTGTCCCTGTCCTACCTGGCGGGCTGTACCAGCACGGGATCTGCCACTCAACCCGACTGCGCGAAGGTCGACTATCCGATCTATGACCCCGCCGAGCCGGTCAACCGTGGCGTATTCGCCTTCAACAAGGCCGTTGACGACTACGCACTGGCACCGGTCGCCCGCGGTTACCGCCACCTGCCGGACTTCATGCAACAGGGCGTGCATAACTTCGCGAGCAACTTCGGCGAACCCAAGGTTTTCATCAACGACCTGTTGCAAGGCAACCCGCAACGCTCGGTCAACAGCCTGGGGCGCTTTGCGGTCAACACCACGGTTGGCGTACTCGGCCTATTCAACGTCTCGGACCCGCTCGGCATCCCGCGCCACACCGCCGACTTCGGCCAGACCTTCGGTGTGTGGGGCATCGGCAACGGCCCCATCGTCGAACTGCCGCTGCTGGGCACCGACAACAGCCGCGACTCGGTGGGCAAGATCCTCAACTTCGTGGTCTCCCCCTTCGGCGACAACAGCGACACCGTGCAGACCCTGGGCACCGTCGCCATGGTCGGTGGCGTAGTGGACGGCCGCGCCGCCCTGCTGCCGCTGACCGACAGCCTGAAAACCATGCCCGACTACTACAGCGCCCTGCGCGACGTGAACGCCGAACACCGCGCCGCCTTCGTACAGGAAGGCAAGCAAGGCGCTACCAGCCCCACGAAAAACCGTTGTGAAGGAGCGACCCATGATGACTTCTGAAACCGACGCCCTGGTCCTGCTGCAACGCGTGGCCAAACACGGCGACGCCTCCCTGCAATGCCGCGAAGTCAGCCTGCGCCTCTCGGCCGACCAGCAACACCTGACCCTCAGCCGCTACAGCGAACACTACAGCCCCGAGGGACTGGAATGGGTCGAGCGCCAGCACCGCATCAGCGTGAGCGAGTTGATACGGTGGGTGATCAAGCAGGGGGAACCGCAGGTGTTGGTGCGAGGGGTGGACAGTGGTCTTGCGTCGTGATGCCAGCCAAGGGGTAAGGCGTTTCAGGATCGCCTGATTCAGCCGCCTGATAGGCATTGTTACGTTCGAGGCCCATTCCTCAAAGAGAACGTAGCCCATGGCCTTTGTCATCAGGGAAGGCGACCCCACTACAACCGGCGGCAAAGTCATTGCCGGATCAGCCACCACCTTTGTTGTGGATCAACGGGTCGCCCGCATTGCCGACCCGGTCTGGTGCCCGGTGTGCCAGACGGTGGGTTTTATCGCCGAAGGCCATCACACCTGGGCGGATAACCACCAAGCCACGGCGGTGGAGGGTGGCCTTGTGCAGTGTGGCTGCCCGACCGGAGCCAACCGCCTGATCGCTACTCAGTGGACGGTCTGCTCCGGGAATCAACCGACTATCCCGCTCGGCAGCGATTACGTCGGGCCCGCGGTGATCAATACCCAGCGCTGGGCCGATGCTATTCATAAGGGCTATCCGCAGAATGAGTTTGCCGATGCGGTGCCGCGGGATCGGGTACGCGGCCTGACCGTTGCTCACGGCGATATTGTTTCCCCGCCGCTGTCCGTGCAGGACACGCAACACCTCGTAGAACCGGGTTTTCATATTGTGCAAACTCCCATGAGCCGGGCTGCGCTGGAGACGGTGCTGTTCGGCCAGGCCGATGAGGCTGTGCTGGAGAAGTTCCGCCGGCTCAATCCTCAACTGTCGAGTCCTGCCAAGCCTGGGCAACTTGTTGTGCTCAGTCATCCCGACAACTATCAATGCACCCGTGAAGAAGCCTTGCTGATGGAAACGGCGGAAAAGGTCAGTGCTGCCTTGGCGTCCATGAGCGATGAGGAAGCGGCCTTTATGCTCAAGTACCGGGCGCAGGTTGAATCGATACTGTCCTACGGTTCGACGGCTTTAGGTGTCAGCACGGCGGCCGTGGGTAATCATATGGATGGCCTGAAAAGAACGTTGCTGGATATCGAAGAACTCCATCAGAAGTTCTTTCTGCGGGATGGGCATCTGCGTAGTGTCGAGTTCTTCAGTGAAAGGAGAAAGCTGTTTGCACAACTGGATAGCAACCTGACCTCTATCACGAAAATGAGCATTGCCTTCCCCGATCACCCCAGCCTTAAGAGCGCCTTGGGGATTTCCAGTCGGAGTCTGGTGCATCGCTGGACCCAGGCGGGCGCGGTAGGTCAGATTCCAGGGTACGCCACGCATATTGAGGGTGTTTCCCGAGCCTCCAAGGTACTTAAGTTGGGTGGTTGGCTTGGGACAGCATTGGGCGGTGGAGCGTCTTATGTGAAGGTTCAGGACGTGTGTTCGGCAGGGAACAAGGAGGCTTGTGAGAAAGTACGGTTCACCGAAGCTGGAAGCTTTACGGGCGGGATAGCAGGTGGAATGTTTGCGGGAATGGCATTAGGTACCGCCGCGACCGGAACTGTTTGTGTGGCCATCGGAGTCCCTACAGGTGGCATCGGTAGCGTGGTGTGCGGCCTGATAGTCATCGGAGGGGGCTCTTATGCAGCAGGGAAACTAGGTGAAGCCGGGGGCGAGAGCATTGGAGAGTTTATATATGAGAAAGGAAAATGAACCTGATTAGTTCCCCACATGATTTTTTTGTTGTTTTATGCGCCCTGATTTTTCTTGGAATATTCAGCATGGGTGGCATCTATCTCTATTGGGGGTACACCCGCATGGAGGAAATACTTGGCCACGTTAAAAACTGCAAGGCGATTACCGGGAGTAGGTTCTATCTTCACATGGGCCCTTGGGGAAGGCTTGTAATGGTCGGCATGGTGGCAGGATTTTTAGCCCGCCCGACTTCCTACATTAAAAAAGGCATATTGGACGCCAACGAAATAGATACTTTCCCACAGCCACTTAAAAGAAGGCTCATCATTTCGCACTATATTGTATGGGGGCTTGGGGGAAGCATGCTGTTGTCGGTTAGTGCAATGAAAGTGATTGAGTGCTTTACCTGAATACAAAAAAGCCTTTTAAGGGCCTTTTTTCTTCCTGCCCTCTCCTCATGTAGCAGCTAACACTTTCTTTCCGTACTCCCATGACATGGTTGTGCCCCTCATGGGGTTCCCATCTGTACTTGAAGGAAGTCAGCGAGCGCGGTTGGCATTACGCGTTTGCTTTGGCATGAAGGCCCAGCAGTGAGGCCTTCATTCAGGGCTTACATCCGGGCGACGATGATCACATCAGGGCCGGCGACCGCCCGCTACCGGCCACTCACCAAGGCACAGATCATCCACAATCGCCTTGCCCATCTCGCTGAAGTAATGGGACGCCCAGGCATAACGATCGTCCCGCTCCATCGCCGCATCCAGGGCCAGCATCTTGGCGTGGAACAGCAACTGAGACACATGCTCCAATGCCTCACGCAGCGGCACATCGGGGTTGACGCGAAACAGTGGATGCTGGAATTCGCCGGTAGGGGCGAAGGTGACGGTACCGAGAGTTTTGATTGAAGCGCTCATTGTGCACCTCCAGTGATTACTGGAAGGCTGGAGATTGCGAGGTAAAGATACTGAGTCAAAACTTCCATGCGACTAGCTCCTATGTAGATAGAGCTACCACGTTCGTTACCAAGCGAATGGGTGGCAGCTGTACGCAGGTTGGTAAACCGGGACAATAGGAACCCGGCAGGCCCGAAGACCTCCCGCGCACAGCCGCCATAGCACGAAATGCAGACACAAAAAAGCGCCAGCAACGTGATGGAGGCGCCTATGCGCCTATTGTTTCAGCGGGTTACCAAGCCCGACCACTGTTGTTTTCAGCAGCCGGTGAAGACTAGCGTCACAAAAGAATATACGCAAGAAGCAAGCGTAAAAAAACATTACCCCCTAAAACAAAAAACTTAGGAAGTTTTAAAAAAAACCACAATCTCCTTAAACCTTATTCTGGCCAAGTAAACACTAAGAGACAAACACAATTGACCAGCCATAGCTACCAAGAACAACAAAAAAGCCTCTGCCGACTCACTTCTGGTCTTAAGGAGCCAAGGTATAATGGAAAAAACAGAAAAAACAATAGCATAAAACAAGCTCACCCAAGCGTGGCATTTAAATCGCCAGTAATCAGGCCATTCAACAATCAAACGAGCGACTTCTTTATCCTCCTGCAACAAAAGTTTAATCTCATTAAAAACCCAGACTGCTAAACCTGCTGGAATAAGCATCAGATATTTAAAGGCCTCTCCATCTAGAGACATCAAATCAAAAACAGCCTTAAACTCAAGAAACCAAAACTTCCAGACAACCATCCCCAACAGAAGAACCAAAGCTTCAAACCCAACAACAGCCACACGAAAATAATAGAAAACGCGCATAGATCAATGCCTCATATCTCGCTCACTGCTAACACGTTCAAAGTATCCACGCACGATATTAGCTAACAACTCAGGATCCGGATCCTTATCAAATAAAAAACTCTTCTGAGACTCTGAGGTTCTTATTACAACTTCAACCCCTTCCTCAGTACCAACCGCCTTTCCCGAGCCATAACCATCTGCCGCCATCAGGACAGCCGCATCAGTAATGTCAGGCTCAAACGCAGGCTGGTAATTTGGATCCAGAAGGATATTCTCTATAAGCTCAAGTAAATTAGTCGACAACCCTTGGGATTTACTTGTACTTTCCCTAACAGAAACCTCATCAGCTTGACGCTTTCTAACATACTCATCCAAACCACCCCAAAGTCTTCCAAACAGAGGATTAGGCGGACTGACTTTAGCTGACAACTCTTTGATACTATCAAGAGTTTTAAGCCTTTCTAAAAAAGCTCGATAATCGGTGACTGGCTCTACAGTGCAGCCTACAAAAAAATTATCATATGCAGCTTCAACAATAGCTTTAAACCTCCGAGGAAATACATTTTCTTGAATGCCATTCCACACATGCAAAAAAGCTAAACCCGAGAAATCCGGGAGATAAATAAAAGGGGCGCTAGCTTCCAACAAATATGGCGCCCTAGCTGTAAGCTGCTGTTTAGCGGGCTCATCCACAACAGTTACGTGCCCTTCCCTAGAGTACTTAGCCAAATTACCGAACATGAAAGGCTCTGACGCGCCCCTCATATCAACAACATCAGTAATAGTCCACTCAAACTGCCCAATAGCAACTACTGGCGCCTCAGAAATAGCATCCATCAGTTTCTGCTGGTTCAGCTGACCAAACTTTATAACCCTAGCCATATAGTAATTACCGCGCCGCCGCATAACGCCCCCTCCAGACATAGATATCAAAATATAAAAACCACCAACACCACCCTGTCAAACCTTATTAAATAGCCTCTTAATATTGACACTAAAACCAAACATACCAGGCTTTAGTTCTAGCGCCGACCATATTCGCCCTCCAAAACCTTCTCCTTTATCCTCAAATCGCTGTAAAAAGCTCACATCTTTATCTTGCGAATACAAACATAGTGCTTCAAAAAAAGCTGTAACGCTTCCAAATCTCTTCTCAGCATCTTGCAAGGGCACCAACAAACGAAGGCTATCTTTATCTAGCTGATCTGGGTGTGAGTCCGTAATAAGCAACGCAGGAAGCCCATCAGCACTTATCACAGCTCCTCCAAGATATACCTTACATACCTGTCTACTCCACTCAACTGGATTAAAACCTTTAGCGACAATTGCAGAAGGCCCAATACGCCTAGCAAGCTCTAAAAAATTCGACTCAAGCTCATCATAAGTTCCACTTCTCCATCCACCCCCAACAACAAAAACATAGAGCCTAACTTCAGCCTGAAAAGGCAAACTCCCCAGTGAACTTAGCACATACCCCATACCACCCCCTCATTTTTCTAGAATTATAAAAACCAAAAAAACAAACGACTACTACTCAGCACCCCACAAGCATAAAAGCCACCAACACCCTCATTACCACCAAATTCAAACCAACTAAACTAAGCTCTTTCGGTTACTACCCCCGAATCAAAACTTGTTCTTAACGAGGAATAACAATCGGAATCACCACCGGCGTAGGCCCCACCGGCGGCATCATCATTCCTTCGCTCTTCACCACAGTCACTCCGCGCTTCTTGATGGTCTCGTACACGCGCTCCGTCGCCGCCGTGTCGTGATAGCCACCATCATCGATCATCACACTCAGTGCGCTCTGACGGCGTTGTTCGATCAGTTGCACCTGGTTGGTCCGGAAATACGAATCCAAAGCGACCTTGCTCAGGGTCGACAGGTCGACCCGCAGGATTTCTTTGTACTTCAGCGCCGTGGCATCCCAGCCCTGGACGTAGAGCTCGTCCTGGGTCAGGGCGAAGGTGCAGAAGTGGTAGGTGCCGGTGGTAGAGCCCGGAGTGGAGATCAGCAGCGAGCAGCGGCCGTGTTGCAGGATCGGTCCCTTAATGTCCGGGAAGTCTTTGCTGACTTGAGTGGTGAACTGCGCGCGATCGTAATAGATGGTGGCCCTGTCATAGGGTGTGGTGTTGCAGCCTGACAACAGAACGGTCGCGCCGATCAACAGGCTGGCACAAAGGTTACGCATGGATCACTCCTGGGAAGGTCAATCGAATCGGTTATGGCCGGCCAACTCAGCGAGCCTGCTGGTCAGGGGTTCTATTTTTGTTGCGCACGTACAACACCACCCCACCGGTGGGCGAGCCGCCGCGGGTGTCCAGGTCGAACCATTTGCTCTGGCTACGGATCAGGCCACTGAGTTTGGTGTGGCCGTACAGCCGGGAGTCGAATGCGGGACGCACCTTGCTGATGGTGGTGCCCAGCATGGCCAAGGGCACCCAGCCGTCCTCTTCGGCGATGTCATCAAGAATCTTGGCGATGAACCCCACCGGCACTTCTACCGGACTACTGGCAGGTGAAACGGCTGGTTGTTTGCTCGCCTCCTCGATGAGGCCGGGGACGACCTGGGCCTTGTCGCCCAGGGCGGCGGATTCAGTAACGTCCTGAGCCCGGAGAATTTCGGTGTAGATAAACTTGTCGCAGGCCTTAACGAAGGGCCCTGGCGTTTTCGCTTCGCCGAAGCCGTATACCGTCATGCCTTCCTCGCGCAAACGACTGGCCAGGCGGGTGAAGTCACTGTCGCTGGACACCAGGCAGAAGCCGTCGAAACGCCGGGTATAGAGCAAGTCCATGGCATCGATGATCAACGAACTGTCAGTGGAGTTCTTGCCCTTGGTGTAGGCGAACTGCTGGATGGGCTGGATTGAATGCTCCAGCATCAGCTGCTTCCAGCCGCCCAACTGCGGTCCGGTCCAGTTGCCGTACATACGCTTCACACTGGCGATGCCGTACTTGGCGATTTCCTCGAACAGCGCCTCGACAATCGACGCCTGGGCGTTGTCGGCATCGATAAGCACGGCAAGGTGTTTTTGCTGGTTGGAATGCGTGGACTTGATGGCCATGGTTCATCCTTGAAAGGTGGCAACTAGGGTAGAACGTCTTCCTTAACGAGCATGAAGGGCCGGGCCACGGCGTTTGGAGGGGGCCGTAAGCAGAGCGCTGGGGATCGAAGCTACTATTTTGCCATCGCGCCGTCCACCACCGACTACCGGAAGACGTTCAAGGACATTTGATATGTTCACGCAGCCGATTGCGGGCCCAATCCGCCTGCGATATCACTTTTGAATCCATTACCAACAAGCTGACAAAAAATGAAAAGACTATGGCTGCTTCTGCTGGCTATCGCCTGTTCCTCCTGCGCAAAAGATCATGAGAAACCGTCAGCAGACTTGAATTTCATTTCTGTCGAACGCAAAGCGGATCTTTCGCTGTATATCATCCGCTACAAATCGAACATCAACCTTCTGGATCTCTACGGAAGAGGCATGGGAGAAGGTATTGCCTCAGCTCAGTTTATTTGTGCGTTAGACGGTGACCATGACTTTTCCGTTGAGCATGAAATTGCGCGTTCCGCCTATGGCAGGATTCAGGCTGATGCGGCTAAAACGAATCAACCAGCCTCAATCTTTTTCACTGAAGCTTTTTTGAGTGAAACCCTCGACAAAGGACAATCCCGTCGTGACCTCTCTGTCGAAGAATTGAACACCTTGTTAGCCAACAAAAAGACGATTCCGTGCAAAGCACTTATCACCGCCTATGGCTACAAGGCCTACTACTCCAACAGCATGCAATTGCCAGTTGCCGACCTGCTGCGGGAAATCAATAAACCCACGGCGCCATAGCACCTGCGGACAACGCGCAGTTTTCAGCCCAGGCTGCGCGATACCGCTCCCAAACACCCCCGAGCACTCGCTGACAATTCTTCGACATCCGCTGCGCTACTATCCCGGCCTCCGTTTGCCGCAAGAGCCTCGAACCTGCATGTTTCAACCGTCGCCATCGACCGCATCCAGCATCCCCTTGCCCCACGTCCTCGCCGGCCCCCTGCTGCGCCGCCTGGAACCCACGCGGCTGGTACTGTGGCTGGTGGGTTCCCGTGCGCTGGAGCTGACGTTGCGTTTGCAGGCCGGCGGCGACGCGGAAAGCCGCGATTACCCGCTTACCGCCGAGCAGTGCCAGGTGATCCCGGTAGGGCAGCATGCCTTTATCCACCTGATCGACTTGCCGCTGGACAGCGCCCTGCCTTGCGATGTGCGTATCGACTACGACGTGCTGATCACCCAGGCCGATGGCTCAAATTCCGGTATCGCCGAGTGGGCGCCGCATCTGCTCTATGGGCAAAAGCAGCAGCCGGATTTCGTCCTGCATAGCCGTATCCATCAATTGGTCCACGGCTCCTGCCGCAAGCCCCATCATTCGGCGGACGAGGGTTTGCTCTGCGTCGATCGCCTGCTGGCGGAAACGCCAGAGCCGCAGCAACGCCCTGCCCTGCTGCTGATGACCGGCGATCAGGTGTATGCCGACGATGTGGCCGGGCCGATGTTGCGGGCGATTCATGCGCTGATCGAGCGCCTGGGTCTGTTCGGCGAGCATCTGGAAGGCGCGGTGGTCAGCGACAGTGCCGCGCTCTATCGGCACCGCGCCAGCTATTACCAACGCGCCGAATTGCTGCCGGCGCTGAAAAGCAACGAGACCCTGCGCGAGCGTTTCTTCGGCGGGGTGAAAAAGCCGATCTTCACCAGCAGCAGCGCCGACAACCATTTGGTGACCTTCGCCGAGGTCATGGCCATGTACCTGCTGGTCTGGTCGCCGGTGCCCTGGAGCCTGATCGATCCACGCCCGCCGCAGCTCGCAGCCAAGGAGCAACAGCGCTACCAGCGCGAGCAGCTGCGGATCGAGGCGTTCGCCAAGGGCCTGGGTGGTGTGGCGCGGGTGTTCGCCCACCTGCCAAGCCTGATGATCTTCGACGACCACGACATCACCGACGACTGGAACCTCAGCGCCCAGTGGGAAGAAACCGCCTACGGCCACCCGTTTTCCAAACGCATCATCGGCAACGCGCTGATCGCCTACATGCTGTGCCAGGGCTGGGGCAACAACCCGGATGCCTTCGCCACGCCGCTGCAACACACCCGCGCCCTGAGCGCCGAGGCCCAGGGCGATGCGCTCTACCTCGACAGCGCCATCCAGGACACCCTGATCGACGAACTGCTGCGCTTCCAGCAATGGCAATACACGCTGCCCACCACCCCGGCGCTGGTGGTGCTGGACACCCGCACCCGGCGCTGGCGCAGCGAGTTCAACCTGGCGCAGCCCTCGGGCCTGCTCGACTGGGAAGCCCTGAGCGAGCTGCAACATGAACTGCTGGATCACCCATCGGCGATCATCGTTTCCCCGGCGCCGGTGTTCGGCGTCAAGCTGATCGAGACGGTGCAGAAGGTCTTCAGCTGGTGCGGTCACCCACTGCTGGTGGACGCGGAAAACTGGATGGCCCACCGCGGCGCGGCCCAGGTGATCCTGAATATCTTCCGCCACTCGCGTACCCCGGGTAACTACGTGATCCTCTCCGGCGACGTGCATTATTCCTTTGTCTACGAAGTGCTGATCCGCCACCGCAAGGGCGGCCCGAAGATCTGGCAGATCACCAGCAGCGGCATCAAGAACGAGTTCCCGCCGACCCTGCTGGAATGGTTCGACCGCCTCAATCGCTGGCTGTATTCGCCGCGCTCACCCTTGAACTGGTTCACCCGCCGCCGGCTGATGCGCGTGGTGCCCTACAGCCCCGAACATCGCGAAGCCGGCGAACGGCTGTGGAACTCGGCGGGCATTGGCCAGGTGTTCTTCAACGACCACGGCCAGCCCCGGGAGATCTACCAGCACAACGCCAATGGCGCGCCGAAAACCCAGATGCTGGCGCCGGATGAGGACTGAACCCCACCGAGCGATTCGTGACAACGGATTCGCTCGGACGCGCTATGGTTCAGCAGGTTGATCGCACCACCCAATCAGCTCTTCAAAGGCCCCTTCATCCCCATGTTCGAACACCTCGACCTGCACGCCCTGCTTACGACCTATGGCTACTGGGTGATTGTCCTTGGCTGTCTGCTGGAAGGCGAAACCGTGCTGATCCTGGGTGGCATGGCGGCGCATCAGCAGGTGCTGGACCTGTGGGCGGTGATTGCCGTGGCGACGGTCAGCGGGATGTTCGGCGACCAGTTGCTGTTCTGGAGCGGGCGGCATTTTGGCGGGCGTTTGTTGCCACGCCTGAAGGGCCAGCAGGCGGCCATCGAGCGGGTGACCGGGTTGATCCGGCGTTATCCCTCGACCTCGGTGCTGGCGGTGCGTTTCATGTATGGCATGCGCTGGGTCGGCCCGGTGGTGATCGGCGCCAGCGGCCTGTCGCCGCTGCGCTTCACCTTGCTGAACATGCTCGGCGCGCTGCTCTGGGCCACGCTGTTCGTCTGCGGCGGCTACTGGGCCGGCGATGCGCTGGAACATCTGTTCGGCGACTTGAAGCCTTATCGCCTGCCGATTGTCCTCGGTGTCGTGGTGCTGGTGGTGGCGGTCGCACTGTTTCGCCAACGCCGGGCCAGAACCAGAAACGTCGCGCCACTGAACGACTGATCCAGCCTCCACCCCAACATCCAGAATTTTCATACTGACCCCCGCACTTTATTTCGTTTGCGACACGGCCTCGCTCTTGGCTTAGATAGCCGCCATGTTCCAGGTAGCCAGAGCCCTTAGCCCATGAGCAGCGAAAGCATCAGCCAGTCGATTTCCATCGTTCACCCCATCCGCCTGAGCCACGGCAAGAATGCCGAGGTGTGGGACGAGAACGGCAAACGCTACATCGATTTCGTCGGCGGGATCGGCGTGCTCAACCTGGGGCATTGCCATCCGCGGGTGGTGGCGGCGATTCAGCAGCAGGCCACTCGGCTGACCCACTACGCGTTCAACGCGGCGCCCCACGGCCCCTATGTCGAGTTCATCGAGCGGCTGGCGCGTTTCATGCCCTTGAGTTACCCGGTCAGCGGCATGCTCACCAACAGCGGCGCGGAAGCGGCGGAGAACGCCTTGAAGATCGTCCGTGGCGCCACCGGGCGCACCGCGGTGATCGCCTTCGACGGCGGCTTCCATGGCCGCACCCTGGCCACCCTCAACCTCAATGGCAAGGTCGCGCCCTACAAGCAGAAGATCGGCGTGCTGCCCGGCCCGGTGTATCACCTGCCCTACCCGAGCGCGGACAACGGCGTGACCTGCGAGGAGGCGCTGAAGGCCATGGACCGGCTGTTCAGCGTGGAGATCGACGTTGCCGAAGTGGCCTGTTTCATCGTCGAACCGGTGCAGGGCGAGGCTGGTTTCCTGGCCCTGGACGTCGAGTTCGCCCGCGCCCTGCGGCGCTTCTGCGATGAACGAGGCATCCTGCTGATCGCCGATGAAATCCAGTCCGGCTTCGGTCGCACCGGCCAGCGCTTCGCCTTCACCCGGCTGGGGATCGAGCCGGACCTGGTGCTGCTGGGCAAAAGCATTGGCGGCGGTGTGCCCCTGGGCGCGGTGGTCGGGCGCAAAGCGCTGCTGGACAACCTGCCCAAGGGCGGCCTGGGCGGCACCTATTCCGGCAACCCCATCGCCTGCGCGGCGGCCCTGGCGACCCTGGACGAGATGAGCGATCACAACCTGCAAACCTGGGGCGAGTGCCAGGAGCAAGCCATCGTCAGCCGCTACCAGCGCTGGCAGGCCGAGCACCTGACGCCTTATCTCGGGCGCCTGACCGGGGTCGGCGCCATGCGTGGCATCGAACTGGTCAAGGCCGACGGCTCGCCGGCCCCGGAGCAACTGAGCGCACTGCTCAGCGCCGCGCGGGACGCCGGCCTGCTGTTGATGCCCAGCGGCAAATCGCGGCACATCGTCCGCCTGCTGGCGCCGCTGACCATTGAACTCGAGGTGCTGGAAGAAGGGCTGGATATTCTGGAGGACTGCCTGGCGCGGTTGGCATAACACCAGATATTTGCGCAAAAGCCGCTCGCCATGGACACTGGCGCGCCTCATGCCATCGACAAGGAAGCGCGACATGCAGTGTCCCAGCAACAGAAAACGGCTCATGGCCGGCAATACAGTGAGCTTCAGCCGCAGCGAGCAAGACTCATGAAGCAGAACCTCCCCTATGTGCTGGTATGCCTGCTGCTGATGCCGCTGTACTACTGGATGAAGCCTTACCCGCTGAGGAAGTGGACAGGCCTGGCCCTGAGCCTGGCCGGGCTGCTATGGATACTGTTCTTGCCGTCGATGCTGGGCGACCTCGATGCCGGGCTGATTGCCGTGGCACTGGTGGCCATGGGCAGCTCGCTGTTTTTCAGCCGGCGCCGCTACCAGGACCACAGCTGAGGCGCAGCACTACAAGCCGAATACCCGCCGCGCATTGCCGTGCAGGAACTTGTCCCGTACCGGCTCCGGCAGCTCCAGGGCCTGGACCTGCTGCATGCATTTATCGAACGGCAACTGCGGGAAGTTGCTGCCGAACAGCACTTTGTCCTGCCCGTAGGTGCGCATGAAATGCAGCAACTGCGGCGGGTAATAAGCTGGCAGGTAGGCCGAGGTGTCGATGTAGATATTGTCGTGCTTCCAGGCCAGGCCGATCATCTCGTCAGTCCAGGGGTGGCCGATGTGCCCGGCGACAATTCGCAGTTCCGGGAAGTCCAGCGCCACCTCATCCAGATAAGGCACCGGCCGCCCGGTTTCCGAAGGCATCAGCGGGCCGGTGTGGCCGACCTGGGTGCAGAAGGGAATGCCCAGCTCCACGCACTTGGCGTACAGCGGGTAGTACAGGCGGTGGTTGGGCGGCAGTTTCCACAGCCAGGGCACAATGCGCAGGGCCTTGCAGCCCAGCTCGCCCACCGCCCGCTGCAGCTCGGCCAGCGCCGCCATCGGCCGGCTCAGGTCCACCGTGGCCACGCTGACAAAACGCTCGGGATAAGCCCGGGTGTAGGCGGCGATTTCATCGTTGCTGAACACCCAGCGCTCCGGCCGGCACCAGGCCGCCAGCATCAGTTTCTCCACCCCGGCCTGGTCCATCAGCTCGACGGTCTGCTCGATGCTCAGCGGCTGGTCCAGCAAATGCGCGGAACCTGACTTCTCGAACAGCCGCGCCACCTCCGGCAGCAACTGCCGTGCCCGGCCATTGGCCGGTTGTGCCCATGCGTCGATTGCACCCTTCATGAGAGCGATCCCCCTCTGCTGACCGTGATTCAGGCGACGAGGGCCCAGGCTACGTCCGCGCCATGACAGCGACAATGTTCGCAGCGCTCGGCGGCGTTGACCGATCCGCCCAGGTTCGGCGCCCGTCCTTCACCTGGTTCTGCCTCCCTCCTTTCCCCCTCCCTGCCCCTCGGACCGACCAACGGTTCCAAGCGCGCATTTTGCTGGCATCGTCGCTGATCAGGCCGAAAAACAAACTTATGGAAACATAACTAGCTGAAACGTATCAGCTCCAGCAAAAACGGCAATTATGCATAAATGCAAATTTATCCTTGACCCGAAAAATCGCCTCGCTTAAGGTGAAATTACTGTATGCACATACAGTATTTTTGATAAGCGAATCCATTCACGGACGAGGTATTACCTATGAAAAGCAACACTGAAAAATTCGGCAAGGCACCCCATCAACCCAGCCTCTGGACTCGGGCCGATGCGCTGAAAGTCCATGCGGACGATCCCACCACGACCCAACCATTGGTCAGTGCGGATTTCCCGGTATTGAGCAACGAGGTGTTCATCTGGGACACCATGCCGCTGCGCGACCTGGACGGAAACATAACCTCCGTCGATGGCTGGTCGGTGATCTTCACCCTGACTGCGGATCGTCATCCGAACGACCCGGAGTACATCGACGAAAACGGCAACTACGACATCACCCGCGACTGGAACGACCGCCACGGCCGGGCAAAGATGTACTACTGGTTTTCCCGCACCGGCAAGGACTGGAAGCTGGGTGGCCGGGTAATGGCCGAAGGGGTTTCGCCGACCGCTCGCGAATGGGCCGGCACGCCGATCCTGTTGAACGAACAGGGTGATGTGGACCTGTATTACACCGCTGTCACTCCGGGCGCGACCATCGTCAAGGTGCGTGGCCGGGTGGTGACGACCGAGCATGGCGTCAGCATGGTTGGCTTCGAGAAGGTCAAGCCGCTGTTCGAGGCCGACGGCAAGATGTACCAGACCGAAGCGCAGAACCCCTTCTGGGGCTTCCGCGATCCATGGCCGTTCCGCGACCCCAACGACGGCAAGCTGTACATGCTGTTCGAAGGCAACGTGGCCGGTGAACGCGGCTCGCACAAGGTCGGGAAAGCGGAAATCGGCGACGTACCGCCAGGTTATGAAGACGTCGGCAACTCGCGCTTCCAGACTGCCTGTGTCGGTATCGCCGTGGCCCGCGACGAAGACGGCGACGACTGGGAAATGCTGCCGCCGCTGCTGACCGCGGTCGGCGTCAACGACCAGACCGAACGCCCGCACTTCGTGTTCCAGGACGGCAAGTACTACCTGTTCACCATCAGCCACACCTTCACCTATGCCGACGGTGTGACCGGGCCGGACGGGGTGTACGGTTTTGTTGCCGATTCGCTGTTCGGCCCCTACGTGCCGTTGAACGGTTCCGGCCTGGTGCTGGGCAACCCGTCTTCCCAGCCGTTCCAGACCTACTCGCACTGTGTGATGCCCAACGGCCTGGTGACCTCCTTCATCGACAGCGTACCGACCGACGAAAGCGGCACGCAGATTCGTATCGGCGGTACCGAAGCGCCTACGGTGGAGATCAAGATCAAAGGGCAGCAGACGTTCGTGGTGGCCGAGTACGACTACGGTTACATCCCGCCGATGCTTGATGTAACGCTCAAGTAATAGCGACACAGGGCGCTCAGGCAGCGGGCTCGAGTTCGATGAAGAACCCGTTGTGGATATGATCGAGATATCCCGCCTGGCTCACTGCGACTTTGCTCAGGAGCTTCATTGAACAATGCGTAGTACCAACCCTTCGCAACTGGCTACACGGATGTAGCCAGTTCTGCTCCTGCTTGCGGAAATCGCAGCAGCCCCCTCCTCTCTCCGGCCAGCAGTGGCCCTCCCAGGATCAGCTCCCGGTCTTGACCTTGCTCCACACCCGGGTACGCACCCGTTCCATTTTCAGCGGCAGCGGCTCCAGCGGGAACAGCGTGGCCATCACTTCTGCAGACGGATAGACCCCAGGATTGTCGCGGATCTTCTGGGCCACCAGCGCCGTGGCATCGCGGTTGGCGTTGGGGTAGCCCAGGTAGTCGGAAGACTGGGCAATCACTTGCGGGCGCAGCAGGTAATCGATGAACTTCAGGCCGTCCTGGGGATGCGGCGCATCCTTGAGCAGCACCAGGTTTTCCACCCAGACCGGCCCGCCTTCGCGGGGAATGCTGTAGACCAGACGGCGGCCGTTGTTGGCCTTCTGCGAGGCGACCTGGGCATCGAACACTCCGCCGCTCCAGCCCAGCACCACACAGATGTTGCCGTTGGCCAGGTCAGTGATGAATTTCGACGAATCAAAGTAGCGGATATGCGGCCGGACCTTGAGCAGCAAGGCCTCGGCCTTCTTGTAGTCCTCGGGGTTCTGGCTGTTGTAGGGCAGGCCCAGGTAATGCAGGGCGATGGGGATGATTTCACTCGGAGCATCGAGCATGGCGACACCACACTGGCTGAGCTTGGCCAGGTTCTCTTCCTTGAAGATCAGGTCCAAGGAATCCACCGGTGCCTGGTCGCCGAGCAGCGCCTTGACCTTGTCGGCGTCGTAGCCGATGCCCGTGGTGCCCCACAGGTAGGGCGCGGCGAAGCGGTTGCCGGGGTCGTTGCTCTGTACCTTGGCCAGCATCTCGGGGTCCAGGTGCGACCAGTTGCCGAGCTGGTTGCGGTCCAGTTCCTGGAGTACCCCGGCCTTGATCAGGTTCGGCAGCAGGTCGCTGCTGGCCACCACCACGTCATAGCCGCTGCGCCCGGCCATCAGCTTGCTTTGCATCACGTCGCTGTTGTCGAAAGTGTCCTGCAGCACGCTGATGCCGGTTTCCTTGTGGAACTGCCCGGGCGTGTCCGGGGCGATGTAATCGTACCAGTTGTAGAAATGCACGCTCGGTTCGGCGGCCTGGGCCGTAGCGAAACCGAACAGTGCGGCCAGGGCCAGGGGCAAACAGCGGATAGCTTTCATCTGAGGACTCCGAGCGTTGGCACCCGTCCAAGGGACGTGCGCCTCGCCTGCTGATTATGGGTTGTTATGGCAGGGCCGAAAGCGGCGGAAAAACAGCGATGAGGTTTAAGGAATCAACAGTTCGCGACGGCCATCGGCGTGCTCGACGTATTCGCCGGACAGTTGCAGGCGCCGGTCATGCAGGTAGTCGTAATCGCGGCGGGCGGCCTTGAGTTGCCCGAGGTCGAGCTCCACCACCTGCCGGCACTCGTCGCGGCCGGCCTCGAACAGCAGCCGGCCGAAGGGATCGACCAGCGCACTACCGCCGGCGAACACCAGGCCGTTGGTGCCGTCGCCGACCCGGTTCACCATCACCGCGAAGGCCTGGTTCTCCTGGGCACGGGCCATGATCGCGGTGCGATGCACCGGGCCGTAGGGGTCCATGTTGCCGTTGCTCACCAGGATCAGCTCGGCGCCCAGTTGGCCGAGGGCGCGGGCGCTTTCCGGCAGTTCGATGTCGTAGCAGATCAGCAGGCCGACCCGCACGCCCCGCCAGAGCACGGTGCTGTAGCGGTCGCCGGGCTGGAACAGGCCGCGCTCGTCGGGCCACAGATGGGTCTTGCGGTAAGTCGTCGCCACCCCTTCGGGGGTCACCAGCAGCGAGGTGTTGTAGTAGTGGCCGGCGGCTTTTTCGGCAATGCCGACCACCACCGCGACCCCCTTGGCGCGCACCGCCCGCAACACGGCCTGGATACTCGGCCCGTCCAATGGCTCGGCGACCTCGGCCAGTTGCTGCGGGTTGGCAAAACCGCTGATCTGGGTTTCCGGGAACACCAGCAGGTCGATGTCGTCGTCACAGTCGGCAATGCCCCGCAGAACCCGATCGAGGTTGTAGGCCGTGTCGCCGTCACGGCCGGCCAGTTGCATCAGTTCAATCTTCATCGCGGATCCTTTGAAGTGTCGGCAGGCCTCCGAACGCCGCATGAGCGGCACCCGCCAGGGCTGGTGGCGAGTATGGAGGGCGCGCAGCCTCGTGGTAATCACTTCAATGGAGTACCCCGCCAGGGTTAGTTGGCGGGTCGAGTCAGCACCAGACTGAAGGGCTCAGGCATGACCCAATGGCTGGCGTGAAGCCGTCGGGGCTTTCAATGCGCGCCAGGTCCACAGCGCGCTGCACAGGTCCGGCAAGGCCAGCAGCAACAGCACCGGCGATATCAGCCCGGCGGCGGCGAAGGCGGCAAAAAACACCGGCACCGACAGGCGGATCGCCACGGTCAGGGCCATGAATTCGCGCCGCTCGGTGTAGCCGGCCCAGACGTAATAGACCCCCAGGTACAGCGCCAGCTGGCCCATCACCCGGATCCACACCTCGTCGGTCAAGGCGAAACCGAACAATGGCAGCAGCAGGTTGGGCGCCAGCACCAGCGCGGCGCCCAGCAACAACATGTACAGGCCGAACAGAAACACGCTCTTGCCCGGATGGCTCATGGTTTTACTCCTTGGGGGTGCGATGTGAGGCGATAGGCCTCGGCATCGAAATAACGGGTCTGCCGGCGGAACTGCCAGCTGAACCCTGGCCACAGGGCGACGTTGCGCCCGCTGTGAGGGTCGACGTACCAGCTCTGGCAACTGCCGACGCTCCACACCGCACCGCGCAGCCTGTGGCGCAGGCCCTGGTTGAAGCGCGCCTGGGCCTGCGGATCGACATCGACACTGGCCACGCCCAGGCGTTGCAGGGTGTCCAGGGCGCCGAGGATGTAGGCGATCTGCGACTCGATCATGTAGACGATGGAGTTGTGCCCCAGGCCGGTGTTGGGCCCCATCAGCAGAAACAGATTGGGAAAGCCGCTGACCGTGGTGCCCTTGTAGGCTTCGCTGCCCTGCCGCCAGGTATCGACGATGTCCACCCCGCCGCGCCCGAGGATCATCCCCGCCGGGAACGGTGTACGCGCCTTGAAGCCGGTGCCGAAGATCAGCGCATCCAGGGCATGACGCTGGCCGTCGACGGTGATCAGCGCGTCCTCGGTGACTTCACGGATACCGCTGGTGACCAACCGGGTGTTGGCCTGGGCCAGGGCCGGGAAGTAGTCGTTGGAGAGCAGGATGCGCTTGCAGCCGATGGCGTAGTCCGGGGTCAGGCGCCGGCGCAGTTCCGGGTCCTTGACCTGGCGCCGCAGCAGGTTGAGCGCCAGCCATTGGTGCAAGGCCATCAGCCGCGGGTTGAACACGAAGCCGAACACCCGGGTTTCATGGGCGGTGTAGATCAGCCCGCGCAACAGCCGCTGCATAGCGGGAAAACGCCGCAGCAGGCGCTGGCCGCTAGTGGAAAAGGCCCGGTCCGGCTTGGGGATGATCCACGGCGGCGTGCGCTGGAACACCGCCAGGCTGGCCACTTGCGGCTGGATCTGCGGCACGAACTGGATCGCCGACGCGCCGGTGCCGATCACCCCGACCCGCTTGCCGGCCAGGACGTACTCATGGTCCCACTGCTGGGAATGAAAGACCCGGCCCTTGAAGCGCTCCAGCCCCGGCAGCTGGGGATAATCCGGGGTCGACAAGGCCCCGGTGCCAGCCACCACCACCTGGGCAAAACGCACGCCGCCACGGGCATCGGTCACCTGCCACAGCGCGCGCTCTTCCAGCCAGCGCAGGCCGCTGACCGCGGTGTTGAAGCAGCAGTGTTGCAGCACCTGATACTTGTCGGCGCAGTGCCTGAGGTAATCGCGGATCTCCGGCTGCGGCGAAAAGCGCCGCGACCAGTCGGGGTTGGGCTCGAAGGAAAACGAATAGAGATGGGAAGGAATGTCGCAGGCACAGCCGGGGTACTGGTTGACCCACCAGGTGCCGCCGACGCCGGCTTCCTGTTCAAGGATCAGGAAGTCCTGCTCGCCGCGCTGGCGCAGGTTGATCGCCATGCCGATGCCGGAGAAGCCGGCGCCGATGATCAACACCCGATAGACCCGCGCCGGATCGGCCTGCTCCTGAAGTAGCGCACTCATGTTCCTGACTCCTGGCGGCACAAACGCCGGGCGTGACCGTCCGCAGCGCATGCACTGTTTATTTTAAACCTCTGTGGATCGAGGGCCGGCCGCCCGCCGGCCCGGGTGGCTAAATCGACTCGGCGTGCAGCCGGCTGGTCCGGTGCGCCAGGTTCTCCAGCGCCTGCGGGTCGAGCTCGGCGGCGATCACCAGGGCCTGGCGGCGCAGGGTTTGCAGCGGCGTGCGGCGGCCGAACACACCGGTGAAGTGCATGAACATGCGCATCCCGAAACCCAGCCCATCGCCCCTTTGCCGCGGCACCAGATGCAGGTGGGCATGGGGGATGTGCTGGTTGGTGGCCTTGCCGTCGTTGACGATCAGGTGCGTGCCTTCCACCCCGAAGCCGGCGCGACGCTGGGCGGCCAGCAAGGTATCGAACACCTGGTACAGGTGCTGGCGGATGACCGTGGGCAGTTGCTCGAGTTTTTCCACATGGGCCAGCGGGATCAGCAGCACGTGGCCCTGCCCCAGCGGGTGTACGTCCATGAAGGCCATGCAGTGGGTATCGCGATAGACCAGGGCGCTGGGCAATTCGCCGGCTGCGATCTGGCAGAAAATACAGGTCATCCGTGAATCCTCGGTGGGTGGCGCTCCTTCGGGCGCTGTAAATGTAGCTCACGCCGCTCGCCGAGGTTCGGCGGAAGTTGTTACCGGACGTCGCGCGAACATCCGCGCCAGCAGCCAGCGGTCGCGCAGGTAGGGCTTGTTGTCCAGCAGCGCCGCCAGCCGTGGCAGGTTGACGAAGGGCACACCGGGGTAGATGTGATGCTCGACGTGGTAGTTGATGTTGGCCCACAGCAGGCCGATCAGCCGGTCGCTGACGGTCACGGTGTTTTTCGCCAGGTCCAGGCGCTGCGGGTCGCCGACCTCCAGGGTGGCCATGGGGAAATGCTCGTAGCCCCGGGAAATCGGGTTGATCACCAGCGCCAGCAATAGCAGCGGCACGATGAAGATCAGCACGAACTGCAGCATCAGCCCCTGGCTGTAGCACCAGGCGCCGATCGCCGCCATCGACAGCAGATTGAACGCCAGCTCGCGCAGCACCCGGTTGCGCACTGCCTTGCCGTAGCGCACCAGGGAAAAGTAGATGAAGCGCGGCACGAACATGGCGATGCGCAGGAACATCCACTTCACCCCGCCGGTGTAGTTCCAGTCGTCGGGGTCCTTGTGCGGATCGCCCAGGTAGCGGTGATGGTACTTGTGGCATTCGGTGAAGGAGGAAAACGGAAACACGATGAACCAGGCCATGAAGCGCCCGACCCACAGGTTCAGCGCCGCCGAACGAAAGCCGCTGGCATGCCCGCAATCGTGTTGCAGCACGGTAAAGGCATGCAGCTGGTTGCCCAGCACCAGCACCGCCAGCACCAGCCCCCAGGGGTTGTCGCCGAGCAGGATGTACAGCGCCGCCGCGCACCAGACCAGCAGGTGCAACAACGACCAGAGCGTGAACTTCAGCGGTTGCGGCTGCATCAGTGCCTGCAACTGGGCCTGGCGCTCGCGGTCGACCCGCAGCTCGGCGCGCTTGGCCAACCGCAACTGGTCTTCGGCGGCATGGTGGGTTGAATGACTCATGAATTGACCTTCCTCTGTCTGTATCGCTAATCGACTTGCAGGCGCACGTCGTCCGTCAATGGATAGCCCACGCACAACAGTGCCTGGCCTCGGTTCAGTTCGTCCGCCGACAGCCCGTGGTCTTCGCGCATGCGCACTTGCCCCGTCAGCCGGGTGCAGACGCAGGCGGTGCAGAAACCGCTGCGGCAGGAAAACGGTGGCTGCACGCCGCTGGCCAGGGCCGCGTCGAGCAGGGTCTGGCCTGGGGCAACGGTGAAGTTGAACGTCTGGCCCTGCATCAGCAGCTCCACGCGTTTTTCCGTGTCGCCGCTGGCCACTGGCGCCTTGGCCGGGGTGAAACGCTCCTGGTGCACACGTTCCGGGGCAATGCCCAGGGCCTCCAGGGCGGCGGTCACCTCATCCATCATGCCGCTGGGGCCACAGCTGTAGTATTCGCGGGCCTGCGGGCCGGGCAGCGCGCCGAGAATGTCCATCACCCGCTCGCGGGTCAGGCGCCCTTCGTGGGCCCCCGGGGTGTCTGGCCGCGACAGCACATGCACCAGCTGCAAACGCTCGCCGAAGGTCTGCCGCAACTGGTCGAGCTTGTCGCGGAAGATCACCGACTCCCGATTGCGGTTGCCGTAGATCAGCGACACCTGCGAGTCCGGCTCGAAGTGCAGCGCCGACTTGAGGATCGAGAAGATCGGCGTGATCCCGCTGCCCGCCGCCAGCAGCACCAGGTGCCGCCCCCTGCCCGGCTGCGGAGCGAAGGTGAAGCGGCCGTGGGTGCCGAGGGTCTGCACCGCGTCGCCGGCGCTCAGCTCCTGCACCAGGCGGTTGGAGACCTTGCCGCCGGCCACCCGCTTGACGGTGATCGACAGGGTCTTGTCCAGCCCCGGCGTGCTGCTGATGGAATAGGCGCGGCAGCCCTTGGTCCCGTCGACGTCGACCTCCAGGGTCAGGTACTGCCCGGCGCTGTAGCGGACTTTGCGCAGCAGCGGCTGCTTGAGGTGAATGGTCACCGCGTCGTCGGTTTCCCGTTCGATGGCGGCGACTTTCAAGGTCAGGGGACGGTTCATGGCTGGCCCAGGGCGCTGTGCGCAGGTGTGGATTCGTGGGCGTCGTGCGCTGTGCCGAGGCGCCGTTGATGGGCGTGCTCATGGGCCGAGATGGGCGCCGGCAGCACCCGGTATTGCAGCAGGCGGACTTTCTCTGCGTGGTCCAGCGGCTGCCACCAGTCCAGCTTGTCCGCCAGCGCATCGAAGCGGCGCAGCATCAGCAGCACGAACAGGCCGAACACGCTGAGGTCGCGAAACACCATGGAGCCGGCGGCCGCCAGTTCCGGCTTGAGCCGCTCGAACAGCGCCGGGCTCTCCGACCAGTGGCCGACGGCCCAGTGATGGTGGCAGGCGTGGTAACCCTCGTTGAGGATATTCACCGGCGTTTCCAGCAGGGTCACGGTGTTGTACATCCAGTCCCTGGGGTCTTCCTGGCCGCCGTAGAAGGCGTGCTGGCTCCAGTGGATGACGCCCATCAGGAAGTTGCTCGCGCACCAGGGCACCAGCATGTAGAGCACGGCGATCGGCAGGCTGTAGAACGCCAGCGCGACGAACAGCCCGACATGCACCAGGTTGCCCATGACCATGGCCCGGGCCTGGCTGCGCTTGCGCTTGCTCTTGAAGTACAGCCAGGGCGAAACCATGAACTGCTGGTACATCACCTCGCGCACCATGTAGACGGCGAAATCCCAGGCGCTGGCATGGTCGTAGCGTGCGGTGGCGTAGACATCCAGCGGCCCGGCGTTCTCCCGGTGATGCTGTTGCAAATGCGCCGCCGCGTGGGGGATCAGGCCCATGGGAATGGCGAAGAACATGTACAGGAAGGAGTTGCCGACCCAGCGATCCAGCAGGCTCGAACGCTTGAAGATACCGCCGGGCACGTGGCCTTCCTGATGCATGGCGCTGAAGGAGCGGACGAAGCCGCGGATGTTCGGGCCGTAGACGAAGGCGTAGAACAGCAGCACCAGCAGCCAGGAGATTTCCTTGAGCCACAATTGGGCGATGAACACCGGCCCGGCGGTCAGGCCCAGGCTGATGGCGGCGGCGAGGATCGGCTCGTCCCGCGGGTCCTTGAGCAAGCGCTCGGCCAGCGGCTGCAACAAGCGGTGATAGCTCGTCACCAGCCAGCCGCCCAAGGCCTTCATTCCCGGCAACCACGACAACACCCGGCGCCCGGCCTGCAAGGTGCACGACAGGGCCAGAATCACGACGATGGCCGCGGTGTTGAACACCAGCAGCAGACTGAACAGCGGAACAGCCAGGCAGTGAAACCCGCGACCGACATTGGCCGGGCGCGGCGGATAGAGAAAATCGCTACTCATGCTTCTACTCCATTAGGCATGTTGCCGAGGCCGGAGCGACGCCAGCGGCGCCACAGCTCCGGCTGCGGTAGCAGGCGAATCAGGCGCTGTAGGACTCGCGCAGGAACTGCGCCAGCAACGGCGTGGCGGCGCCGCGGGAGATCGGGTGGAAGCAGATCGCCCGGGAGGCCGCCAGCAGATAGGCCACTTCGTCGGAGGCGATGAAAGCCATGCCGCCCAACAGCTCGACGCTGAGGTTGGTCGAACGCTCGATCGCTGCCTGTACCAGGAAGCGCGTGCACAGCGCCTTGTGGTAGGTGTTCATCGGCGCATCCTGTTGCGCCTGCAATTCGCCGGCGGTGCCGAGCAGCGCCTGATGGGCACCCTCCAGTTCGATGCACAGCAGCGCCAGTTGCGCGGGGTCGGCGAAGGCTTTTCGCAGCAGCCGGTCGACCAGGGCCGAAGCCACGCCCAGGTAGCTGCCGCCGACCATCAGCTGGAACCAGCTCAGGCCGTTGAGCGAGGTTTCCATGGCGGTGGCGGCCACCTCTTCGCTGTCGGCACCGTCGGCCAGCAGCATGCGCTCGCTGGGCACGAACACGCCGTTGAACACCAGTTCGTTGCTGTCGGTGGCGCGCAGCACCGTGGCGTTCCAGAAGGGTTCGCGGGTGACCGTGCTGCCATCGGCAAAGACCACGGCAAAGCCCTGGCTGACGCTGCCGTCGTCCTGCTCACAGGCGACACCGACCACGATCACGTCCATGTGGTGGCTCATGGTGCAGGGCTTCTTGCTGCCGTCGAGGACGAAACCGCCCTCCACCGGCCGCGCCTTGACGCTGCGGTTGAAGATCTCCGAGCCCGGCTTGCCCTCGGCGAAGGCCGAGGCGATCAGCAACTGGTTCTGGGTGATGCCCCACAGCAGTTCTTCCGCCGCCGGGATCAACCCACCCAATTGCACGATGGTGGCGATGGTGTGGTGGTGCATGGTCATCATCACCGCCAGGGACGGGCACAGCGAACCGATGGCCCGCAGGATTTCCACGGTTTCCTCCGGCGAGGCGCCGAGGCCGCCGTAGGTCTCGGGGATGATCAGGCCGGCGGCGCGGTAGTCGCGAAACAGCCCGCAGAGCACGGCCGGGTCGGCCTGTTCCAGGGCCATCAGGCCACGCTCCTGGAGGGCGGCGAGCAGGCCCGGCAGGTACTTCTCGGTGGCGTTGCGGGCGTTGTGCATCGACATGGTGTGGACTCCTTTCTCGTTGTCAGGGTTAACCGGCTTTTTCGATCAACTGCTCCACCGCGGGGGCGAAACCGAAGGCTCGGGCCAGGTCGAAGATCGCTTCGGCGTCCTCCAGCGGAGGACGCTTGCCGATGCTGTAGTCGCGCTGCAGGCCGGCCATGGTCAGGACCATGGTTTCGGCCAGGCAACTGAAGGTCACGCCCGTGGGCAGACCGGTGAGGTTCTGCTGGCCGAAACGCTGGCTGCGGTCGGGCAAATGGATCAGGCCGCCTTCGATCACCGTGACGTCCGGGCGCAGCGCCAGGGTGACGTGACCGATGTCCGGCGGCTGCGCGCAGTCGCAGATGATCGCGTTCTGGTGCAGGACCAGCGGGTCGATAAAGGCCGAGCCGTTGGAGGTGGCCGAAAGCACGGTTTCCAGGCGTGGCAGCCAGCTCCCCAGGTCCGCGGTGATCACCAGCGGCGGCTGCACCTGCGGCTTGCCCTGGGCCAGGGCATCGATGCGGTCGAACAGTTCGCGCAATTGCTCCTCGTCGCCAAGGTCGCGATCCAGCAGTTGCTCGACGCTGGCCAGGCTCGGCAGGAACAGCACCAGGGTCTTGGCGATGCCGCTGCTGTGGCCGCCCTGGATCTGCAGCAAGGCGTCGCGATACAGCTCGCCGGCCACCAGCCGCAGCTCGTCCATGGCGCCCCGATTGGCCCCATTGCCGAGCAATACCAGGTGCTCGCAGAAGCGCCCCAGGCGCAGGCTGGCCAGGCGGCCCACCGAACCGTAGGCACCGATCACCCCGGTCAGGCGCTTGGCCAGCGGCGCGCCCCGATTGGCGCAGGTGCTCAGCAGCGCATCGACACCGACCATGGCCGTCAGGCTGTTGCCGGTGGTGGTGTGGAACCGCTCGTTGATGACATCGACACCAGCACTGGAAATCACCGAGGTGTAGGCCCCCAGGCCGACGAAATCCACCTCCAGGTCGGCGACGCTGTCCAGGTAGTTGGCCAGCAGCTTGCGCCGCTTGCCCAGGCTCAGGCGCATCAGGTCGCGCGGTTGCAGCAGGCTGCCGACCAGCCAGCCTTCGACATAGTCGCCGGCATCGTTGTAGACCCGCCGGGCGTGATAGGACACACCGGCATCGAGGTCGGGCTTGGCCCATTCGGAGAAGTCGTCGAGCCAGCCCTGCATGAAGGTTTTTTCCGCCGCCGACAGCCCCAGGCCGTCCACCACGCTGTCGCCGTTGACGCTCTCGGCGGTGGTCGGGTGCAGCAGGAAGGCGAAGCGACCCAGGCAGCGCCCGCTGCTGCGCGGTTTGCCGGGCACCACCCAGGGGCTCGGCACACCCCGTGGCCCGGCATAGCCGTGGGCTTCGAGGATCAAGCGATGCTGCTGGTTGTGCACCACCAGTTCCGCCACCGCCTTGAGGCCTTCGAGCAGCAGGTCGATGTCGGCGCGTTCGATGCACAGCGGTGGCTGGATGCGCAGCACGTTGCCTTCGGTGAGGGTCGGCAGGCAGTACACGCCATGCCGGCTTTTCAGGTAGCCGCAGACGATCGGCACCAGGGCGCCGAAAGCGCTGGCCAGGGACAGGGTGTACAGGCGCTCGCCGCTCCAGCGGCGGAATTTCAGGCCAAGCATCAGGCCGCGGCCGTCGAGGCTGTGGAACACCTCGGGATAGTCGCGTACCAGACGCGACAGCCCGGCATGCAGATAGGCGCCCTGCTGCGCCGCGTGCTTGAGCTGGGCGCCGTCGTTGGCCGTGAGCTGGTCGAGCACGGCCAGGCCGATGGCGGCGCTGAAGCCATTTACGGCGAAGGTGGAACTGTGGTGCCGGTCGAAATCACGGCTCCAGCACTGCTCGCCGTAGATGCACGCGCCAATGGCCGCGACACCGCCGCCCAGGGCCTTGGCCAGCAGCACCACGTCCGGCTCCAGGCCGTGGGCGGTGGCGGCGAACAGCTCGCCGGTGCGGCCCAGGCCGGTCTGGATTTCATCGAGGACAAACAGGGTGCCGTATTGGCGGCAGAGGTTCTGCGCCGCCAGCAGGTAGCCTGGGGGCGGGGTGATCATGCCCGCCTCGCCCTGCACCGCCTCGACGAAAAAGGCCGCGGCGCGCCGGGTCTTCAGCAGCGCCTCGAGGGCCTCCAGGTCGCCATAGGGCACATGGCTGAAACCCTCGGCGCGGATCTGGAACGGCTCGCGGTAAATGGCCTTGCCGGTGACCGCCACCGCGCCCTGGGTCTTGCCGTGAAAGCCGGTCAGGGTGCCGATCACCAGTTCGCGCTGGGTCGCGGCGCGGCACAGCTTGATCGCCGCCTCGACGGTCTCCGCGCCGCTGGTGGTGAAGGTCACTTTCGAGTGGTTGCCCGGCGCCAGCTCGATCAAGCGCCGCGCCAGCTCTTCGGCGCCGGGGTTGATCAGCGGCTGGACCAGCGAGGCCTGGCCGCTGGCGAGGAATGTGTGGATCGCCTCGGTAATCGGCGCCGCGCCATAACCGAAGGGCACCGCGCCGAACTGGCCGACGAAATCGATCAGGGTCTGGCCGCTGGCGGTTTCGATCCGGGTGCCCTGGGCGCGAACCACGGTCTCGTTGAGGCCGACGAATTCCAGCAGTTCCTGGCGGGTGATATTGAGCAAAGAGTCAGCCATGACTGACCTCCCCCACCGCGCCGAGCGCGCCCTGGTTGATGACGCCATACAGATGCTGACTGACCTTGCTCACGGTGTCGTGCAGGTAGGCCAGTTCCGGGTCCAGGGAGATGCCGAAACGGTCTTCGAACTCGGCGGACAGACCGACGATCAGCACCGAGTCGACGCCCATCTCGTGGAACGAACGCTCGACGTCCAGCGACCCGGAATCGACCTCCAGCAGGCTGGCCAGGGTTTCGGTCACGGCAAAGGTTATTTCGTCTATATGCACAGTCGCCTCCCAGCGTATTTCGCTTCCTTTGCATGGCCGTTGGCCCGCGCCACCCCGTGGTGAAACCACGGGATCGACGCTTGGGCAGGCGTCATGATGCAAACGCGTTTTGAGTGTGGATGACCCGCCGCAGCAGGCCATTTGCTACACCCCGATGCTCGGCGTCATGCCGGCTCAGCTCAATACTCCGTAAGGAGTAGCGCCTGGTTTTGTAGGCGCTGCCGCGGGCTGCGACAGGACCGAAGGTCCTCCAGCGATCTCAAGCCCCCTGCGCCCGCTTCGCGGTCGATCGCAGCCTCGCGGGCTCGGCAGCGGCTACAAACGCGCCGACCGGCAGGTCGCGCCTGGCTTTTGCTTTTGATCTACCCGCCCCATCGGGAGGCCGAGTGGAGGTGTTCATCAGGGGGATGGCGCGCAGCGCCCCTCGACGCAGTCGAGGACATCGTATGGAGGTCGAAGCGAAGCCGACCGGAGTCGATGCCCCCTGATGGACGCCGGAGCGAGGGAACCTGAGCGCAGCGAAGGCCGTACGCAGGGGCAAGCGTTTTTGGTTCCTTTTTAGGCGTTTGTAAAAAGGGACTCGCCGTAAGGGCGAAACCCTAAGTGGCCGTTACCACAGGAATGGATATGTACACCGTCCAAAAAATGCAGCGCCTGCACAGACGCAATCGCGGGCAATCGAACGTCGACCAGCCTCTCCTACAGAAGCCAGCAAACGTATCCGCCATGACCGCAAGAATAGATGTGTACCCCCCCCCAAAAAAAACATGCAGCGCCCAAACAGACACCATCACGGCCAATCGAACACCGACCGGCCGCTCCTACAAAAAGCACAGGCGACGCCGAAGCACTGAGCCTCGTCAGCACTGAGGGGGTGGTTACTGGATGAAAGGCAGGCAGCACTCACTCGTCGCAGAACAACGCCGCGATCTGCGCCCGACTCGACGCCTGGAGTTTGGAGAAGATGTTCTGCAGATGGGTTTTCACGGTCTTGTCGCTGATGCCGAGGATCTGGCCAATCTCCCAGTTGGTCTTGCCTCGGGCCACCCAGCGCGAAATCTCCGCTTCGCGGCTGGACAGGATGGACAACAGTTGATGGTTCGGCCCCGGGTTGTGGCGCAACAGCTTGCTGCCCAGCGCCCGGTTCAGGGCGATGTGCAGGTACGGGGCGAAGACCATCATGCGCATTTTGCTTTCATGGGCCACGGTGGCCGAGATGTTGTGAAAGAAGTAGCCGGTGAAGGTGTTGCGGTGCAATCCGGGCAGCAGGGTCCAGCCCAGATTGCGTATCCCGTGTTCGCGAAAGATCTTCGCCCACACCTGGTCCTGCGAGTTACCCAGGCGCTCCAGGGTGGTGAACTTGGGGCGTCCGCAATGCTCGATGGGGTCGATGCCCAGCGGCGGAATCATGCCGTCGCGACCGACGATGGCCTTGATCAGGTCATCGGAGACGCTGTCCGGATGAATCAGGTGCGAAAAGAACACCCGGTGCGCGCGGACCCGGCCGCTGGCGAACACGAAGTTCTCGCACGGCAGGATCTGCGGCAGCGCCAGCTGGGTCTGCTGTGTCAGCTCGGCGATGCTGCGCGCCGAGGTGATGGAGTTGAGCACGCTGGTCAGCTGCAACCGTTGCTGGCTGTCGGTGGGCGGCAACGACAGCACCGACCGCGGGCGGCTGGCCAGTTCCAGCCGCGGTTCGCAGAAGGCCGGCTGGGCGAACAGCAACGCCGCGGGTTTGGGCGCATGCACCGGGCCGATCGATAGACTGGTCATGCTTCCACGACCTGGCTGTCGACGGTGATGTCACGCAATACCCGGCCGTTGCTCTCCACCGCAACCACCGACTTGTCCAGCGGATGGGCTTCGGCCGGCGCCGTGCCCTCGAGTGCCGCCAGCCAGGGGGCGAACTGCTTGCGGCACTCCTGGCGCTTGATCTTGCCGCTGGAGGTACGCGGCAACGACCCGCCGAACACCAGCAACAGCACCGGCCGCGCCAATTGGTGCTGTTGCCACAGCCGCGCCTTCAAGTCGCTGAACAGCTGCGGCAGGTCGAGGCTGCGCAAGGCCCGTCGCTCGATTTCCTGGGCGATCACCACCTGCTCGCTGTCGCCGGTCTCGATGCTGAAGGCCGCGGTGCCGTCCGGGCGAAAGCTGTCATGGGTACGCAGCACGGTGTTCTCGATATCGCCGGGGTGATGGTTGACGCCATTGACGATGATCAGGTCCTTGAGCCGCCCGGTGACGAACAGCTCGCCATCGAGCAGGAAGCCCAGGTCGCCGGTGCGGAAGTAGCGCGACCAGCCCAGCGCCGGCGGGGCCGGGCGAAAGGCCGCGGCGGTGCTCTCCGGGCGCTGCCAGTAACCGCTGGCGACGCTGTCGCCGAGGATGCAGATCTCGCCGACCCGCCCGTCCTCCAGCGGCTGTTCGGTGTGCGGGTCGCAGATGAACGGGCCCTGCCCCGGAATGCCACGGCCGCTGCTGACCAGGGTGCGCAGGCGCAACTCGGCGTCGCTGCCCTGGTCGTCGTGCAGGCGCGCCACATTGTCCTCCAGCAAGCCGGCATGGAACTGGCGAATCACCGGCTCGCGCTTGCTACCGCCGGCGCTGACCATCAGCGTACCTTCGGCCAGCCCGTAGCAGGGAAAGGCCGAGGTGCTGGCAAAACCGGCGCGGGCGAAACGCTCATGGAAGGCGGCAATGGTCTGCGCCCGCACATGTTCGGCGCCGTTGAAGGCCACCTCCCAACTGCTCAGGTCGAGGCCGGCCAGCTCTTCGTCCTTGATCTTGCGCAGGCACAATTCATAGGCGAAGTTCGGCCCGCCGCTGACGGTGCCGCGGTAGGTGCTGATGGCCTGCAACCAGCGCAGCGGCCGTTGCAGGAAGTGGATCGGCGCCAGCAAGGTCGAGCCGAAGCCGACGAACAAGGATTGCAGGATGCCGCCGATCAGCCCCATGTCGTGATACGGCGGCAGCCAGCTGACCAGGTGACTGTCCTTGTGGGTCAGAAAGCCGCGGCTGATGCTGCGCGAATTGTGAATCAGGTTGCCGTGGGTCACCGCCACTCCTTTGGGAATCCCGGTGGAGCCGGAGGTGTATTGCAAAAAGGCGATATCGTCCCGGGTCACAGGAACCGTCCGCCATTCGCTGGCCAGGGCCAGGTCCAGAGTCGCCATGTCCAGCACCCGCGGACTTTCGGCCTGCCCCAGCCGGGCCTGGATGGTCGGGACATCCTCGCCACTGGCCAGCGCCGCCGTCGGCTGGCAGTCATCGATGATGCCGTCCAGCCGGTCCAGGGTCTTGGTCGCCCCCGGCGGATAGGCCGGCACCGCCACCAGCCCGGCATACAGACAGCCCATGAAGGCGATCACATAGTCCAGGCCCGGCTTGAGCAGGATCAGCACCCTGTCCCCCACCCGGCAATGCCCCTGCAACCGGGCCGCCGCCGCTCGCGCTGCGCGGTCCAGTTCAGAGAAGGTGATCAGGGTTTCTTCGTCTCGCCCGTTGTGCAGAAAACGATAGGCCAATCGGTCCGGGATCGTATGGGCGTGAAGCTGCAGACATTCCGAAAAATTCGCATACGGAACGTCGCTATCGTGGTCGTTCGTAGTCATTATTTTGTGTCCAGGCAGCCGTACTTAGCCATCTCCCGCAAGGCCCGAAATCTGCGGCCTTGCGCATCCATTACGCTTGATCATCCTCTGGGAGCGCGCACTCGAAGTTAATACTCCGAACGGCGTATACCCGCAATTTCCGCCCCCGGCGCATATTCGCCTCACAGCTCGATGCATGCATGGCTTTTTGCCATACGGCCTTGCAGTCATCAGCCCTTTTCAAAGAGGTGAAGCCGACTATCCGGGCCTGCGCAAGCTGGGCTTGTGTAACTGGCCATGTCATGAAATCCACGCCGGAACGGGAGCGTTCCGGTTTCGCCACCAGCGTGCGCAGCACCGGGAGAACAGGATGTCTTTTAGCGAATACGCCACCTTCGACGCGGTCGGCCTGGCCGATCTGGTCAGAACCAGACAGGTACGCCCCTCCGAACTGCTGGAGGAAGCCATACGCCGCATCGAAGCCTTCAACCCGGCGGTCAACGCCGTGGTCTACAAAGCCTACGACAAGGCCCGGGCGCAGGCCGCCGAACAGGACAAGGCCGTGCCGACGGGCGCGCTGCACGGCGTGCCGTTCCTGCTCAAGGACATCCTCGGCGACTGCCAGGACCTGCCCTCGACCCTGGCCTCGCGCATGCTGCAAGCACGGGTCATGCCCCAGGACTGCGAGCTGGTGAAGCGTTTTCGCCAGGCCGGGCTGGTGTTCGTCGGCAAGACCAACGCCCCGGAGTTCGGCATTCTGCCCACCACCGAAGGCGCCTTCTACGGCCCGGCGCGCAACCCGTGGAACCTGGAGTATTCCACCGGTGGCTCCAGTGGTGGCGCGGCCGCCGCGGTGGCCACCGGCATGGTCCCGGCGGCCCATGGCAACGACGGCGGCGGCTCGATCCGCATTCCCGCCTCCTGCTGCGGTCTGGTCGGCCTCAAGCCGACCCGGGCGCGCAACTCCCTGGCCCCGGACTTCGGCGAACTGCTCAGCGGCCTGCTGGACGAACATGTGCTGACCCGCAGCGTGCGCGACAGCGCCGCCCTGCTCGACGCCACCCACGGCGTGGTGCCGGGCGATCCGTATCGCGCGCCGTCCATGCAGGGGCGTTTTCTCGACCAGCTCGGCCGCGAACCGGGGCGCCTGCGCATCGCCTTCTCCAGCACCGACCCGGCCGGTCGGCCGCTGCACCCCGACTGCATCGCAGCGGTGGAAAGCACCGCGCGCCTGCTCGAATCCCTCGGCCACCATGTGGAAGAAGCCGCGCCGCAGCTGGACCTGCAAAGTTTTGCCGAAGCCTTCAGCGCCCTGTGGTTCTCCGGAATCGCCTTCGCCGTAGAACTGATGAGCCTGCAACTAGGACGCGGCCCGCTGCCCGGCGAACTGGAAAACCTGACCCAGGCCGTGCATCAACGCGGCCTCGGCGTGAGTGCGGTGGAGTACCAGATGTCCGAGCTGGTGCTGCAGCAGGTCGGCCGGGAAATGGCGCGCTTCCACCAGACTTATGATTGCTGGCTGACCCCGACCCTGGCCCGGCCGCCGCTGCGCAACGGGGTGGTGGATATCCATTCCAGCGACCTGGAAAACACCTACGGCCCGCTGATCGACTACAGCCCGTTCACCGCCATCCACAACGCCTCGGGGCAGCCGGCGATTTCCCTGCCGCTGCACTGGAACGCCGAGGGCCTGCCGATCGGCCTGATGCTCAGCGCCGCCTTTGGCGAGGAAAGCCTGCTGTTCCGCCTGGCCGGCCAGCTGGAACAGGCACGGCCATGGAAGGACCGGCGGCCGCAGCTGTTCATGCAGCACCGCCCCAACGAAGCGGTTATCGGCTAAGGAGAGCAGCACCCATGCGCACGCTGGACACCTCGACCGCCCCGCCTTATTGCCCCGTTGGTTCAGGCCAGGAGCAGCGCCTGCCGGGGGCCATTCCCTGGCCCACCGATGGCCTGAACCGCGAGCAACTGGCGCGTTATGGCAAGGAGCTGATTCGCCAGACCCTGCCTTTTACCGTGGAAAACCGCCGCCTGAGCTGGTGGCATTTCTACTCGACGCTGCTGGTGATCGGGCTGTTCGGCGCGGCCGTGGCCATGCCGTTGTGGTGGCCGCTGCGCCTGGCGTGCAGCGTGCTGCTGGGCTTGTCCCTGGTGCGCATGTTCGTGCTGTACCACGACTACATGCACGGCGCGATCCTCAAGGGCTCGCGTTTTGCCGAGGTGTTTTTCAAGACCTTCGGCCTGCTGCTGATGGCCCCGCCGACGCTGTGGAAGCAGTCCCACGACTACCACCACGGCCACAGCTGCCAGTACGTCGGCGCGGAACAAAACCGCCTGCCGCTGCTGTCCACCCACACTGACCTGGGCACCTTTCCCCTGCTGTCCACCGAGGAATATGCCCGCGCCGGGCGCCTCAAGCGCTTGCGTTATCGCGTCGCCCGGCACCCACTGATGATCCTCCTGGCATCATTCAGCATCTTCATTTTCAGCATTTGCATGGTGTCGCTGATCACCCAGCCGCGGCATCGGCTCTGGTCGCTACTGGCGCTGGCGCTGAACCTGGCGAGCGCCGTCGCCCTGGCGCTGCTGGCGCCGGACATCCTGTTGTACGGAGTGCTGGTCCCCAGCCTGTCCGGCTCGGCGCTGGGCGCCTACATGTTCTATTGCCAGCACAACTTCCCCGGCGTGCGTTACCCCGAGCGCGCCGACTGGGACTACGCCGCTACCGCGGTGTTCTCCTCCAGCTACATGCGCACCGGCCCACTGATGGCCTGGTTCACCGCCAATATCGGCTATCACCATGTGCATCACGCCAACTCGGGCATCCCCTTCTACCGCCTGCCGCAAGCCATGGCGGCGATCCCGGCGTTGCAATCGCCGATCACCACTTCGCTGCGCCCGCGGGATATCTACCGCTGCCTGCGACTCAAGCTGTGGGACCCGGCGCACCAGCGCATGATCTCGTTCGCAGAGTTTCACCAGCAGGCGCAACGCTGAAGGAAATGCGGCGGAAGCGTTGCCCAGCGAACGCTCGCCAGGGAAGATCGGCGCCGGAATTTTCCCGTCGATCGTGGGTCAGTAGAGCCACGCCTTTTCGCACCGGTCCGTTGGTCCGTGACAATGGGGCCTCGGTCCCATAAATTAGGCGCCCTGAAAAGGCCCGGTGCTTTTCTAGCCTCATTTCCAGTTAAACGAAGTAGTGAAATATCAATGTCCGATTCCAATACAGAAGAATCCGTAAACGCCTTGTCGTCCAAAGCGGAATACGAAAACGCCATCAATCTTTCACAGCACGTGTCCCAGGCCAAGACCATCAGCGAGATGGTCCTCGATGCTTTCCAGTCCACCAAGGAAAGCGACCAGATCCGCGAATTGCGCGCCGAGATCCGCCAGGCTCACGACCGCTTCGACGACGACCGCGCCTATGAACTCATGGGCCAGCTCAAGCAGCTCAAGGACGCCGAGGCCGCCGACAGCGCCGCCCTCGAAGACCTGAGCAGCAAGTTCCCGATCAGCCGCATCCTGTCCAGCTACAAGGACGACCCGAGCTTCCAGGAGCTGGTCTACGGCCTGGCGCTGAAAGTGCTGAACCAGACCCACCAGGCCATCAGCAGCCCAGGCGGCGGCAAAAGCAAGGCACGGCCGAAGAAAGAAATGGAAGTGTTCGCCATCAGCAAGGACGGCATCAGCGTCACCCTGCCGATCCGCCCGCGCTCCAAGGCCAACGTCGACCGTGAAGCCTTCGAATTCCTCGGTTTCGCCTTTGTCGGCGAAGGCGACGAGGCTGAGCTGGAAAGCGAAGTGTTCTTCGACAAGGACGGCAACGAACAACCAGCCACCCGCAAGAACATCGTCACCGCGATCCAGCAGCAGACCGCGTTCGAAGGCTACAGCGCTCTACAACAGCAATAACCCGTACCCGCGAGCTGGCTCGCGCAGAGGGCGGGTCGCGCAACAGCGCAGCGCCCCTCAGCGGCTGGCTCCTGCGAATGAAAGACCGGCCCCCCCTCAGTTGCCCCGGTAATCTGCGATGGGATACATCGCGCACAACGCCTCGGTCTGGAGTCGGAACTGCTCTTGCAACTCAGGCTCCAGGCTGTACTTCTGCTCGCTGAGTGGCGTGACCTTGTCCAGTATCCGGCACACCAGATCGACCACTTCACGACACCCTTGGGAATCGATGTAGCGTTGGGCGATGGAACCGGTGCCGAGACACAAGCCATTGGCGACGAATGAGGACCGGGTTTCCCCCAGTGCGCGGTTTTTACCCACGATAATGCCGCATCGCTCCAGTGCCGAGGCGGCAATCGAACCGCTGATGCCCCCACGCAACCTGAGCAGAACCGTGTGGTTCTCCGTCCCCCCGCCCACGACCTCGTAGCCCTGCGCCATGAATGCGCTGGCCATTGCATCGGCTGTGCTGCGAATCCGCCCCATGTAGGCATCGAACTCGGGGGACATCGCGTAGCCCAGCGCAGCGGCCTTGGCCGCGATCATGTTGACCGCCGGCGCGCCCTGCATCCTGGGGAATACCGCTTGCTCAAGGACCCGACTGAAGCTCGCCCTCAGGCCGGGAACCTTGGTGTCGGCGTCCCGGCCGGAAAGGATGAGGCCGCCACGAGGCCCCGCGAGTTGCTTGTGGGTACACGCGGTGGTGACATGCGCCACGTCGATCGGGCTCGGATGCCGCCCCGTGGCGACCAGCCCGGCGATATAGGAGATGTCCGCCAGCAGGATGGCCCCGGCCTCGTCGGCAATAGCGCGAAAGCGTTGGAAGTCCACGACCCGGGAATAGGCGGTCGCACCGCAGATGATGATGCGCGGACGATGGGCGAGCGCCAGGTGGCGAACCTCTGCGTAATCGATCACGCCCTGCGAGGTGGTGCCGTAGCGGATCGCCTTGTAGTGGGCGCCGGTGAATGCGACAGGGCTGCCGTGGGTCAGGTGCCCGCCATGATCGAGGGCCATTCCGAGAATGGTGTCCCCCGGCTCGAGCAGGGCAGCCAGCACTTGGTAGTTGGCGTTCGAGGCGGAGTGTGACTGGACGCTGGCATATTGCGCCCCGAACAACTCCCGCGCCCGGCGAATCGCCAGCGACTCGACCAGGTCGACGTTCTCGCAGCCAACCTGATGACGCTTGCCTGGCATGCCCTCGGCGGTGACGTTGACCAGTGCCGAGGCAGACGCCGCCAGGATGCGAGGGTTGGCCGCGCAGGAGGATGAAACCAGGGACAGTGTGCGGTGTTGACGCGTGACTTCAGCGTCCAGGATCCCGGCCAGTTCGGCGTCTTCAGCGCGCAAATCCGCCAAACCACGTCGCAACAGGTCGGCCTGGTCCCTCAGTGGTTCTGTATAAGCTGCCATCGTTCGGTGTTCCTTCCTTGTCATTTGCGTGCTACGAACGACAGCACGCTTCCTGGTTTAACGTTCGTGGGCAGCTAATTAATCAAAAAATTAAACACTTTCCAAATTAAATGCTTCTTTTCCGAGGAGCGGGAAGGGACAGCAGGTTTGCGTCGCTGCTGGATGTTCGCCTATCAAGGCGATGGCACCGCGCATTTCGGGGCTTTATTGTCATGACAGGGACATGCAACACTTGCCCCCCGCGGCGCCCCCGGTCCGAACCCTCCCAAGGATTCCGGGCGCGCCCGATACCGACAGCGAAATATTCCAGGATGGATGCAGGCTGGCTAAAGGAGCACTAGCGAGTTGGTACAGACCACAAAGCCGACAAGCTCTTGCCGCATCAATCCGACTGTTCTCACCCCCTGGCGTCGAGCAGTTGAATGTCATGCACGCCACGCACGCTATGAAAGCCCCTAAGCGTGGCGACTATAAGGAAATGGTGAGCATTTGATGCACAGAAGAGAAAGAACAGAGTATTTGAAGAGCAATATCAAATACCTGATAAAAAGCCGCGGCGAGACGCAACTGTCTTTATGCAATGCCAGCGGCCTGACCAGGACGACCATCTACAACATTCTGGAAGGCAAGGTCAGCAACGTACAGCAATCCACCATTCGCAAAATCTCTGATTTCTTCGGTGTCTCCTACGAAGAAATAGAAACCGTCGATTTTGAAGAGAAGGAAATCATCGACAGCAGTATTTCCCCACAAGGAAACATGAACCCGGCGGCGGTTCCGATCCTCAAGGAAAGCCTGTTGATGATCAACATGGACAAGCGGATTGGCGAACTGGCCATCCTTCACCCACTGACCTATTACTTCGGCGCCTCCTACAACTTGATAGCGGTGCTGCTGGAGAATGAGATCAAGGGAACGTACGAGGCCGGCGACCTCTTGATCATTCAAAAGGGAGTGTCGAGCGACGACAAGGAAAAACTGGTCTACGACAGACAGGCAAGAAAGCTGTTCATCATCAATGAGCCATGCTCCGACTCAGACCGAGTACTTGTGGTGGGTGACATCATCGAGGAGCGATTCAATGGCAGCTTATGAAGGCGAACTTGAGAACAGCAAATATAAACTTCTGGGCTTTGAAAACAACAAAAGCCTGGCGGTGATCATGATCATCGCTACGGGCAAAGTCATAAAGATCAAACTGAGCGAAGTGCTTAACAGCGAAATAATGGAAAACCTGAACAAAATGGAAGTTAAAAACATCTACAAGAAGTTCTACTCCCAAGGAGGAGCGCTGACCGCATACGACCTGAATGACCGCCACGAAAGCTCATGGATGATTTATATCATCCTTAATCTGCTGCTCTTTACCTTCTATATCTTCACCAGCATTGCCGCCACCAAGCCCATTTATCTTGAATCACTTGGCATCATTATCACTCCGGGCACCTTCCTTTATCCCCTGACATTCTTGATCGTTGACCTGTTGAACGAAAACTTCGGACTGCGGCTGGCAAGAAAAGCGATCTTCTTTGCCTTCGCCAGCAACGCCATGATTATCATCCTGCTCTATGGCTCGACCTTTCTCCCCGGCCTGCCAGGCTGGAAGCTCGACACCCCGTACAACGACGTGATCATTCATGTGTCATCTGTCCTGGTGGCGTCCTCTGTCTCTTTCCTGGTTTCCGAGAACATCAACTCGTACTTGCTGTGCAAGATAAAAGAGCTGACGAACTCCAGGTTCCTGTTCCTGCGGATATTCTTGAGTACGCTGTTCGCGGTCATTATCGACAGCTTCGTGTTTTGCTACATCGCCTTTTATGGCTCGATGCAAAACAACGACATCCTGAACATGATTTATGTGCAGATCGCGATCAAGGTGTGCTTTGCCTTCTTCAACATCTTGCCTGCCTATGGAGCCAGGTCACTGTTCAAGAGATACATGACGGACAGCCAGACAAAGTAGTGCAACCACTCTTTATCTCAAGCTGATGGATTCAACACTCATCCGGCAGGTGGATGCAGTGTTGAAATCCATTGACGTGCTGTCGGTCAAGCCGTCATTGCAGATTCATCTTGCTTCTCAAGCTATTCATGACTTCTGTCTTGTTCCCCAGATAGTCATTCAGCCCTCTTGCACGAAGATTGCAAGCATCGCAATTGGCGCAACCGCTGCCAATCACGCCGTTGTAGCAAGTCAGGGTCTGCTCGCGGATCAGGCTCAACTGATTGTGATGATCCGCCAGCGCCCACGTCTCCGACTTGTTCAGCCACATCAGTGGCGTATCAAGACGCAGGCGGTATTCCATGCCCAACTCGACGGCCTTGTTCAAGGCCTTTACAAACTCGTCACGGCAATCGGGATAACCCGAGAAGTCCGTTTCACACACCCCGGTAATGACCGTTTCAGCCTGTACCTGGTAGGCATAGATAGAGGCCAGGGTCAGAAACAGAATGTTTCTTCCCGGCACGAAAGTGCTAGGCAGGCTTTCACCTGAACTGTTCACCGTCGGCACCGGAATATTGTCTCGAGTGAGACTGCTGATCGCCAACTCATTGAGCAACGAAGCATCCAGCACTTTGTGGACTGTCGCCCCCAGCTGCTTCGCGAGCTGCTGCGCCACGTCTATTTCTGCGCGGTGGCGCTGGCCGTAATCAAAGGTAATACAGTGCACTTCATCATAGAGCGGCAATGCGTGGATCAGACAGGTCGTCGAGTCCTGCCCGCCACTGAATACGACAACAGCTTTTTTCTTCATCATTCTGCTTCCTGCATGAATAGAGTCATTTGAATATTTAAACAGCCCACTGACTGACACTCAATAAAAAGCCCCGCGCTTCTCTCGAAGGCGGGGCTTTTTCATAGCCTTTGCAGCTTATGGCGCGTAGGTCAGCAGCAGTTCGCTCGGTACCTTGAAATCCAGGGACATCATCACGCTCAGCGCGGTGATGGTGAAGATCGAGAACACGAACAGCTTGCGGGCCCAGACGGTGTCGTCCACCGCCTTGTAGCCGGTCCAGGCCATGTACAGCCAGTACATGCCCATCGCGGCCGCGACGGCCAGGTAGCTCATGCCGGCATACCCGCTGAAGGTCAGCATCAGGGTCGCCACCAGGAACGCCAGGATGTAGAGCAGGATGTGCTTCTTGGCCACCAGGATGCCGCGCTTCACTGGCAGCACCGGAATCGATGCGGCCAGGTAATCGTTGAAGCGGAAGATCGCGATGGCGTAGGAATGCGGCATCTGCCACAGGCTGAACATCACCAGCAGGGTCAGCGCGGCCATGTCGAAGCTGTTGCTCACGGCCACGTAACCGATCACCGGCGGCATCGCCCCGGACAGGCTGCCCACCAGCGTGCCGTGCACCGACTTGCGCTTGAGGTACAGGCTGTAGAAGCCGACGTAGATGACAAAGCCGATCACGGCAAACAGCGCCGCCAGCGGATTGGCCACCTTGTACAACAACGCAACGCCGGCGACACCCAGGAGGGTCGCGTAGACCAGTGCCACTTTCAGGGAGATCAGGCCCTGAACCAGCACGCGGTTCTTGGTGCGCTCCATCTTCAGGTCGATGTCGCGGTCGATGCAGTTGTTGAACACGCAACCGGAAGCTACCACCAGGGACGTGCCGATCATCGCGGCCAGGAAGATGGCCAGATCGACATGTCCCTTGGAGGCCAGGAAAAAACCGCCCGCCACAGAAAGCACGTTACCGAAAATGATCCCCGGTTTGGTGATTTGGATAAAGTGCTTGAGCGACATCGGGTCTTACCTCACTTCGCCATCATGTAGGTGTGGATGCTGAACATGATCCACAACGACAGACCAACCAGCAGGACGATCACCAGCGCAGCGAAGACGAACGCGATCACGTTGTTACGCTGGGCCTCGGAGCGGTCCAGGTGCAGGAAGTACACCAGGTGAACCAGGACCTGGATCACCGCGAAGGCGAGCACGATCATCAGGGTGATGGATTTCGGCAGGGTCGGGTACATCACCAGGCCGAACGGGATGATCGTCAGGATCACCGACAGGATGAAGCCGATGGCGTACGACTTTACGCTGCCGTGGCCAGCATCATGGCTGTCATGGGAGTGTGCATTAGCCATTACATAGTCCCCATCAGGTAAACAACGGTGAAGACGCAGATCCAGACCACGTCCAGGAAGTGCCAGAACAGGCTCAGGCAGCTCAGGCGGGTCTTGTTGGTTGCGGTCAGGCCGTGCTTGTTGACCTGATACATCATGATCGCCATCCAGATCAGGCCAGCGGTCACGTGCAGACCGTGGGTACCGACCAGGGTGAAGAACCCGGACAGGAAGCCGCTGCGGCTAGGGCCGTAGCCTTCGGAGATCAGCAGGTGGAACTCGTTGATCTCCATGCCGATGAAGCCCAGGCCGAACAGGAAGGTCAGGGCCAGCCAGCCCAGGACCTGCTTCTTGTTACCCCGGAAGAACGCCAGCATGGCGAAGCCGTAGGTGATCGAACTGAACAGCAGCAAGGCGGTTTCGCCGAGCACGTAAGGCAGTTCGAAGATGTCGTGGCCCGACGGGCCACCCGCTACGTTGTTTACCAGTACCGCGTACACCGCGAAGATCGACGCAAACAGAATGCAGTCGGTCATCAGGTAGAGCCAGAAACCGTATACGGTCATCTCGCCCGAGTCGTGGTGATGGTCATCGTGCCCATGGTCATCGACATGGGTGTGTCCAGCATTGGTCACTAAGTTCGACATGGTTTAAGCCTGTTCCAACGAGGTTTCTACACGGTTGGCCGGAATCTTCTTCTCGGCTACCAGGCGAGCGTGCTGCTCGGCTTCGATGCGTTCGATCACGTCGACCGGCACCATGTAGCCTTGATCATCGCGAGCCGCGTGGATCACGAAATAGATCACGGTACCGGCCAGGCTAGCGATCGCCAGCCACCAGATGTGCCAGATCATCGCGAAACCGAAGACGGTCAGCAGAGCACCCATCACCAGGCCGGTGGCGGTGTTGTTCGGCATGTGGATCGGTTCGTAGCGAGCAGGCTTCTGGTACGCGGTACCGTTTTCCTTGGCTTCGGTGAACGGGTCGATGCCATTGGCCTTCGGCAGTACGGCGAAGTTGTAGAACGGCGGTGGCGACGAAGTCGACCATTCCAGGGTGTGGGCATTCCATGGGTCGCCGGACACGCACTGGTTCTGCTTGCGATCACGCACGCTGACGTACAGCTGGATCAGCTGGCAGGCGATACCGATGGCGATCATCACCGCACCGAACATGGCGACGTACAGGTACGGCACCCACTCAGGGTTGGTCGTGGCGTTCAGGCGACGGGTCATGCCCATGAAGCCCAGTGCATAGAGCGGCATGAAGGCGACGAAGAAGCCCGAGATCCAGAACCAGAATGCAGCCTTGCCCCAGCCTTCGTGCAGCTTGAAGCCGAACGCTTTCGGGAAGTAGAAGCTGAAGCCAGCGATGTAGCCGAATACAGCACCACCGATGATCACGTTGTGGAAGTGCGCGATCACGAACAGGCTGTTGTGCAGGACGAAGTCAGCACCCGGGATGGCCAGCAGTACGCCGGTCATGCCGCCGATGGCGAAGGTCACCATGAAGCCCAGGGTCCACAGGACCTGGCTGGTGATACGCAGACGGCCGTGGTAGATGGTGAACAGCCAGTTAAATAGTTTCACACCCGTCGGGATGGAAATCAGCATGGTCGCCAGGCCGAAGAAGGCGTTGACGCTGGCCCCCGAACCCATGGTGAAGAAGTGGTGCAGCCAGACCATGAAGCCCAGTACCGAGATCGCGCCGGAAGCGTAGATCATCGAGTGGTGGCCGAACAGGCGCTTGCCCGAGAAGGTCGAGATGACTTCGGAGAAGATACCGAACGCCGGCAGGATCAGGATGTACACCTCAGGGTGACCCCAAGCCCAGAACAGGTTCACGTACATCATTGGATTGCCACCAAGTTCATTAGTGAAAATGTGGAAATCCATGTAACGGTCGAGGGTCAGCAGTGCCAGGGTAGCGGTCAGGATCGGGAACGAAGCGACGATCAGCACGTTGGCCCAGGTGCAGGTCCAGGTGAAGATCGGCATGTCCATCATCTTCATGCCCGGGGTACGCATTTTCAGCACGGTGGCCAGGAAGTTGACCCCCGTCAGCGTCGTCCCTAGCCCGGATAGCTGTAGCGCCCAGATGTAGTAGTCGACACCCACGCCCGGACTGTATTGCAGGCCCGACAGCGGCGGATACGCAACCCAGCCGGTCTTGGCGAATTCGCCGACGCCCAGGGACAGGTTGATCAGCACGACGCCGGAAACCAGCAGCCAGAAGCTCAGGGAGTTGAGGAACGGATAGGCAACGTCACGCGCGCCGATCTGCAGCGGCACTGCGAGGTTCATCAGGCCGGTGAAGAATGGCATCGCCATGAAGATGATCATGATCACACCGTGGGCGGTGAAGATCTGGTCATAGTGTTCAGGAGGCAGGTAGCCCGGCGAACCCTCGGTGGCCATGGCCAGCTGGGTACGCATCATGATCGCGTCGGCGAAGCCGCGCAGGAGCATGACCATGGCGACGATGATGTACATCACGCCGATTTTCTTGTGGTCGACCGAAGTCAGCCATTCGGTCCACAGGTAGGACCACTTCTTGAAGTACGTGATACCCGCGACAAGCGCCAGACCACCGAGGATGATCATGGCAACGGTCACCATGACAATCGGCTCGTGGAACGGTATCGCGTCCAGACTTAATTTACCAAACATCGTTTACTCCTCTGCCCCAGCAGCTGAATGCGAGCTCATGTCAGTCCCTTCCACAGCGGCCACTTCTTTCTTCTCGTGCTTGACCGGCTTGCCTGGTTTCATGCCTTCATACTTGTCGACGATTTTCTGAAACAGGTCCGGCGTGTACGAGGAGTACAGCGCGACAGGGTTGTTCTGGCTTGGCTTGGCAAGGGCTTCGTATTCAGCTTGATCAAGCTGTTTAGGTGCGGCCTTGACTTCGGCTACCCAGGCGTCGAAATCTTCCTGGCTCGTCGAGATCGCTTTGAATTTCATGCCGGTGAAGCCAGCGCCGCTGTAGTTAGCGGAGATGCCTTCCATTTCAGCTTTCTGGTTGGCGATCAGGTGCAGCTTGGTCTGCATGCCTGCCATCGCGTAGATCTGGCCGCCCAGGGCAGGGATGAAGAACGAGTTCATCACGGCGTCGGAGGTGATCTTGAAGTTCAGCGGAGTGTGCTCCGGGAAGCGGATTTGGTTAACCGTGGCGATACCCTGGTCCGGGTAGATGAACAGCCACTTCCAGTCCAGCGCGACCACTTCGATGTTGATCGGCTTGGCGTCGGATTCCAGCGGACGATACGGGTCCAGCGCGTGGGTGGACTTGTAGGTCACATAACCCAGGGCAATGATGATGAGGATCGGGACCAGCCACACCGCGATTTCGATCTTGGTGGAGTGCGACCACTTGGGCGCGTAGGTCGCGTTGGTGTTGGACGCGCGGTATTTCCAGGCGAACGCGAAGGTCATCACGATCACCGGGATCACGACCAGCAGCATCAGCAAGGTAGCGGTGATGATCAGGTTTCGCTCATCCAGACCGACCTGTCCTTTCGGGTCGAGCAAGGTCCACTTGCAGCCTCCCAGCATTAACATCATGCCAAGCAGCGGCAAAAAGCCTAGTAATCGGGGGTACCTGTTTTTACTCATCTCACGACCTCTAAAGCAGCTTGCGCAATGCAGTTGGGTTTTGATGGCCAACACTTCACCGTGCCAAGGGTTGGCATTTTTTCTTCGATTGAATAAGGGCCTGCCCGGCGCGTTACGCGCTGTTTGACAAATCCTGGGCTAGCAGTGAGTTCTTATTCGAATTCGTGGTCAAAGGCCTTGTTACAGACCAATTCCATTTGGTGCGGATATTTGGAAGGTGCCGACACCTGGGGTCGCATGGAGCGTCCAACGCCCCTCGACCGCCGCCGTAAGCTCAGGGTGAGCAGCGCCGGAAATTCAGTGCGGGCGATTGTAGATATGTAGCGTTTTATAAACCATGTCTTATCCCGAAATAATTTTTATCGGTTCGCGCAACAATGCGTGGCGATTATTGCAACGGGTCGCGATCATATCGAGATTCATTCGCAATAAAAAGCCCCAAAAACGCCTTCCAGCCAGCTCGAAAAAGGGGCCTTTCACTCGTGCAAAATCCACCGATGGCATCGCGCTATCCCTTGTAAAACGAGGGCTGAAACGATTTATTTAGATAGCCGGCTATGTTTGTTTTGCCGCTCACTGCGCCAACACGAACTGACAGACTTTTTCCGTTTCTGACACAAAAAAAACGGCGTACTGTCATCTGCGCAAACACAGGTGCGACACCCTCCATGTGACAACATGTCGCACGTTTATCGCACGTCCGATTGCCCCATATCACGCCCCTTTCGCACATTGTCCTACACGCAAAAAAGCCCCGGCCCCGAACATCGGGAGCGGGGCTTTTTACGCCGGGTCAGGCGCTTTGACGACGGTTACGAATGATGCCCAGCGGCACCAGCACCAGGGTCAGCACAAAGGCCACCAGCGCCCATTGCGCCAGGGACAGGCCCAGCACCGGCGGGTACGGCGTGGAGCAGAAGCCATCGACCTGGAACCCCAGCGGGAAGACGGTCGCCAACGGCAGGCTGTCGACGATCGGCTGCAGCACATCGATGCCGCAACTGACCGCAGGATGGGCCTGGGTGTAGGCGTGATGCCCCGCCACCGCCGCGCCGAACAGCGCGCTGAGCATGACCAACGCTTCCAGCACCGTGAGACTGCGACGGCTGCGCATGGCCGCGCCGATGAAGGCGAAAATCGCGATCAGCAGAAACGCGTAGCGCTGCAGGATGCACAGCGGGCAAGGCGCCTCGCCCAGCACCACCTGCATGTACAGCGCGCCGCCGATCAGCGCCAGGCAGATCACCCCCAGCAACACCAGAAAACGTCGCTCGCGCCCCAAGCGCAGTGTGTCGTCAGTCATCCTCAATTCCTTTCTGTCTGTGGCTCAACCCGATGGCAGCGCTTGCAACTGCTGCATCAGGCTGAGGTTGTCTTCGATATGCCAATTGGCGGTGATCCGGCCGTTGGCGATCTGATAAATGTCGGTTGCCCGGAAGTCTACACGCTGACCATGACCTTTGAGTGCATTGAAGGTCCCGCTGAAGTGCCCGCGAAAATGCAGGTGCAGCACCACCCGGTCCCCGGCCACGATCATCTGCTCGATTTGTGCGCTCAAGTCCGGCACCGCCGTGCGAAAGAAGCGCGACGCCAGCAGCGGCCCGGTCGGGCCCTGGACCCGCCCTGCAGGCGGCGTCATATCGACGAAGTTCTCCGCCAGCGCAGCCTTGGCCAGGCTTTCATCGCCGCTGTTCCAGAAACTGCCGTAGCGCCGCGCGGCCAGCTCCATGGCCTCGCGCTGGGCCTTGGGCAGGCTCTGGTCGACGACCAGGGTCTGCGCCTGGAGCAAGGCCGGCTCGGCGAAAACCAGGGGACTGGCGAGCAAGGTTGCGGCCAGGGTGATGCGGGGAATGGCTGAGAGTTGCATGGGATGATCCTGATCAGTGCGAACGAGCGCCTATCATCAGCATCGGGGAATTAACGATAAACAGGTTAAGAACGGATTAACCTTTAAAGGATTTTTACGAGTGCGGCCTGCGCCCCTGTAGCCGCTGGCGCAGCCTGCGATCGGTTGCGCAGCGACCGCCAACCGGAGCTCTCGGTTTGCCTGAGGCACTCGGGGGATAGTGTTGCGAACGCTGCGCGCTCGATCGCAGGCTGCGCCAGCGGCTACAGAAGCCAGCCTCCGGGCGGAGGCTGGCCGATGGGGGTTACTCCAGGGCCGCGGCCGGGCCGAAGAACTCGTAGCGGCTTTGCTTTTCCGGTACGCCCAGGGCCTTGAGGTGGCGCTTGATCACCGCCATGAAGGCTTTCGGGCCAAGGAAGTAGGCGTCCAGGTCACGCTCCTGCGGCAACCATGCGGCCAGTTGTTCCTGGCTCAGCAGGCCGACCTTGTCCGCCGCCGGGCTGACGCCGTCGTCTTCGGCATAGCAGTAGAAGCGCTTGAGTTGCGGATGCCGCGCGGCCAGGCCGTCGACCCAGTCGCGGAACGCATGCACCCCGCCGTTGCGCGCGCAGTGGATAAAGTGCACCGGACGCTGGCTGGCCAGGGCGGCCTCGAGCATCGGCAGGGTCGGAGTGATGCCGACGCCACCGCTGATCAGCACCAATGGCTTGTCGCTGTCCGCCAGGGTGAATTCGCCCGCTGGCGGGAACAGCTGGATGCTGGCGCCAACCTGCATCTGGTCATGCAAATAGTTGGAAGCACGGCCACCGGCCTCGCGCTTGACGCTGATGCGGTACTGGCCGGCGTCGGACAGGGCCGACAGCGAGTAGTTGCGGCGGATTTCCTCGCCATCGAGGAACAGTTGCATGCCAATGTACTGACCCGGCTCGGCAGCGAGAATCGGGCCGTTATCCACAGGCTCGAAATAGAACGAGGTGATTTCCGCGCTCTCCTGCTCCCGGCGGACCAGCTTGAATTCCCGCGCGCCGCGCCAGCCGCCCGGGGCCTGGGCCTTCTGGTCGTAGATCGCGCCTTCGGCACCGATCAGGATATCCGCCAACTGGTTATAGGCCGCGCCCCAGGCGCTCATCACCGCCGGCGTGGCGATCTCCTCGCCCAGCACTTCGGAAATGGCGCGCAGCAGGCAGCTGCCGACGATCGGGTAATGCTCCGGCAGGATCTGCAGGGCCACGTGCTTGTTGATGATCTTCGCCACCAGGTCGCCCAACTGGTCGAGCTGGTCGATGTGCCGGGCGTACATCAATACGCCGTTGGCCAGGGCCCGTGGCTGGTCGCCGCTGGCCTGGTGCGCCTGGTTGAACAGCGGACGCACTTGCGGATACTCGGAGAGCATCATCCGGTAGAAGTGGGTGATCAGGGCTTCGCCACCGCTTTCCAGCAGCGGAACGGTGGATTTGATGATGGCACGATCTTCGACGCTAAGCATAAGTACAACTCCTGAGCTTTCTGACTACTTGCAGGTTGTCCTTTACCAATCAGTTTTCGTGCCAACAATAAAAACCATATAAATCAATATCTTAAAATAATTGTAGTCATATCGACACACCGGCATTTATAGTCATTAAGACCATACGGAGTCATTATGACCGCAAAGTCCCTGCTCACCGCCTTGTTGCCCCTGGTCTCCGACCTGTCCCGCGAACTGCCTGAAGGCGAGCGCTACCGCCGCCTGCTGGAAGCCATGCGCGCCCTGCTGCCCTGCGACGCCGCCGCGCTGCTGCGCCTGGATGGCGAATGGCTGGTGCCGCTGGCAGTGGACGGCCTGAGCACCGACACCCTGGGCCGGCGTTTCAAGGTCAGCGAACACCCGCGTTTCGCCGCCCTGCTCAGCCATCCCGGCCCTACCCGCTTCGCCAGCGACAGCGACTTGCCGGACCCTTACGACGGCCTGGTGGATGGCCTGCATGAACACCTGGAAGTCCACGACTGCATGGGCTGCCCGCTGTTTATCGACGAACGCCCCTGGGGCCTGCTGACCCTGGATGCCCTCGACCCGCAGCGCTTCGAGCCGATCGAACTGGATGCCCTGCAGGCCTTCGCCAGCCTGGCGGCGGCCACCGTCAACGCCGCCGAGCGCATTGAGCGCCTGGCCCTGCGCGCCGAAGACGAACACCAGCGCGCCGAGGTCTATCGCCAGGCCAGCGGCCAGAACCGCGAGATGATCGGCCAGAGCAAGGCGCACAAACGCCTGCTGGAGGAAATCGGCCTGGTCGGCGGCAGCGACCTGACGGTGCTGATCACCGGCGAAACCGGGGTTGGCAAGGAACTGGTGGCCCAGGCCATCCATGCCGCCTCGCCCCGGGCCGACAAGCCGCTGATCAGCCTCAACTGCGCCGCCCTGCCCGACACCCTGGTGGAAAGCGAACTGTTCGGCCATGTACGCGGCGCCTTCACCGGCGCCACCAACGACCGCCGCGGCAAATTCGAGCTGGCCAATGGCGGCACGCTGTTTCTCGACGAAGTGGGCGAGTTGTCGCTGACCGTCCAGGCCAAGCTGCTGCGCGTGCTGCAAAGCGGCCAGCTGCAACGCCTGGGGTCGGACCAGGAGCATCAGGTCGACGTGCGGCTGATCGCCGCCACCAACCGCGACCTGGCCGAAGAAGTGCGCAGCGGCCGCTATCGCGCGGACTTCTATCACCGCCTCAGCGTCTACCCGCTGCTGGTGCCGGCCCTGCGCGACCGCGGCCGCGATGTGTTGCTGCTCAGCGGCTACTTCCTCGAACAGAATCGCTCGCGCATGGGCCTGGGCAGCCTGCGCCTGACCAGCGATGCCCAGGCGGCGCTGCTGGCCTACGCCTGGCCGGGCAACGTGCGCGAGCTGGAACACCTGATCGGCCGCAGCGCCCTCAAGGCCCTGGGTAGCTGCCGCGAACGGCCGAAGATCCTCAGCCTGAGCGCCGCCGACCTGGACCTGCCGGACGCCTCGGCACCGATCGCGCCCCAGCCCGCCCCGGCAGCCATGGCCGAGATTCCCGGCAGTGGCGATCTGCGCCAGGCCACCGAAAACTACCAGCGCCAGCTGATCAGCGCCTGCCTTGAGCGTCACCAGCACAACTGGGCCAGCGCCGCCCGCGAGCTGGGCCTGGACCGCGCCAACCTGGGGCGCATGGCCAAGCGCCTGGGACTGAAATAAAGAGTGCGAACCTTGTAGGAGCGAGCTTGCTCGCGATGCGATAGCGAACTCACAAGCGACCTTCGGCCTATCGCGAGCAAGCTCGCTCCTACAATTGTCGTAATACCGCGTGCGTTGATCCGCAAACCGACAAAGCCGCTAAAGCCAGCCCTCCACGCGTCGATAACCCGTTATCGCTAGCTGTTCGCGACCTATTGCGCGAACTACCTTTTTCCACAGAAGGTTTTTATGTCTTCCAACAAAGCCCGCGCAGATTCCCTTTCGCTTCTGCTGTTCACCTTGCGCAGCGGCAAGCTGATGGCAATCAACCTGCTCAAAGTCAGTGAAATCATTCCCTGCCCGCCGCTGACCAAACTGCCGGAATCGCACCCGCACGTGAAAGGCATCGCCACCCTGCGCGGTAATTCGCTGTCGGTCATCGACTTGAGCCGGGCCATCGGCGAACGGCCGCTGGAAGACCCGGAGGGCGGCTGCCTGATCGTCACCGACGTCAGCCGCTCCAAGCAGGGCCTGCATGTGCAGGCGGTGAGCAAGATCGTGCATTGCCTGACCACCGATATCCGTCCGCCGCCCTATGGCTCCGGCGGGGTCAAGTCCTATATCACCGGGGTCACCCAGGTCGACGGCACCCTGGTGCAGGTGCTGGACATCGAGAAAGTCATCCACGGCATCGCCCCGGCGCAGATCGAAACCGCGCCGACCGAGCTGAGCATGGAAGACGCCGAACTGCTGGGTAACGCGCGGATCCTGGTGGTCGACGACAGCCAGGTGGCCCTGCAGCAGTCGGTGCATACCCTGCGCAACCTCGGCCTGCAATGCCACACCGCGCGCAGCGCCAAGGAGGCCATCGACTGCCTGCTGGACCTGCAAGGCACCGCCCAGGAAATCAACCTGATCGTCTCGGACATCGAGATGTCGGAGATGGACGGCTATGCCCTGACCCGCACCCTGCGCGAGACCCCGGACTTCGCCCACCTCTACGTCTTGCTGCATACCTCGCTGGACAGCGCCATGAACGCAGAAAAGGCCCGCCTGGCCGGCGCCAACGCGGTGTTGACCAAGTTTTCCTCGCCGGACCTGACCCGCTGCCTGATCGAAGCGGCCCGTCACGTCGCCGCCCAGAGCGCCTGAGCCATGGCCGACGACTACTGCCTGCTGATGCGCCGCGACCTGACCGGGCAACCGGCTCCCGCCAGCTGGCCGGCCGCCTTCAGCCTCGACAGCTATCGGCCGGAACTGGCCGAAGCGGTGCATGGCCTGATGCACCTTGGCTACCAGGACGGCGGCGGGCGCGTGCCGGAGCTGGACAGCTGGCGCCAACGTTTCGAAAGCGACGCCGAATACGACCCGCAACTGTGCCTGGTGGCCCAGGATGCCGAGGGCGTCGTCGGGGTGATCCAGTGCTGGACCAGCGCCTATATCAAGGATCTGGTGGTACATCCGCGGGCCCGCCGCCAGGGCCTGGGGCGGGCCTTGCTGCTGCAGGCCTTCGAGGTCTTCCGCCAGCGCCGCGAGGCCTTTGTCGACCTGCGGGTGCTGGAAGACAACCAGCGAGCCCGCGGGCTGTATGACAGCGTCGGCATGGTCACGATCCGCCGCGAGCAGGTTCCCCACACGCCGCTGTAACCTGTAGCCGCTGCCGCAGGCTGCGATAAGGCCGAAGGCCTTCGGCGATCTTGAAACCTTGCGCCCCCTTCGGGCGCGATCGCAGCCTGCGGCAGCGGCTACAGATCTTTCATCGCCCGCGCCTCAGGCATACTCCTGCGCATACCCGCGAACGAAGGAACGCCCCGCCATGAAAGCCCTGTCTCTGAGCCTCGCCTGCCTGACCACCCTCCTCGCCAGCCAGGCCCAGGCCTCCAGCCCCGACGCCTGGGCGACATTCGACAAGCAGGTGCGGGCCAGCTGCACCAAGGCCAGCCAGCTGAAGAATGTCAAAGTGCTGGGCAATGCCGCGCAGTTCGACGACCGGGTTGGCTACAGTGCCTTGCTGCTTCAGGGCCAGTACCCGCAAAAACACATGAAGGGCCAGACCGGCATGGAACTGTGCCTGTACGACAAGCAGCGCAAGAGCGCCCATGTCACCGAATGGGATTCGATCCGCCCCGCCCTCGAGGCCAAGGGCCGGTGACTGGCGCATAACTTGCTTCGAGAGCGCTATTTAGAGGGCGATGTGAGTCATTCCGTCGCCGCTTCCACCTTTCGACTATGGCTGTCGGCTCAATGAATACTCGTTTTTCCTGCGTAGGCTGCGGCAAGTGCTGCAACGATCACCACGTCCCCCTGACCCTCGGCGAAGCCCGCCAGTGGGCGCTGGATGGCGGCCAGGTGATCGTGCTGGTGGAGGGGTTCCTGAGCAATGGCCTGGGGCTGCCGGCCCAGCAGCGCGAACACGCCGAACGGCGTTCCTGCGTGGTGCCCAGCGGCACAGCCCAGGCCCACGTGGCAATCACTTTCGCCGCCTACAACGTCGGCCCCTGCCGGAATCTTGACGAAGACCAGCTGTGCCGGATCTATGAGCGCCGGCCGCTGGTGTGCCGCATCTACCCGATGGAAATCAATCCGCACATCCCGCTCAACCCGGCGATCAAGGATTGCCCGCCCGAGTCCTGGGAAAAAGGCCCGCAGCTGATTGTCGGCGGTGAGCTGGTGGACCGGGAACTGGCCGAACTGATCCAGCGTTCACGCCAGGCCGACCGCGACGATATCCACAGCAAACAAGCCATCTGCCAACTGCTGGGGATTCACACCACCGCCCTCAAGGGCGATGGCTTTACCGCCTACCTGCCGGACATGGCTGCCCTGGCCGAAGCCATCGAGCGGGTCCAGGCGCAACCGCTGGCCGCGCCGGCCAGCGAGTGGCTGTTCCATGTATCTGGTGAAGACATTGCCGGGCAGGTGCAGGAGGCCGGCGCCCAGGTGGTGACCGAGGCGCCACTCACCTACGCCTTCATTTCCCTGCGAGCGGCCTGATCCGTAGCCGCTGCCGCAGGCTGCGATAAGGCCGAAGGCCTTCGGCGATCTTAAGGTCGTGCGCCCGCTTCGCGGTCGATTGTCCGAACGCGGCCCGAGCCTGCGGCAGCGGCTACAAAAGCTCAGGTTCAGCGCTTGCCCATCGAGCGACGGGTGCCGGGTGGCGCCGCGCCCGGGGTCTTGGTGTGGCCGTTGGTGGCGCCGTTCTTGTACCAGGGTTGCTGGGCATTCTTGGCCTGGGCGAACTCGGACGGCTTGAACGGAAACTTGAACGGCGCGATCGCCGGCTTGCCTTCGCCAGGCGCGTTGGCGTCATCGACCTGGTCGGCGCTGGGAGCGTCGGACACAGGCGGTTGTGCTGGGGTAGTCATGGAAGCTCCGGGGTGAAAAGCAAAGGCCGGGCCCGGGCAAGCGGGCCGCGAGGGCCGGCAGTATACCCAGGTTGCGGGTCTTTGACCTGCCGCGACCGGCATGGGCCAGGGTCATCGGTCGGCCTTTGCTGACAGCGCTGTCAGGCAGGCGTCACGTTGCTGACCGGGTCGGGCGGCTATAAAGGGGCCATCGATACTGGCCATCCTCCCGTCCCACCTGCCCCCCGGCGCTGGCGTCCATGCGTAATCGAAAAACAACCCTTGTGCTCGCAGGCGTGTTCGCCGTTCTCGCCACCGCTGGCCTGTGGCACCTGCTCAAGCCGCCCAGCACCAAACTGGCAGCGCCGACTGCCGTGCCGGTGCGGGTGATCAGCGTCGCCCGGCAGGATGTGCCGCGGTATGTCAGCGGCATCGGTTCGGTGCTGTCGCTGCACAGCGTGGTGATCCGGCCCCAGGTGGACGGCATCCTCACCAGGCTGCTGGTCAAGGAAGGCCAACTGGTCAAGGCCGGCGACCTGTTGGCGACCATCGACGACCGCTCGATCCGCGCCAGTCTCGACCAGGCCCGGGCGCAACTGGCGGAAAACCAGGCGCAACTGCAGGTGGCCCAGGTCAACCTCAAGCGCTACAAGCTGCTGTCGGTGGATGACGGCGTGTCCCAGCAGACCTACGACCAGCAGCAAGCGCTGGTCAACCAGCTCAGGGCCAGCGCCCAGGGCAACCAGGCCGCCATCGATGCGGCGCAAGTGCAGCTGTCCTATACCCAGATCCGCTCGCCGGTGTCCGGCCGCGTCGGCATCCGCACCGTGGACGAAGGCAATTTCCTGCGCACCAGCGATACCCAGGGCCTGTTCTCGGTGACCCAGATCGACCCGATCGCGGTCGAGTTTTCCTTGCCGCAACAGATGCTGCCGACCTTGCAGGGGCTGCTGGTCGCCGAACACCCGGCCACGGTGGACGCCTACCTGGGCGCCGATACCGACTCCGCCACCGGCGAGCGCCTGGGTGAAGGTCACCTGAGCCTGATCGACAACCAGATCGACACCAATACCGGGACCATCCGCGCCAAGGCCGAATTCAACAATCCCGGGCAAAAGCTCTGGCCCGGCCAGTTGGTGACCATCAAGATCCGCACCACCGTGGAAAAAGCCGCCCTGGTGGTGCCGCCCAGCGTGGTGCAGCGCGGCCTGGACAAGCACTTCGTGTATCGGGTCAAGGATGACAAGGTGGAAATCGTCCCGGTGCAGATGGTCTATCAGGACAGCGGCCAGAACATCATCAAGGGTGTGCAGGCCGGCGACCTGCTGGTGAGTGACGGCCAGTCGCGGCTCAAGGCCGGCTCGCACATCGAGGTGCTCAGCGAACCGCCGCAACAGATCCAGGCCGCGAACACGGAGCCGCAGCCATGAAGGGCCACGGCTCGATCTCCGCCTGGTGCGTCGATCATCCGGTCGCCACCCTGCTGCTGACTTTCGCCCTGGTGCTGCTGGGCGCCATCGCCTTTCCCCGGCTGCCCATCGCCCCCCTGCCGGAAGCCGAATTCCCGACCATCCAGGTCTCCGCGCAATTGCCCGGCGCCAGCCCGGAAACCATGGCCTCTTCGGTGGCCACGCCGCTGGAGGTACAGTTCAGCGCCATCCCCGGCATGACCCAGATGACCTCCAGCAGCGCCCTGGGCTCGACCATCCTGACCCTGCAGTTCACCCTCGACAAGAGCATCGACACCGCCGCCCAGGAAGTGCAGGCGGCGATCAACACCGCCTCGGGCAAGCTGCCCAACGACATGCCGAGCCTGCCCACCTGGCGCAAGGTCAACCCGGCGGACAGCCCGGTGCTGATCCTCAGCATCAGCTCCACGCAGATGCCCGGCACCGAGCTCAGCGACTACGTGGAAACCCTCCTGGCCCGACAGATCAGCCAGATCGACGGCGTTGGCCAGACCAACATCACCGGCCAGCAACGCCCGGCGATCCGCGTCCAGGCCTCGCCCGACCGGCTGGCGGCGATCGGCCTGACCCTGGCCGATATCCGCGTCGCCCTGCAGCAGGCCAGCCTCAACCTGGCCAAGGGCGCGCTGTATGGCGAGTCGAGCATCTCGACCCTGTCGACCAACGACCAACTGTTCCATCCCGAGGACTACGGCCAGTTGATCGTCTCCTACAAGAACGGCGCACCGGTGCAGCTCAAGGATGTCGCCCGGGTCATCAGCGGGCCGGAAAACGCCTACGTGCAGGCCTGGTCCAACGACCAGCCGGGGCTCAACCTGGTGATCTTCCGCCAGCCGGGGGCCAACATCGTCGACACCGTGGACCGCATCCAAAGCGAGTTGCCGCGCCTGGAAGCCATGCTGCCGGCCTCGGTGGACGTGACCGTGCTCTCGGACCGCACCAAGACCATCCGCGCGTCCTTGCATGAAGTGGAAATCACCCTGCTGATCGCGGTGTTGCTGGTGGTGGCGGTGATGGCGCTGTTCCTGCGCCAGCTGTCAGCGACGCTGATCGTCTCCAGTGTGCTCGGGGTGTCGCTGGTGGCCAGCTTCGCGCTGATGTACGTAATGGGCTTCAGCCTGAACAACCTGACCCTGGTGGCGATCGTGATTTCGGTGGGCTTCGTGGTCGACGACGCGATTGTCGTGGTGGAGAACATCCATCGCCATCTGGAGGCCGGCGACGGCATGCGCGAAGCGGCGATCAAGGGCGCCGGGGAAATCGGCTTCACCGTGGTGTCCATCAGTTTCTCGCTGATTGCCGCGTTCATCCCTCTGCTGTTCATGGGTGGCGTGGTCGGGCGGCTGTTCAAGGAATTCGCCCTGACCGCCACCTCGACCATCCTGATTTCCGTGGTGGTGTCGCTGACCCTGGCGCCGACCCTGGCGGCGCTGTTCATGCGCGCCCCGACTCATCATCCCCACGATCGCCCGGGCTTCGGCGAACGCCTGCTGGCGCTCTACGAACGTGGGCTGCGCCGGGCGCTGGACCATCAGCGGCTGATGCTCGGCCTGTTCGGCCTGACCCTGGGCCTGGCCATCGCCGGTTATGTATTTATTCCCAAGGGTTTCTTCCCGGTGCAGGACACCGGTTTCGTGCTGGGCACCAGCGAAGCGGCGGCCGACATCTCCTACCCGGACATGGTGGCAAAACACCTGGCCCTGGCGAAGATCCTCGGCGCCGACCCGGCGGTGGAAACCTTCTCCCACTCGGTCGGCGTCACCGGCAACAACCAGACCATCGCCAACGGCCGCTTCTGGATCGCCCTCAAGGACCGCGGCCAGCGGGACGTTTCCGCCAGCCAGTTCATCGACCGCATTCGCCCGCAGCTGGCCAAGGTCCCGGGCATCGTCCTGTACCTGCGGGCCGGCCAGGACATCAATCTCAGCTCCGGGCCGAGCCGCAGCCAGTACCAGTACGTGCTCAAGAGCAACGACGGGCCGACACTCAATACCTGGACCCAGCGCCTGACGGAAAAACTGCGGGCCAACCCGGCCTTTCGCGACCTGTCCAACGACCTGCAACTGGGCGGCAGCATCACCCATATCAGCATCGACCGCAGCGCCGCGGCGCGTTTCGGCCTGACCGCCACCGATGTCGACGAAGCGCTCTACGACGCCTTCGGCCAGCGCCAGGTCAACGAGTTCCAGACCGAGACCAACCAGTACAACGTGATCCTCGAACTGGACGCCAGGCAGCGCGGCAAGGCCGAAAGCCTGAATTACTTCTACCTGCGCTCGCCCCTGAGTGGCGAGATGGTGCCGCTGTCGGCGCTGGCCAAGGTCGATCCGCCCACCGTCGGCCCGCTGTCCATCGCCCACGACGGCATGTTCCCGGCCGCCAACCTGTCGTTCAACCTGGCGCCCGGCGTGGCCCTGGGCGATGCGGTGATCATGCTCGAGCAGGCGAAAAACCAGATCGGCATGCCCGCCTCCATCGCCGGCAACTTCCAGGGCGCGGCCCAGGCCTTCCAGAGTTCCCTGGCCAGCCAGCCGTGGCTGATCCTCGCGGCGCTGGTGGCGGTGTACATCATCCTCGGCGTGCTCTACGAGAGCTTCGTCCACCCGCTGACCATCATTTCCACCCTGCCCTCGGCCGGCCTCGGTGCGCTGATCATGCTCTGGCTGCTGGGCCAGGACTTCTCGATCATGGCCCTGATCGGCCTGGTGCTGCTGATCGGCATCGTCAAGAAAAACGGCATCCTGATGATCGATTTCGCCCTCGAGGCCCAGCGCCAGGGCGGGCTGTCGCCGCAGGAAGCGATCTACCAGGCCTGTATCACGCGTTTCCGGCCGATCATCATGACCACCCTCGCCGCTTTGCTCGGCGCCCTGCCGCTGATGCTCGGTTATGGCGCCGGCGCGGAGCTACGCCAGCCACTGGGGATCGCCGTGGTCGGTGGCCTGCTGGTGAGCCAGGCGCTGACGCTGTTCACCACTCCGGTCATATACTTGTGGCTCGAGCGGCTATTCCATCGGCCCACACCAGCGCCAGCGCTGGCAAGCACATCCTGAGGCGGGGTCATGCGCGTTCTGATTATCGAAGACGAAGAGAAAACCGCGGACTATCTGCACCGCGGCCTGACTGAACAAGGCTACACCGTGGACCTCGCGCGCGACGGCGTCGAGGGCCTGCACCTGGCGCTGGAAAGCGACTACGCGGTGATCGTGCTCGACGTGATGCTGCCCGGCATCGACGGCTTCGGCGTGCTGCGGGCCCTGCGCGCGCGCAAGCAGACGCCGGTGATCATGCTCACCGCCCGCGAGCGCGTCGAAGATCGGATCAAGGGCCTGCGCGACGGCGCCGACGACTACCTGGGCAAGCCCTTTTCCTTCCTCGAACTGGTGGCGCGCCTGCAGGCCTTGACCCGCCGCAGCGGCGGCCACGAACCGGTGCAGATCAGCATCGCCGACCTGTGGATCGACCTGATCAGCCGCAAGGCCAGCCGCGCCGGCACCCGCCTGGACCTGACCGCCAAGGAGTTCTCGCTGCTCAGCGTGCTCGCCCGGCGCCAGGGCGAGATCCTGTCGAAAACCGCGATCGCCGAGATGGTCTGGGACATCAATTTCGACAGCGACGCCAACGTCGTCGAAGTGGCGATCAAGCGCTTGCGGGCCAAGCTCGACGGGCCGTTCGAACAGAAACTGCTGCACACCATCCGCGGCATGGGTTACGTGCTGGAGAACCGCGGTGCCTCGTAATTCGATTGCCCTGCGCCTGAGCGGGCTGTTCACCCTGGTGGCCCTGCTGGTGTTCCTGCTGATCGGCGGCGCGCTCTATCAACAGGTGGACAAAGGCCTGGGCCTGCTGCCCGAGGCCGAACTGGACGCGCGCTACAGCGTGCTGGAGTCGGCCCTGACGCGCTTCGGCAACCCGGAGCACTGGGCCAAGATCAACAACAAGCTCAAGCTGCTCAGCGAAGAAGACAAGCGCATCAATTTCTGGGTGGTCAGCGGCGACCCCGCCTACGAATACGGCAACCCCGACCCGCAGATCCGCCGCTTCGCCCAGGGTCCGCTGGGCATGCGCAACCTGACCCTGCCCGGGCATCCCTATCCGCTGAAAGTGCTGGTCAGCCAGCTGCCAGCCAAGGAGCTGCGCCCGCCGCTGCGCTTTCTGATCGCCATCGACACCGAGACCGTCTACGAAACCCAGCACCAGCTGTTGATTGCCCTGATCAGCCTGGCCATCGTCGGCGTGCTGCTGGCCTCGGCGCTGGGTTACTGGGTGGCGCGCATCGGCCTCAAGCCCTTGATCGGGCTGTCCGAAGAAGCCCAGCGCCTGGCCCCGCCGAGGCTTTCCGGGCGTTTGCAGTTGTCGTCGCTGCCGCCGGAGCTGACGCAGTTCGCCAACTCGTTCAACTCGACCCTGGAACGGGTGGAACAGGCCTATTCGCGCCTGGAATCCTTCAATGCCGACGTCGCCCACGAACTGCGCTCGCCGCTGACCAACCTGATCGGCCAGACCCAGGTGGCGCTGACCCGCGGGCGTTCCGCCGAGCATTATTTCGAGGTACTGCAATCCAATCTCGAAGAGCTGGAACGGCTGCGCTCGATCATCAACGACATGCTGTTCCTGGCCAGCGCCGACCAGGGCAGCAAGGCCACCAAGCTCACCAGCACCTCCCTGGCCAGTGAAGTGGCGACCACCCTGGACTACCTGGACTTCATCCTCGAAGACGCCCAGGTCAAGGTCGAGGTCCGTGGCGATGCCCAGGTGCAGATCGAGATCGCCCACCTGCGCCGGGCGCTGATCAACCTGCTGAGCAATGCCGTGCAACACACCGAGCCTGGGCAGGTGATCCGGGTGCAGATCGATGTACAGGAACACCAGGTGGCCATCGCCGTGAGCAACCCCGGCCAGGCCATCGCCCGCGAGCATCTGCCACGGCTGTTCGAACGCTTCTACCGGGTCGATGCCTCCCGCAGCAACAGTGGCGCCAACCACGGCCTGGGGCTGGCGATCGTCAAGGCCATCGCCCTGATGCACGGCGGCGACGTGTTCGTGCGCAGCGATGACGGCATGAACACCTTCGGCATCTACCTGCCGGTCTGAACTCTCCCTCTGCTCTGTAGGAGCAGCCGGTCGACGCTCGATTGCTCGCGATAGCGGTGCGTCAGGCACAGCGCATTGCCTCTATCGCCGGCAAGCCTGGCTCCTACAGAAGCCAAGGCCACCACGGACCTGTAGGAGCGAGGCTTGCCCGCGATAGCAGTACGTCAGACACAACGCATTGCCTGCATCGCCAGCAAGCCTGGTTCCTGCAGAAGCAGTGTCAACTATTGCTTTTGGCGTAACAGTGCTTATCCTGTTCGGCGCTTTTTCCAGCTGCCTTGAAGTTATATTTTTGTCGCACCTAATTTGAACTTGCTCTGCAAGAAGGTCTTCAGAAATGTCCAACAGTATGGGTATTGCCAGCGCCTTTGTTTTGTCCTCCCTGTTCTTGGCCCCTATGGCCATGGCCGAAGAATCGCAGACTTTCGCCGCGCATAACGCTGCACGCGCCGCTGCATTCCAGGAAGCCCAGGAAGTGCTGGCTGCCAAGCAACAGAACAGCGAGCAGCCGCAGAACATCACGGCGGAACAGCGCCAGCCGGAAGTTCAGAAAGACAGCTGATACCCGCTACCGACTCGTTTCCCTCGACAACTTCTCTGCTCTACCTCCCGGAGTAAGTTGTCTTAAAGCCGCTGATAACAGCGGCTTTTTTTTGCCATGTAGAACCGACTGTTTCATTCGTTTCACCCAGAACAAGAAACACCCGAATCGACAATAACAACTGTCATCATTCATCCAAGGAGCTTTATACCGGTGAAGGTCACTTCAACTCTCAGCCCGTTGTTCATTGCAATGGCTGCAACTATCGCCCCCTGTGCCCAGGCGGCCGATCAGGCCAGCCCCGAAGGCTTCGTCGAAGGCGCAAGCCTCAAGCTCAACGCCCGCAACTACTACATGAATCGCAACCGCCACCAGCAGAACGATGACAACATCGAATGGGGCCAGGGTTTCCTGGGGATCTTCGAGTCGGGTTATACCCCGGGCACGGTCGGTTTCGGCCTCGATGCCAACGCCATGCTCGGCCTGAAACTCGATGGCGGTGGCGGTACCGACAGCTCGAGCATCCTGCCGATCAGCGACGGCAACGGCAAAGCCCCGACGTCGTTCTCCACCGCTGGCGCCACCCTGAAAATCCGCGCCTTCGACACCGAGCTCAAGGCCGGCGACCTGTTCCTCAACAATCCGGTGATCGCCGGCGGCCAGAGCCGCATGCTGCCGCAGACCTTCCGCGGGGTCAGCCTGAGCAACCACAGCTTCGACGGCTGGCTGCTCGAAGGCGGCCAGGCCAGCTTCACCAAGCTCTACAACCAGAGCGGCCGCCAGCGTATCGACACGGCCTACGGCAAACTGCTGGACGGCGATGAAAGCCGCCACCTGAACTGGGCCGGCGTGGCCTGGAGCGGCGTGAGCGGGCTGACCAGCAGCCTGTACGCCGCCGAACTCAAGGACATCTGGAACCAGTACTACTACGACCTCGACTACAGCTATGCGCTGAACGAGCTGGTGACCCTGAACCCGGGCCTGCACTTCTATCACACCCAGGACACCGGCGACGCGCTGCTGGGCGACATCGACAACAACACCTACAGCCTGCATTTCACCCTGGGCGTGGGCCATCACAGCCTCACCGCCGCCTACCAGCGGGTGAACGGCAACACACCGTTCGACTACATCAACCAGGGTGACAGCATCTACCTGGACAATTCCCAGCAGTATTCGGATTTCAACGGCCCCAACGAACGCTCGTGGAAACTCAAGTACACCTACGACTTCGCCGGTCTCGGCCTGCCGGGCCTGACGTCGGCGCTTTCCTACTCGCGCGGCGAGCTGGACCTGACCAAGGTCGATCCGCACAGCCGTGGCTACGCCCACTGGTACAGCGCCGGCGGCGAGCACGCCAAGCACTGGGAACGCGACCTCGACCTCAAGTACGTGGTGCAGGGTGGCCAGGCCAAGGACCTGGCGGTCCGCCTGCAGTGGGCCACCAACCGTGGCGGCAACGGTTATGGCGCGCTGGACAACGACACCGACGAATACCGGGTGATCGTCGATTACCCGATCAATGTGTTCTAAGCGCGAATACGCAAAAGGCCAGCATCATTTTGCTGGCCTTTTTTTTGTCTGCGATTTATACATGCGCCCGCAGGCGCGATCGGTCTCTGCAACTCTGCTCGCTTCACCCGAAACACCCTTATAGAAAACGTACACAACGCAGAAGCCAGAACCATGAGTGTGAGTAGTGCGACACCCCGCAACACGACCACTTCGAGCCGGTCGGAAAGGATGCTGATTCTTGGAAGCTCATTGATGGTCATCTCCATCCTGAGCATCGTGACCTTCTTGCTGATTCGCGAACGCGGCAGCGCCGAAATAGCCGCCACCCGCGCGGCTTCCAACATCGTGCAATTGATCGACGCCGACGTGCTGCGCAACGTCGAGCTGTACGACGTCTCCCTGCGAGGCCTGATCAGCGCCTCGCAACACGAGGACCTGAAACAGGTCTCGCCGACCATTCGCCATATGGCGCTGTTCGACCGGGCCACGGCTGCACCCTACAAGGGCAACATCCTGCTGCTCGACGCGCACGGCGATGTGCTCGCCGACTCCGCTTCGGTCGAACCGCGCAAGGGCAACTTTGCCGATCGGGAGTATTTCCAGTCTCATGTGAATAACCCCGATCCGGGCATGCTGATCAGCCGACCGTTCCGCGCCCTCCCGCCCGAGCTGGATTGGCGCATCAGTTTCAGCCGGCGGGTTTCCAACGAACGTGGAGAATTCCTCGGCGTGGCCGAAGCGGCCATGCGCCTGGACTACTTCAGCCAGTTGTTCAAAAGCCTGAATGTCGGCCGCGACAGCTCGGTCAACCTGATCAGTCGCGACGGTATCCTGTTGGCCCAGGAGCCGCCGCGAGCGGACAACCTGATCGGCCAGGACTTCAGCCAACGGCCCAATTTCATCCGCATCCTGCGCGAGGGGAACGGCAGCTTCAAAGGCATGTCCAGCACCCAGCAGCCGCGCCTGTACACCTTCTCCCAGGTCGGGGACCTGCCGCTGATCGTGATCGTGGCGCTCTCCAGCAATGAAGTATTCGCCTCCTGGCAGCGCACCGCGCTGGTGGTCGGCGGCGCCACCGGTGCGCTGTGCCTGGGCCTGCTGTGGCTGACCTGGCTGCTGTGCCGGGAATTGCGCCGGCGCCAGAGCGCCGAGCAGGAACTCGCGCAACTGGCGGCCACCGATGCCCTCACCGGCCTCGACAACCGTCGCAGCCTGGATCAGACCCTGGCTCGCGAATGGGGTCGCGCGCAGCGCTCCCATAGCGCGCTGTCGCTGCTGATGCTCGACGTGGATCACTTCAAGGCCTTCAATGATCGCTATGGCCACCCGCTCGGCGATGAAGCCTTGCGCATCGTCGCCCGGGTGATCAGTGACAATATCCGTCGCCCCGGCGACCTGGCCGCACGCTACGGCGGCGAAGAGTTCGCCGTGGTCCTGCCGGAGACTGACAACGCCGGCGCCCGGCGTATCGCCGAGCATATTCGCCTGGCGATCGAGCGCCTGCCGCCGATCCAGGACGGTGCCTCGCCGATCACCATCAGCATTGGCCTCGGCACCTGGGCAGGCACGCCGAAGTCCAGCCTGAAAGCGCTGTGCGCGATGGCCGACAAGGCGCTATACCAGGCCAAGGCCGAGGGGCGAAACCGAGTGGTGGGTTGACCTCATCGCGGGCAAGCCTCGCTTCTACGGGGCCCGTGCTGCCCGCGATAACCTCATCAGCCGCGCAACAATCTGCGGGCATAAAAAAAGGCCACCCGAAGGCAGCCTTTAAAAACTAAAGGAAAGAGAGTGTTACTTACACGGCCGCAACCGGACGCATGTAAGAGATCGGTGCAGTGCTGGCATCTTCGAAGGTCACGACTTCCCAAGCGTCTTTCTGCTCAATGAGCTTGCGCAGAAGCTGGTTGTTCAGTGCATGGCCCGACTTGAAGCCTTTGAACTCACCTATCAGGCTGTTGCCCAGCAGGTAGAGGTCACCAATTGCGTCGAGGATCTTGTGCTTCACGAACTCGTCTTCGTAGCGAAGGCCGTCCTCGTTCAGTACACCATCCGCGTCGACCACGATGGCGTTTTCCACGCTGCCGCCGAGTGCGAGGTTGTGCTTGCGCAGGTACTCGATATCACTCATGAAACCAAAGGTACGGGCGCGGCTGACTTCCTTCACGAACGACGTGCTGGAAAAGTCCACGCTTGCACTCTGGGTGCGGTCACGGAAAACCGGGTGATCGAAATCGATCTCAAAGCTCACTTTAAAACCGTCGAAAGGCACGAAAGTGGCGCGCTTGTCGCCGTCTTCCACCGTCACCTCACGAAGGATGCGGATGAACTTCTTGGCTGCGTCCTGTTCTTCCAGGCCGGCAGATTGAATCAGGAATACGAAGGGTCCAGCGCTGCCATCCATGATCGGGACTTCGGACGCGGAGAGCTCGACGTAGGCGTTATCGATGCCCAGGCCAGCCATGGCCGAGAGCAAGTGCTCCACCGTGTCCACCTTGGTGTCACCGTTGACCAGGGTGGTCGACATAGTGGTTTCACCAACGTTTTCCGCGCGAGCAGGAATCTGCACCACAGGGTCCAGGTCGGCACGACAAAACACAATGCCGGTGTCGACAGGCGCAGGCTTGAGGGTCAGGTAAACCTTCTCCCCAGAGTGCAGGCCTACACCTGTGGCACGGATAATATTCTTCAGGGTGCGTTGTTTAATCATGGCTTGGGCCGCTTCAGCGCAAATTGCGAACTGGTATCAACAAAGGCTGGCGATAATAGCAGACCAGGCCTTTGCTGAACACCAATCACCCTAATACCCCTGATACATTCCATCAATCGGCCTGGCGACGCAGGAAAGCCGGGATGTCCAGATAGTCCAGATCATCTTGCGGATTCAGCTTCGCCGCAGTCGCAGCACTGGCCTGGGCCTGGTTGCGCATGACGGTCGGACGGTCCAGATCACGGTAGTTGACCGACGGCAGTTCCTGACGGGCAGGGGCTGGCGCCTGTGCAGCGGCCATGGAGGTTTGCACGGTATTGTCGATGACCTTCACAGGCTTCTCGATTTTCGCGCCCAGACCCGTGGCAACCACGGTCACGTGCAGCTCGTCGCGCATGTCCGGATCGATAACGGTACCGACCTTGACCATCGCGTGCTCGGAAGCGAAGGCTTCGATGATGCTACCCACGTCGGAGTACTCGCCCAGGGACAGGTCGGGACCGGCGGTGATGTTCACCAGGATGCCGCGCGCGCCTTGCAGGTTCACGTCTTCCAGCAGCGGGTTGCGGATTGCCGCTTCGGTCGCTTCACGTGCACGGTTAGGACCGCTGGCGCAGCCAGTGCCCATCATTGCCATGCCCATTTCGCTCATCACGGTACGTACGTCGGCGAAGTCGACGTTGATCATGCCCGGACGCTTGATGATGTCGGAGATACCGCGAACGGCACCGGCCAGAACGTCGTCGGCCTTGGCGAAAGCCGACAGCAGGCTGGCGTCCTTGCCGAGGATGGTCAGCAGCTTTTCGTTGGGAATGGTGATCAACGAATCGACGCTTTCGCTCAGCGCGCGGATGCCTTCATCAGCGATCTGCATACGCTTGCGGCCTTCGAACGGGAACGGACGAGTCACCACCGCAACGGTGAGGATGCCCATTTCCTTGGCCACTTCGGCGATGATCGGCGCGGCACCGGTACCGGTACCACCGCCCATGCCGGTCGTGATGAACACCATGTTGGTGCCCGCCAGCACTTCAGCGATACGCTCGCGGTCTTCCAGGGCGGCTTGACGGCCGACCTCAGGATTGGCGCCAGCACCCAGGCCCTTGGTCACGCCGGTACCCAGTTGCAGGATGGTCCGCGCGCCGATGTTTTTCAGCGCTTGAGCATCAGTGTTGGCGCAGATGAATTCGACGCCTTCGATGTTGCTCTTGACCATGTGATTGACGGCGTTGCCGCCGCCACCGCCAACACCGATAACCTTGATTACCGGACTTGCGGGGACGTTGTCTACGAGTTCGAACATTTTCCCTCTCCTTTCATTTCTCTAGTTTTTTCGCCTACTGCGCCTACTGCTTACAACGTATTTCATGCTGCTTTTACTGCGGTAGAAGCTCCAAGCTGCAAGCTATAAGCCGCAAGCATGGAACCCTGTACTTCTTGAAGCTTGAAACTTGCCGCTTGAAGCTGTTTCTTAAAAATTGCCCTGCACCCAGCTCTTGATGCGATCGAGCAAGGCGGCCTTGGGTTCGTCGCTGCTGTAGCTGTCCCGGCTGCCGATGCCGGAGAACGAGATACCGTCGGACTGCTTCTGCAGCCCGTACAACAGCAAGCCCACGCCGGTGGAATAGATCGGGTTGCGCACCACGTCGGACAGGCCCTTGACGGTGTGCGGCACGCCCAGGCGGACCGGCATGTGGAAAATCTCTTCGGCCAGTTCGACCGCGCCTTCCATTTTCGAAGTACCGCCGGTCAGCACGATGCCGGCCGGGATCAGGTCTTCGTAGCCGCTGCGACGCAGTTCGGCCTGGATCAGGGTGAACAGCTCGTCGTAGCGCGGCTCGACCACTTCGGCCAGGGCCTGGCGGGACAGCTCGCGCGGTGGACGGTCGCCGACACTTGGCACCTTGATGGTTTCACCGGCACCGGCCAGCTTGGCCAGGGCGCAGGCGTAACGGATCTTGATTTCTTCGGCGTACTGGGTCGGCGTACGCAGCGCCATGGCGATGTCGTTGGTCACCTGGTCGCCGGCAATCGGGATCACCGCGGTATGGCGGATCGCGCCTTCGGTGAAGATCGCGATGTCGGTGGTACCGCCGCCGATATCCACCAGGCACACGCCCAGCTCTTTCTCGTCGTCGGTCAGCACCGAATACGCCGAGGCCAGCTGTTCGAGAATGATGTCGTCGATTTCCAGGCCACAGCGACGCACGCACTTTTCGATGTTCTGGGCGGCATTCACCGCGCAGGTCACCACGTGCACCTTGGCTTCCAGACGTACACCGGACATGCCCAGGGGCTCGCGCACGCCTTCCTGGTTATCGATCACGTAATCCTGCGGCAGGGTGTGCAGCACCCGCTGGTCGGCCGGAATCGCCACGGCCTGTGCCGCGTCGAGTACCCGCTCCAGGTCCGCCGAACTCACTTCGCGATCACGAATCGCCACGATGCCGTGGGAGTTCAGGCTGCGAATGTGATTGCCCGCCACGCCGACGAACGCCGAGTGGATACGGCAACCGGCCATCAGTTGCGCTTCTTCTACCGCGCGCTGGATCGATTGAACGGTGGACTCGATATTCACCACCACGCCCTTCTTCAGGCCGCGCGATGGATGGGTGCCGATACCGACGATTTCCAGCGTGCCATCGGCCGCGACCTCGCCTACCAGCGCCACCACCTTGGAGGTGCCGATATCCAGACCGACGATCATTTTGCCGCTTTGCACGTTTGCCATGGTCCTGCCTCTTCTTAATTCTTCGCGACGGCGGGTTGGGCCGTCGTGGGCGCTACAGGTTCCCGCCAGCCGACGGCCAGGCCGTTGGCATAACGCAGATCGATGCGCGCGATGTTCGTAATCTGTTCTTTCAGCGTTTTTTCATAAATGGCAATGAAGCGGCGCATCTTCTCCACCAGGTGATCGCGTCCGAGCAACAGCTCGATACCAGGGCCAGCGCTACCGGCCCCCGTGGTCAGGAACCAGCTGCCGCGCTCGCGCAACTCCAGACGGGCAATGGAGAAACCCATCGGGCGCAGCATCTGGCTCAGCACCTGGTACTGCTGCATCACCTGCTGCTGGGCCCGCTGCGGGCCGAACAACTGTGGCAAGTGCTCGTAGTTCGCCAGTTCACGCGGGGTGAAGGCCTGGCCCTGGTTGTTCAACAGCGCCTCGTCGCCCCAACGGGCCACCGGCAGTTGTTCTTCCAGGCGAATCACCACCTGGTCCGGCCACACACGCCGTACCTCGGCATGAGCGATCCATGGCATCTGTTCCAGCTCGGTACGCATGCTCGCCAGGTCGATGGTGAAGAAGCTCGCCGCGACGTAGGGCGCGATCCGCTGCTGCACCGCCTGCTGGCTGATGTAACTCAGGTCGCCCTGCACCGCGACCTTGGTGATCGGCCGGTCGGCATAGGGCAGCAGGCGTTGCGCGCCTTCGTAAGTGCCGAAGCCCAGCGCGACCAGCAGCACCGGCCACATCAGGCTTTTCAGCACGCCAAAGTTGGCTTTCGGCAGGCGCGCCGACATCGGCTCCTTGGCCACCATCCGGCTGGCACCACGCGGCACCGGCTTGCGGCCGGGAGCGGGTTGCTGATGACGTAGCTGGGCGCCTTGCATGGCCTTAACCTCGCGGCTCTGCGTTACTGACGACACTTTCCGCCAGGATGGCCAGAACCAGCTGCTGGAAATCCAGACCGGCGGCACGCGCCGCCATCGGAACCAGGCTGTGATCGGTCATGCCGGGGGCGGTATTCACTTCCAGGAACCAGAACTGGCCGTCGGCGTCCTGCATCACGTCGGCACGCGCCCAACCGGCGATACCGAGCGCCCCGCAGGCCTTCGCCGTCAGGTCCATGAGCTCCTGCTCTTTGTCGCTGTCGAGGCCGCACGGGATCCGGTACTGGGTATCGGAAGCCAGGTACTTGGCGTCGTAGTCGTAAAACGTGTGGGGCGTGCCCAGGGCGATCGGTGGCAATACCTGGCCGCGCAGCGTGGCGATGGTGAACTCCGGACCTTGAATCCATTGTTCAACCAAGACTTGCGAGTCGTAGGTGCTGGCCGCTTTCCATGCGTCGATCAGTTCGGACGCGGATGTCACTTTGGCCATACCAATACTGGAACCTTCATGCGCCGGTTTGACGATCAAAGGCATGCCCAGTTCCGTAGCCGCGCAAATACAATCGGCCTCGGAGCCAAGTACGGCGTGGCGTGGCGTCGGAATACCGAGGCTGTGCCAGACCTGCTTGGTACGCAGTTTGTCCATCGCCAGCGCCGAAGCCAGGATGCCGCTGCCGGTGTAGGGAATCCCCAGGCACTCCAGCAGGCCCTGCATGCTGCCGTCTTCGCCGCCACGGCCGTGGAGGATGATGAAGGCGCGGTCGATCTTCTCGTTCAGCAGGCGCTGCAGGAAGTCGTCACCAACGTCGATGCCGAACGCGTCCACACCGGCGCTCAGCAAGGCTTCGAGCACGGCATTGCCGGACTTCAGCGAGACTTCGCGCTCGGCGCTCTTGCCGCCGAACAGCACGGCGACACGGCCGAAATCCTTCGGCGCGATGGTCGAAAACAGAGAGGCGTAGGCGGCGGTCATTTCGACTTCCCCTGACCGGCAGGCGCGGCGCCCGCGAACAACGGACTGTTCAACAGCTTCGGCGCAAGGCCGCCGATATCTCCGGCGCCCTGGCACAGCAGGATGTCGCCGGCACGCAGCAGCGGCTTGACCAGCGGCGCGAGGTCGACCCCACGCTCGATGTAGATCGGGTCCAGCTGACCGCGCTGACGGATGCTGTGGCACAGCTGACGGCTGTCCGCCCCCGGGATCGGCTCTTCGCCCGCCGGGTAGACTTCCATCAACAGCAGGACGTTGGCGTCCGCCAGCACCTGGACGAAATCGTCGTACAGGTCGCGGGTGCGGCTGAAACGGTGCGGCTGGTAGACCATCACCAGGCGGCGCTCAGGCCAGCCACCGCGCACGGCCTTGATCACCGCTGCGACTTCGGTCGGGTGGTGGCCATAGTCGTCCACCAGCATCACGTTGCCGCCTTCCACCGGCAGCTCGCCGTAGACCTGAAAGCGCCGACCCACGCCCTGGAAGCCCGACAGGCCCTGGACGATGGCTTCATCGCTGATGCCTTCGTCGGTGGCGATGCAGATGGTCGCCAGCGCGTTCAGCACGTTGTGGTTACCCGGCATGTTCACCGAGACATCCAGCGGCTCGCGATCGGGACGCAGCACGGTGAAGAAGGTCTGCATGCCCTGCTGGCGTACATTGATCGCCCGCACATCGGCGTCTTCGTTGAAACCGTAGGTGACGGTCGGACGCTTGACCTGCGGCAGGATCTCGCGCACCACCGGGTCGTCCAGGCACAGTACAGCCAAGCCATAGAACGGCAGGTTGTGCAGGAATTCGACGAAGGTTTTCTTCAGTTTGTTGAAGTCACCGTCGTAGGTCGCCATGTGGTCGGCGTCGATGTTGGTCACCACGGCTACCAGCGGTTGCAAGTGCAGGAAACTGGCGTCGCTTTCATCGGCTTCGGCGATCAGGTAACGGCTGGTACCCAACTGTGCATTGGTACCCGCTGCATTCAGCCGGCCACCGATGACAAAGGTCGGGTCCAGGCCACCGGCGGCGAACACCGAGGCCAGCAGGCTGGTGGTGGTGGTCTTGCCGTGGGTACCGGCAACGGCGACGCCGTGGCGGTAGCGCATCAGCTCGGCCAGCATTTCCGCGCGCGGCACCACCGGGATGCGGCGTTCCAGAGCGGTGGCCACTTCCGGGTTGGAGGTGTTCACGGCGCTGGACACTACCAGTACATCGGCGTTGGCGGCGTTCTCGGCACGGTGGCCGATAAAGATCTGCGCACCGAAGGACTCGAGGCGCTCGGTAACCGGCGACGCCTTGAGGTCGGAACCGGAGACCTGGTAGCCCAGGTTCAGCAGCACTTCGGCGATCCCGCACATGCCCACGCCGCCGATACCGACGAAGTGGATGCGACGGATGCGGCGCATTTCCGGTTGTGGCATGGCTTTCTGATTCTCAACCATGGGCCACCTCCAGGCAGATATCGACCACGCTACGGGTGGCATCGGGTTTGGCCAGGCGACGTGCGGCGTCGGCCATGCTGTTGAGTCGTTCCGGTTGCATCAAAACCTCTGTCAGGCGAGCGGCAAGGTCCGCTGCGCCAGTCGTTCTTTGCGGCATCAGGAAGGCAGCGCCTTCACGAGCCAAATAATCGGCATTGCGGGTCTGGTGATCGTCGATGGCGTGAGGCAAAGGCACGAGCATCGAAGGCAGACCGGCGGCAGCCAGTTCACTGACGGTCAACGCGCCTGCGCGACAAACCACCAGGTCAGCCCAGCCATAGGCTTGGGCCATGTCTTTGATGAACGGCTGCACCTGCGCCTCGACGCCGGCGGCGCGATAGCGCTCTGCAGTCACTTCATCGTGGTTTTTGCCGGCCTGATGAAACACTTCCGGACGCAGCTCGGGGGAGACCAGCGCCAGGGCTTCAGGCAGCAACTTGTTCAACGGCTCTGCTCCCAGGCTTCCGCCCAGGATCAGCAAACGCGCCTTGCGTCCGGCCAAAGCCTCGCGCGGTGTATCGAGGAACAGCTCGGTGCGCACCGGGTTGCCGGTGGTACGCCGGCTGCTGGAGGCACCAAAGGTGTCCGGGAAAGCTTCGCAGACTCGGGCCGACAACGGCACCAGCAGCCGATTGGCGGTACCGGCGACCGCGTTCTGTTCATGAACGATCACCGGCACGCCGGACAGTTTTGCCGCGACGCCGCCAGGGCCGGTCACATAACCGCCAAAGCCCAGCACACAAACCGGCTTGAGCTGACGAATGATCCGGCGCGCCTGCAGCACTGCCTTGAGCAACACGAATGGCGCCTTGAGCAGCGACAGCTTGCTCTTGCCCCGCAGGCCGCTGACGTTGATCAGATGCAGTTGCAGGCCGGCGTTCGGCACCAGCTCGTTTTCGATACCGCGCGGGGTGCCGAGCCAGTGCACGGTATAACCGCGCGCCTGGAACTCACGGGCACAGGCCAGCGCCGGGAACACGTGACCGCCGGTGCCACCGGCCATGATCAGCACATTAGCGCCCATGGCTTGGCTCCTCGGCGAAGTCGCTCTCGCTGAACTCCATCTCTTCGCTGCCCAGGTGGGTCCGACTCTCCCACTCGATGCGCAGCAACAGGCCAAGACAGGCGCAGCAGATCACCAACGAACTGCCGCCATAACTGAGGAACGGCAAGGTCAGGCCTTTGGTCGGCAACAGGCCGACGTTCACCCCAATATTGATCAGGAACTGGCCGATCCACAGGAACGACAGGCCATAAGCGACATAGGCGGCAAAGAACTGCTTGGCTTTCTCGGCCCACAGGCCGATGTACATGCCACGGATACAGACGAAGACGAACAGCGCCACTGTGCACAGGGAACCGACGGCGCCCAGTTCTTCGGCCAGGACCGAGAACACGAAGTCGGTGTGGGCTTCCGGCAGGTAGAACTGTTTCTGCACGCTGTTACCCAGGCCAACGCCCAGCCATTCGCCACGGCCAAAAGCAATCAGGGCCTGGGACAGCTGGTAGCCCGCGCCGAACTGGTCGGCCCAAGGGTCGGCAAAGTTGGTCAGGCGCGCCATTCGATAGGGCTGCATCTGAATCAGCAGGACCACCGCCGCGACCGCCAGGACCACCATCAAGGAAAAGCGGAACAACCCAACCCCACCGAGGAACAGCATCGCCGCCGCGGCCCCCATCATCACCACGGTGGCGCCGAAGTCCGGCTCCATCAGCAGCAGGCCGGCCATCGGCAGCAGCACGATGAACGGTTTGAAGAAGCCCATCCAGCTTTCGCGCACTTCTTTCTGGCGACGCACCAGGTAACCGGCGAGGTAGATCACCACGAACACCTTGGCGATCTCGGAAGGCTGGACGTTGAAGAAACTGAAACCGATCCAGCGCATCGAACCGTTCACTTCACGGCCGATCCCCGGAATGATCACCATCACCAGCAAACCGAAGGCACCGAGCAGCATCATCCAGCCCAGGCGTTGCCAGGTGGCGATCGGAATCATCATGGTGACAATGCACGCACCCAGGCCCAGCACCACATAGATAAGGTGGCGAATCATGTAGTACAGGGCACTACCCGACTGCGCCGCCGCCACTTCGGTGGAGGCCGAGGCGATCATGATCAACCCGAGGCCGAGCAGCGTCAGGCAGCCGGCGAGCATCGGGAAATCGAGGTCGACGCCACGCCCGGTAATGATCGGCGATGGATAAGGCTTGATGATATCTCTCAGGTTCATGCCAGATCCTCCACGGCGCGGACGAACTGGTGACCACGGTCTTCATAATTTTTGAACATGTCGAAACTGGCGCAGGCCGGCGACAGCAGCACCACGTCACCGGCCTGGGCGGTGGCACGGCATTGCGCCACGGCTTCGACCAGGGAGCCGACACGAATCAGCGGCACAGCATCGCCGATGGCCTCGCCGATCTTGTCGGAATCGCGGCCCATCAGGATCACGGCGCGGCAGTTGGCCGCCACCGGGTCGCGCAGGTCCTTGAACTCGGCACCTTTGCCGTCGCCACCGGCGATCAGCACGATCTTGCCTTCGATGTCCGCGCCCAGGCCTTCGATGGCCGCCAGGGCAGCGCCAACGTTGGTGGCCTTGGAGTCGTTGTAATAACCCACGCCATCCAGGTCGCGAACCCACTGGCAGCGGTGCTCGAGGCCGGCGAAGGTGCGCAGGGCCGAGAGCATGGCGTCGAATGGCAGGCCGACCGCATGCCCCAGGGCCAGCGCCGCCAGGGCGTTGGACTGGTTATGGGCGCCGCGGATCTTCAGCTCGCGCACCGGCATCAGGTTCTGGAATTCGAAGGCCAGGTATTTCTCGCCGTTCTCTTCACGCAGGCCGAACGCCTTGAAGTCGGGTTTGCTCAGGCCGAAGGTCCAGCACGGCAGGCCTTCGCCGATCAATGGCCGGGTCAAGGCATCCTGGCGGTTGAACACCACCTGCCGGGCGCCCCGGAAGATCCGGTGCTTGGCCAGGTGATACGCCGGCAGGCCGCTGTAGCGGTCCATGTGGTCTTCGCTGATGTTCAGCACGGTGGCCACTTCGGCGCCCAGCTGATCGGTGGTCTCCAGCTGGAAGCTGGACAGTTCCATGACGTACAGCTCGACGTCGTCGCTGAGCAGGTCCAGGGCCGGGGTACCCAGGTTTCCACCCACGGCGACCCGCTTGCCCGCCGCCGCCGCCATTTCCCCCACCAGGGTGGTCACGGTGCTTTTCGCGTTGGAACCGCTGATGGCGACAATCGGCGCCTTCGCGTTACGCGCAAACAGCTCGATATCGCCGGAAAGTTTCACCCCACGGGCGGCGGCGGCTTGCAGGGCCGGGGTCGCCAGGGCCAGGCCGGGGCTCACGTAGAGCTCGTCGGCACGGCACAGGAAGTCGACGTCCAGCTCGCCACAACGCACTTCCACATGCGGATAGTCACGGCGCAGCGTGGCCAGTTCCGGTGGATTTTCCCGCGTATCGGCGACGGCAAACGACACGCCCCGGTTCGCCAGGAAGCGAACCAGGGACATGCCGCTCTTGCCGAGGCCGACAACGATGCGGAAGTGGTCAGAAGCGATCAGAGACACTCGTTCTACCTCAGCTTCAGGGTGGCAAGGCCGATCAACACGAGAATCACGGTGATGATCCAGAAACGGACGATCACGCGCGGCTCGGGCCAGCCCTTGAGTTCAAAGTGGTGGTGAATTGGCGCCATGCGGAATACACGACGACCGGTCAACTTGAAGGAGGCCACCTGAATGACCACCGACAGGGTTTCCATCACGAACACACCGCCCATGATGAACAGGACGATTTCCTGACGAACGATCACCGCGATGGTGCCCAGGGCCGCACCCAGCGCCAGCGCGCCGACGTCGCCCATAAAGACTTGTGCCGGGTAGGTGTTGAACCACAGGAAGCCCAGTCCGGCGCCGATCAGCGCGCCGCAGAACACGATCAGCTCACCCGCGCCTGGAACGTAAGGAATCAGCAGGTACTCAGCGAATTTCACGTTACCCGACAGGTAGCAGAAGATGCCCAGGGCACCGCCCACCATCACGGTCGGCATGATCGCCAGGCCGTCGAGGCCGTCGGTCAGGTTGACCGCGTTGCTGGAGCCAACGATCACGAAATAGGTCAGGACCACGAAGCCGATACCCAGCGGAATGCTGACGTCCTTGAGCATGGGGATCAGCAAGGTGGTTTCGACCGGGGTTTGCGCGGTGACATACAGGAAGATCGCCGCGCCCAGGCCAAATACCGACTGCCAGAAGTACTTCCAGCGGCTAGGCAAACCACGGGAATTCTTCTCGATCACCTTGCGATAGTCATCGACCCAGCCGATGGCGCCGAACAACAGGGTGACCAGCAACACCACCCACACATAACGGTTGCTCAGGTCGGCCCACAGCAGGGTGCTGATACCGATTGCCGAGAGGATCAGCGCGCCGCCCATGGTCGGGGTGCCCGACTTGGAGAGGTGCGATTGCGGACCGTCGTTACGCACGGCCTGGCCGATCTGACGGGTCTGCAAAGTGCGGATCATCCACGGCCCCAGCCACAAGGACAGCACCAGCGCAGTCAGTACCCCGAGAATCCCGCGCAGGGTCAGGTACTGAAAGACCGCGAAGCCTTTGTAGAACTGTTGCAGGTACTCCGCTAGCAGCAGCAGCATCAATGTTTCTCCGTGCTGGAACCACACAAAGCCGCGACGATGTTTTCCATCACCGCGCTGCGCGATCCCTTGATCAAAATAGTGGTGTTTGTATCTTGCTCGGCGCCCAGGGCTGCGATCAGCTCGGCCTGGCTGGCGAAGTGTTGGGCGTGCTCACCGAAGGCAGCGACCGCGTGGGCCATCATCGGGCCCACGGCGTAGAGCGCCGACACCTTGCCGGCGGCATAAGCACCCACTTCGCGATGCCCCTGCTCCGCCCAATCGCCCAACTCGCCGATATCTCCGAGCACCAGGACGGTGCGGCCGGAAAAGCCGGCGAGTATATCAACGGCCGCGCACATTGACGTGGGGTTCGCGTTGTAGGTGTCGTCGATGACCCGCATGCCGTTTTTCGCCAGCTGGGCGACGGTGCGGCCCTTGACCGGCTGCACCGCGTTGAGCCCGGTGGCGATGCCGAACAGCGACACGCCCAGGGCATGAGCGGCAGCCGCAGCGGCCAGGGCATTGGCCACGTTATGGGTACCCAGCAGGTTCAACTGGATCCGCTCGGAGCCGTTGCCAGCATGCAGGGTGAAGTTCGGGCAGCCACGGGCATCACGCTGGATATCCGAGGCGTAAAAGTCGGCGGCATTGTTGGTCAGGGCAAAACTCAGCACCTGACGGCCGGCGGCACGGGTTTTCCAGATCGGGAAGGCCTTGTCATCGAGGTTGAGCACGGCGATACCGGAAGCATCCAGCCCTTCGAGGATCTCGCCTTTGGCCTCGACGATTTTTTCCGGCCCGCCAAACTCGCCAACATGAGCGGTACCGGCATTATTGATGATGGCGACATGCGGCTTGGTCATCGCCACGGTGTAGGCAATTTCGCCGATGCGCGAAGCCCCGAGCTCGATCACCGCCGCAGTGTGCTCCAGGGCCAGCTCCAGCAGGGTCAAGGGTGCGCCCAGGTCGTTGTTCAGATTGCCGCGTGTGGCAAGCACCGGCCCGCGCGTACGCAGGATGCTGGCCAGCATTTCCTTGACCGTGGTCTTGCCGCTGGAGCCGGTAATTGCCGCGACAGGCTTGGTGAAAGCCGCGCGATTCAAGGCTCCCAGCTGTCCAAGCGCCTGCCGGGTATCGCTGACCAGCAACTGCGGCAGCGTGCTGTCTGGCACTTCGCGTTCGACCAGGGCACCGACGGCGCCTTTAGAAGCGACCTCATTCAGGTAGTCATGACCGTCGAAACGCGGGCCGGCCAGGGCAATAAAGAGTTGGCCCGGCTTGATCGCCCGGCTGTCGATGCTCACGCCATCGAAGCTGCAATCGCCAGCCAGCAGGCGACCCGCCAACGGTCCGCTCAGTTCACTGAGTTTCAGGGCCTTAAGCATGGGCCACCTCCCACGCAGTCAGCGCCCGGTCGGCTTCCACCAGGTCGGAGAAGTCGAGACGCACGCCGTTGATTTCCTGATAGTCCTCATGACCTTTACCGGCCAGGACAATGACGTCATCCGCCGAAGCGCCGGCGATCAGCTGGGCGATGGCCAGGCCGCGACCGGAGACGAACTCGACCTTGTCCACCGCACTGAAGCCGGTACGAATGTCGTCGAAAATCTGCGCTGGATCTTCCGTACGCGGGTTGTCGTCGGTAACCAGCACGCCGTCGGCCAGGCGCTCGACCACTTCCGCCATCAGCGGACGCTTGCCGCGATCGCGATCGCCGCCGCAGCCGAACAGGCACAGCAAACGGCCCTTGGCGTGGGGACGCAGGGCCAGCAATACTTTTTCCAGGGCATCCGGGGTGTGAGCGTAATCGACCACCACCAGCGGTTGCGAACCGCCGCCCAGGCGCTGCATGCGACCGGCCGGACCTTCCAGTTTCGGCAGCACGTGGAGGATTTCGTCGAGGGCGTAATCCAGGCCGAGCAAGGCACCGACAGCGGCCAGCACGTTGCTCAGGTTGAAACGGCCGAGCAAGGTGCTGCGCAGATGATGTTCGCCCTGCGGAGTCACCAGGGTCGCACGCACGCCTTCGTCGTCGAATTGCGCTTCGCGGCAGTACAGATAGGCCCGCGGATCCTCGAGGCTGTAGGTGATCAGCCGCGAATCCTGCTCGTCACTGGCCAACAGCCGACCGAACTCATCGTCGAGGTTGATGACCCGGCAACCCAGGTCGCTCCAGCCGAACAGCTTGGCCTTGGTGGAGCCGTAGGCTTCCATGGTGCCGTGATAATCCAGGTGGTCGCGAGACAGGTTGGTCAGCACCGCCACATCGAAGGCCAGCGCACTGACCCGCCCCTGGTCGAGACCATGGGACGACACTTCCATCGCCACGGCCTTGGCACCGGCCTTTTTCAGGTCGGCCAGGGTGGCCTGTACGGCAATCGGGTTCGGCGTGGTGTGCATCCCGCTTTGCAGCGCGCCATAAAAACCGCTGCCCAGGGTGCCGACGATGCCACAGTGCTGGCCCAGCAGGTCGAGCGCTTGCGCGACCAACTGGGTCACGCTGGTCTTGCCGTTGGTACCGGTCACGCCAATCAGGTTGAGATGACGACTCGGATCGCCATAAAAACGTCCGGCGATATCCGACAGCTGCGCCGCCAGGCCTTTGACCGGAATCAGCGGCACGTCGGTAATCGGCAGGACGGTCGCGCCTTCGACTTCATAAGCCACTGCAGCCGCACCGCGCTGCAAGGCATCGGCGATGTGCGCACGGCCATCGAACTTGCCGCCAGGAACCGCAAGGAACAGATCGCCGGCGCGCACATTGCGGCTGTCCAGGGTCAGTTCGCGAATCAGCAGATCGCGACCAGCGTGGGCGAAAATCTTGTTCAGGCTAAGAGACATCAGCCGCGCCCTCCTTTAGCTGGTGCCGCATTGGCTTGTTGGGTAGGTGGCAGGTTGTCCGGCGAGATATTCATCAGACGCAGGGTGCCGGACATCACTTTGCTGAACACCGGTGCCGATACCAAGCCACCGAAGTAGCCGGCCTTGCTCGGCTCGTCGATCACCACGACTATGGCGTAACGCGGATCGCTCATCGGGCCGAAACCAGCGAACAGCGAACGGTAGGAGTTCTCGGCATAACCCTTGGTGCCGACCGAAGTCTTGCGCGCGGTACCACTCTTGCCGGCCACGTGATACGCCGGCACCTGGGCACGGAACACGCCGCGCGGAGCCTCGATCACCTGTTGCAACATGCCTTGCATGGTCTTGGCGACCTTTTCCGGAATCACCTGGGTGGTTTCCGGGGTCTTGTCGGTTTTGATCAGAGTCAGTGGAGCGATACGACCGTTATTGGCCAGTGCCGAGAAGGCGTGAACCAACTGGATCGCGGTCACCGAGATACCGTAGCCGTACGACAGCGTGGCCGTCTCGGCCTTGCGCCATTCACGGTAATTCGGCAGGTTGCCGACACGCTCGCCCGGGAAACCGAGGCCGGTATCCTGGCCGAGGCCGATTTTCTGGGCCAGACGGAAGATGGCTTCGCCGCCGATATCGAAGGCGATCTTGCTCATGCCGACGTTACTGGAATTGATCAGAATTCCGGTCAGGTCAAGCACCGCGCCTTCGCTCTTGGATACGTCGCGAATGGTGTATTTGCCGATCTGCAGCGTGCCCGGATAAACCTCGACGGTGTCGCTCGGTTTCCAGCGGCCGGTTTCCAGCGCCGCGCTCATGGAGATGGCTTTCATGGTCGAACCCGGTTCGAACACGTCGATCATGGCGCGGTTGCGCATCATCGCCGGTTGCAGGTTGCGACGGTTGTTCGGGTTGTAGGTCGGCTGGTTGACCATGGCCAGGATCTCGCCGGTCTTCACGTCCATGATGACCAGGCTGCCGGCCTTGGCGCCGTTCTCGACGATGGCATTGCGCAGTTCGCGGTTGGCCAGGTATTGCAGGCGCAGGTCAATCGACAACGCCAAGGGCTTGCCGGCCTTGGCGTTTTTGGTGACCTGGACATCTTTGATCAGTCTGCCGCGCCGATCCTTGATGACCTGGCGCTTGCCCGGTACCCCGGCCAGCCACTCGTCATAGGCCAGTTCGACCCCCTCGCGACCGCGGTCGTCGATGTCGGTAAAGCCGACCATGTGCGCGGTCACTTCGCCGGCCGGGTAGAAACGCCGGAACTCTTCGATGCCATAGACCCCCGGCACCTTGAGATCGAGAACCTGCTGGCCCTGCTCGGGCGTCAGGCCACGCACCAGGTAGATGAACTCTTTATTGGCCTGGGCTTCAAGACGCTCGGCCAGTGCTTTGGGGTCTTGCCCCAAGGCAGCGGCCAATGCCGGCCACTTGTCCTTGGCCAGTTGCATTTCCTTGGCGTTCGCCCACAGGGTGGTCACCGGCGTACTGACGGCCAGCGGCTCGCCGTTACGGTCAGTGATCAGGCCACGGTGAGCCGGGATCGGAATATGTCGAACACTGCGCGCATCGCCCTGCCCCTTGAGGAAGTCGCGATCGACGACCTGCAGATCGATGATGCGCCAGGCGATCGCCGCCACCATGATGCCGAGCAAACCCAGCACCAGGCGGAACCGCCAGGGAAAGAGTGCGCCTTCAAGCTTCATCATGGCGCCACCATCTGGACTTCTGCCGCGCCGGGAATACGCATTTTCAGTTGTTCGGTGGCCAGCACTTCGATCCGGCTATGGGCGGTCCAGGTGCTTTGTTCAAGAATCAGCCGGCCCCACTCCGCTTGCGCCTTGTCGCGCACACTCAACTCGCCATACAGCGTGTTGAGCAGCTGACGATTCCAATGCGCGCTATAGGACACCGCAATCGCGGACACCAGAACGCCGATGAACAGCAGAAGCATGAAAAAGCTTCCGCCTGGAAGTGGCTTGGCGAAAAGCTTGCTCACCGCAGCTTCTCCGCAACGCGCATGACAGCACTACGAGCACGCGGGTTGGCTTTGAGCTCGGCATCGGAGGCCGTCTGCGCTTTGCCATGGATTTTGATTTTCGGCTCGAAAGCCACGTGGCGTACCGGCAGATTGCGAGGCAAGTTGTCCGCCTCGCCCTTCACCAGCTTGCGCATGAACAATTTGACGATGCGATCTTCCAGGGAATGGAAGCTGATCACCACCAGGCGACCGCCCACTTCGAGAGATTCCAGCGCTGCTTCGAGGCCGGTCTCGAGATCGCCCAGCTCGTTGTTGACGTGAATGCGCAACCCCTGGAATGCACGGGTAGCCGGGTTCTTGCCCTTTTCCCACGCCGGGTTGGCGACTTTCAAGACCTCCGCCAGGTCGGCGGTGCGCTCGAACGGCTTGATGTCGCGGCGCTCAGCCACGGCGCGAGCCATGCGACCGGAGAAACGCTCTTCGCCGTATTCCTTGAACACACGGGCGATTTCTTCCACCGGAGCGGTGTTGACGAACTCCGCCGCGCTGATGCCGCGGGACGGGTCCATGCGCATATCCAGGGGACCGTCATTGAGAAAACTGAAGCCGCGTTCAGGATCGTCGAGCTGCGGCGAAGATACGCCCAGGTCGAGCAACACGCCGCTGACCTTGCCATCCAGGCCACGCTCGGCCACTTCCGAACCCAGCTCGGCAAAGCTGCGCTGCACAACGACAAAGCGGCCGTCTTCGGCCGCTAGCGCTTGCCCGGTGGCAATCGCTTGAGGATCTTTGTCGAATCCGAGCAGCCGGCCATTCGGCCCGAGCTTGCTGAGGATCAGACGACTATGACCGCCGCGACCGAAGGTGCCATCCAGATAGCAGCCATCAGGACGTACGGCGAGAGCCTCGACGGCTTCGTCAAGCAGTACGGTGATGTGGTTAAAGCCGCTATCAATAGTCACAGGATCAAATCACGCAGTTCATCAGGCATGGCGCCCGGTTGTTGAATAGCTGCCAGGTCCGCTGCAGAAACAGCATTCCAGGCATCCTCGTCCCACAGTTGGAACTTGTTCAGTTGGCCTACCAACATTGCGCGCTTATCCAACTTGGCATATTCGCGCAGACGTGGCGGAACCAGAAAACGACCACTGCCATCGAGTTCGAGGTCGACGGCATTACCAATCAACAAACGCTGCAAGCGACGGTTTTCTTCACGTAGCGAAGGCAGCTCGCGCAGCTTGGTTTCAATAATTTCCCACTCATCGAGGGGGTAGACACACAAACACGGATCAACGGCATCAATAGTGACGATAAGTTGCCCGGAACTACGCGAAACGAGCTCGTCACGGTACCGGCTCGGCATGGCGAGACGGCCCTTTGCGTCGAGACTGATAGCGTTAGCTCCGCGAAACACGTCAGCGTTTCTCCAAATTTTAGCGTTTTACGTCCAAAAAACCCACTTCATGCCACTTTCCGCCACTTGCGCACACTATAGGAATGCGCCCACCACACCGTCAAGGCACGGAGCGACGGAAAAGCCTTATAGAACGGAGATTTAGGAGACTAAAAGGAGGGGTAACGGGAATTTGGCGAAGGATTTGGCGCAATAACTTCAATCAGCTCAAGGAGCTGTATCGCGAAGTTAAAGTAATTTGTTAAGAGTAAGATCTTTTCGGTATTACAAAAGCGCTTCTGCTATTGATTCAAGCAGGGAGGGAAAAGGTGGAGAGTCGATCTGTAAGCCGGGTTCTGTCGAGGACAGTCATTCCTCTACGATGGCCATCACTGGACATCTTTAGCAACCTACCCGGTTCCAGCGCGGGCCACGCCTTGGAACCCTATTTGGTCTTGCTCCGAGTGGGGTTTACCTAGCCACGAACTGTTGCCAGACGTGCGGTGCGCTCTTACCGCACCTTTTCACCCTTACCGGCACCGAAGTGCTTAGGCGGTTATTTTCTGTGGCACTTTCCGTAGGCTCGCGCCTCCCAGGCATTACCTGGCACTCCGCCCTATGGAGCCCGGACTTTCCTCCCCCCTCTAATTTTCATAGAGGGCAGCGACTGTCCAATCGACTCTCCGCCGCGCAGGTTAACGGCAGAGCGGCGGAAGAACAAGTGATAAAAGCCTTTTGCCATTCCGCCGATCGCGTTTACTCGCCTTTCTGTTTATCCAGCGCCGCCTGATAGAGAACATTCTTGCGCACGCCGGTAATTTCCGCCGCCAATGCCGCAGCCCGCTTGAGCGGCATCTCCTTGAGCAGCAGATCGAGAACTCGCATTACCTCACCGCTTACGGCCTCGTCGCTCTCCGGCGCCGACCACCCCGCCACCAGCACCACGCATTCGCCGCGCTGCTGATTGCTGTCCGCCTCGACGAAAGCGCGCAACTCCGAAAGCGGCAAGCCCTTGAGGGTTTCAAAGGTCTTGGTCAGTTCCCGCGCCAGCAATGCCGGACGCTCGCCACCAAACACCAGCTCCATATCCTGCAGGCACTCGAGAATGCGGTGTGGCGCCTCATAGAAAATCAGCGTGCGCGGCTCTTCCTTTAATAGCTCAAGACGCCCGCGCCGCCCTACCGCCTTGGCCGGCAGAAACCCTTCGAAGATAAAACGATCGGAAGGCAGCCCCGCCGCCGACAAGGCCGCAATCAGAGCGCAAGCCCCAGGAACAGGAACGACATTGATTCCCGCCGCCCGCGCCTGACGCACCAAGTGGTAACCCGGATCGGAGATCAACGGCGTGCCCGCGTCGGAAATCAGCGCAACGCTGTCTCCCGCCAACAGACGGGTCAGAAAGCGGCTGCCTTCATCCCGCTCGTTATGTTCATGGCAGGCGGCCAGCGGCGTGGAAATCCCGAAGTGCTGCATCAAGCGCTGCGAGTGACGCGTGTCCTCGGCGGCGATCAACGCCACCTCACGCAAGATCTTCAAGGCCCGGGCACTGATGTCGTCCAGGTTGCCGATGGGCGTCGCCACCACATAAAGCGAGCCAGCAGCGGAATTCAAAGGACCTGGAGCAGTCAAAGCGCACACCTCTTGATCGGTAAAACCGACATTGTAGCGCGTAGATGCCTTCGGAATGCGTGCCGCAGGCACCTCGCACCTGCGACAACACCGGCCATTCTAAAGCGCTGCAACATTTGCACGACCTAAAATAGACGGTTTATTGCCAGTAAGATCGCGCCCCGGCCAGTGCTTGGGTACAATTCCACGCTAATTTGATCGAGTATCAGGAACACTTACATGATCGCTTGCCTGCGGCTGTTCTCTGCCTTATGCCTTGCTGCCCTCCTGGCAGCTTGCGCCAGCTCGCCCTCCTCCAGCCTTGGCGAACTTCCACGGACCCCGGATGCCAGCATCGAGCAACTGCTCGAACAGGCCGCCAACAGCAAAACACCCGACAAGGCAGCCCTGCTGCGCTTGAGCGCTGCCGACCTGGCCTATCGCCAGGGCAACGCCGGCCAGGCCGCGCAAATCCTGCAACAAGTGCCAATGGAGCAACTCAAGCCCGGCCAGCAGGTTTTCGCCAGCACCCTGGCGGCCGAACTGGCCATGACTCGCAACCAGCCAAAGGCGGCCCTGACTGCCCTGAGCCACCCGAGCCTGCAACGCCTGAGCGAACTGCCGGAAGAGCAGCAGATCCGCACCGGCACCATCCATGCTCGCGCACTCGAGGCCGACGGCCAGGCTCTCGCCGCAGCACGGGAGCGCATCTTCATTGCACCATTGCTCAAGGACGACGCCGCGAGCAAGAACCATGAAGCCATCTGGGCATTGATTGCCAGCTTGCCGACCGATCAACTGCAAGCCGTCAGCAACGACGACCTCGGCGGCTGGATGAGCCTGGCATTGGCAGTGAAGACTGCCGGTACCCTGGAACAACAGCAGGCCGCCATCGACAACTGGCGCGCACAGAACCCCAAGCATCCGGCCGCCATTCAACTGCCGCTGCCACTGACCAAACTCAAGGAACTGGCCAGCCAGCCGCTGTCCAAGATCGCCCTGCTGTTGCCGCAGGACGGCCCGCTGGCTGCGGTCTCCAAGGCCCTGCGCGACGGTTTCATGGCCGCACACTATCAGGCCCAGCAAGCCGGACAGAAACCACCCAACATCGAGTTCTACGACAGCTCGCGCCTGACTTCGCTGGATGACTTCTACCGCAAGGCCCAGGCTGATGGCGTGCAACTGGTCGTCGGCCCGCTGGAAAAACCGCTGGTCAAACAGCTCGCCGCACGCCCGCAACTGCCTATCACCACCCTGGCGCTGAACTACAGCGAAGGCGAGCAAGGCCCGGCGCAACTGTTCCAGTTCGGCCTGGCTGCCGAAGACGAAGCTCGCGAAGTCTCCCGTCGCGCTCGCGCCGATGGCCTGCACCGCGCCGCTGTCCTGGTGCCACGCGGCGAATGGGGCGATCGTGTGCTCAAGGCTTTCCGTCAGGACTGGGAAAGCAACGGCGGTAGCGTGGTCGGTATCGAACGCGTCGATCAGCCGGTGGCCCTGGCCCAGCAGATTGCCGACCTGTTCCAACTGCGCCAGAGCGAAGCTCGCGCCAAGAGCCTGCAGAACGCCGCCGGCACCCAGGTGGCCGCACAACCTTCGCGCCGCCAGGACATCGAGTTCATTTTCCTGGCGTCCACACCGCAACAGGCACAACAGATCAAGCCGACCCTGAACTTTCAGTACGCTGGCGATGTACCTGTCTATGCCACCTCCCACGTTTTCAGCGCCAACGGCGACCAGAACCAGTACAACGACATGAATGGCGTACGCTTCTGCGAAACGCCTTGGCTGCTGGACGCCAATGACCCGCTGCGCCGGCAGGTCGCCGCGCAGTGGCCACAAGCCGGTGGCAGCCTGGGCCGACTGTATGCGATGGGTGCCGACGCCTACCGACTGGCGCCACGCCTGGGGCAACTCAAGGCGCTGCCGGACAGCCGCATCGAAGGCCTGTCGGGCAGCCTGACCATGAGCCCGAGCCAGCGCGTTCAACGCCAGTTGCCATGGGCCGAGTTCGTCAGCGGCCAGATCACTCGCCTGCCCGACACCCAGCGTTAATGCCACAACGATCACGCCAGCAAAGCGGTCAGGATGCCGAAGCCCAAGCGCTCCGGCATCTTGAACAACAGGGGCTGCGCCTGCTGACGCAGAACTGGTTGTGCAAACGCGGCGAGCTTGATCTGGTCATGCTTGACGGCGATACAGTAGTATTCGTCGAAGTCCGCTACAGACAACACACGCAATGGGGTGGCGCACTGGGCAGTATCGACGCACGCAAGCGTCAGAAACTGATACTCGCCGCACAGTTTTTCCTGCAGCGCGAGTCGCGCTGGTCCAACCACCCTTGCCGTTTCGATGTGGTCGCCATAGACAGCGCCCCAGGCACGACAACTCATTTGAACTGGCTACGGAATGCCTTTGAAAGCTGATCGACGCTCTCGGGCCGAGCCGGACATTTTCACTCAACATTTTTGCTCTTTGCTTTGCGGGCAGCACATTCATGTGCCAGAAAGCCGCGCTACTTAAGGTCACACAGATGGACATGCAATCCCGAATTCGCCAGCTTTTTCAGGCCAGTATCGACACCAAGCAACAGGCGATGGACGTACTTGCACCGCACATCGAGCAAGCCAGCCAGGTCATGGTCAACGCCCTGCTCAACGAAGGGAAAATGCTTTCCTGCGGCAACGGCGGCTCGGCCGGCGATGCCCAGCACTTTTCTTCCGAGCTGCTCAACCGTTTCGAGCGCGAGCGCCCGAGCCTGCCAGCCATTGCGCTGACCACCGATAGCTCGACGATCACCTCGATCGCCAACGACTACAGCTACAACGAAGTCTTTTCCAAGCAGATTCGCGCTCTGGGCCAGCCCGGCGACGTCCTGCTGGCGATTTCCACCAGCGGCAACTCGGCGAACATCATTCAAGCGATCCAGGCCGCACATGATCGCGAAATGATTGTCGTAGCATTGACCGGTCGCGATGGCGGCGGCATGGCATCCCTGCTATTGCCGGAAGATGTCGAGATTCGCGTACCGGCCAACGTCACTGCACGTATCCAGGAAGTCCACCTGCTGGCGATCCACTGCCTCTGCGACTTGATCGACAGCCAACTGTTCGGGAGTGAAGAATGACCCCTAATCGCCTTGGCCTACTGGCCCTGACCCTAGCCTTGAGCATCAGCGGTTGCAGCTCGGTGATTACCGCCACCCGCGAAAGCCCGATCGAAGATGACCGCGGCACCCGCACCTTCGGCAGCAAGATCGATGACTCATTGATCCAGACCAAAGTCGAAGTGAACGTCGCCAAAGCCAGCCCGGACCTGGACCACAATTCACACATCGTGGTGACCAGCTTCAATGGCATCGTCCTGCTGGCTGGCCAGACCCCGCGGGCCGACCTCAAGACACTCGCCGAGCAGGCCGCCAGCGCCGTGCAACGAGTGAAGAAGGTCCACAACGAACTGCAGGTTCTGCCGCCTTCCTCCCTGCTGGCCCGGCAGAACGATGCCTGGCTGACCACCAAGATCAAGACCCAGATGCTGACCGACGCCAGCATTCCAGGCTCGCGCATCAAGGTCGTGACGGAGAACGGCATCGTCTACCTGATGGGCCTGCTGACCCAACAGGAAGCCACCCAGGCGACCAACCTGGTACAGGGCGTTTCCGGCGTGCAGAAAATCGTCAAACTGTTCGAGTACATCGACTGATGCAGGTGAAAGGTACAGGCACAAAAAAGGCGATCCGGATGGATCGCCTTTTTTATTACTTCACGACCTTCAGACTGGGTCGGCCGCTTGGACGCGGCGGCTCGTTATCCGGTGGCGGGATATCATCATCCGGCTCGATTTCATCGTCCTCGTCATCCACGGGCGACTCCAGATCGAACACCATACCCTGACCATTCTCCCGGGCGTAAATGCCCAGGATCGCCGGCACAGGGACGTACAAGCTATGCGGGACACCACCGAAGCGCCCCTCGAAAGTCACCACCTCGTTATCCATGTGCAGATGGCGCACGGCACTCGGCGAAATATTCAGGACGATCTGTCCGTCACTGGCGAAACCCTGAGGCACCTGCACCGCCGGGTATTCGGAATTGACCAGCATATGCGGGGTGCAATCGTTGTCCACAATCCACTCGTAGAGCGCGCGGACCAGATAAGGTCGACTGGAGTTCATAGCGGCTCCTTAAGCCTTAGCGCATGTCGCGTTCGACGCCAGACAGACTTGCCTGGAACGTCTCACGGGCGAACTGGCGCTCCATATAATCAAGCAACGGCTTGGCTTGCCGTGGCAATTCAATACCCAGAATCGGTAATCTCCAGAGTATTGGTAATAGGCAGCAATCCACCAGACTTTGTTCCTCACTGAGGAAAAACGGCTTCTCCGCGAACAGCGGCGAAACCCCGGTCAGGCTCTCACGCAGCTCTTTACGCGCCTGAGCCCGAGCCGCTTCCTTGGTCCGGGAATCCAGGATCAGGTCCACCAGCCCACACCAGTCACGCTGGATCCGATGGATCAGCAGACGGCTGTTGGCACGCGCCACAGGGTAAACCGGCAGTAGTGGCGGGTGCGGGTAACGCTCATCCAGATATTCCATCACCACGGTCGACTCCCACAACGCCAGGTCACGATCGACCAGGGTGGGCAGACTGCCGTAAGGGTTCACTTCGATCAGCTTCGGCGGCTGACGCCCCGCCTCCACACTGATGATCTCGGCGCTGACACCCTTCTCTGCGAGCACGATACGTACCCGGTGGGAATAGTGGTCGGCGGGGTCGGAGTAACAGGCCAACCGATTGGTCACGCCCATGGCGGTCCTCCTCGCTTGTTGAAATTATCGGAAGCAGAAAAACGAGCGCGCCCAGAGGGCGCCTCCCGTAACGCCTGGATGATCCAGACTCGTTACACCTTCAGAGACGCCCTTGGGCGCGCACGATTAACAGCAATGAATTACAGCTTTATCAATGAACGTCTTTCCAGTATTCGCGCTTGAGCAGATAGGCGAACACGAAGAAGAAGGCCAGATACAGTAACACATAGGTGCCGATACGTTGATGCTCCAGCTTGACCGGGTTGGCCGAGTAGGCCAGGAAGGTCACCAGGTTCTTGACCTTCTCGTTGAACTGTTCTTCGTTGAGCGCGCCGGTTTTTGGCAGCACGGTCAGCTGGTCGCAGGCTTCATGGGTCAAAGCGGTGCCGGTCAGCGGATCGTATTGCTTCTTGCCGTCTTCGACGATCTGAACCTGCTTGCAACCCACAACCTGGCGGCCTTGCAGGCCGACCAGAACGTTAGGCATGCCCACGTTCGGGAAGACCTTGTTGTTCACGCCCCATGGGCGCGCAGGGTCTTCGTAGAAGGAACGCAGGTAGCCATAGAGCCAGTCGGTACCACGCACACGAGCCACCAGGGTCAGGTCGGGCGGAGCCGCACCGAACCAGGTCTTGGCGTCAGCCGGCTGCATGCCGATGTTCATGTGATCGCCGATTTTTGCACCGGTGAACACCAGCTTGCTCATCATCAGATCGTGAGGAATCCCCAGATCGTCGGCAACGCGCTCATAGCGCTGGAACTTGGCGCTGTGGCAGCCCATGCAGTAGTTGGCGAATGTCCGCGCGCCATCCTGCATGGCGGCCTTGTCGGAGACGTCGATGTCGACTTTTTCCAGCTCGGGACCACCTTGTGCGGCCGCGAAGGACAGTACAGGCATAGCAGCAAGAATCAGTACAGCAAATAGCTTTTTCATCAGCCAGTCACCCTTTCCGGAACCGGTTTGGTCTTCTCGAGCCTGGTGTAGAACGGCATCAGAATGAAGTAGGCGAAGTACAGGAAGGTACATACCTGCGACAGCAGCGTACGACCCGGAGTCGGTGCCAGGACGCCCAGGATCCCCAGGATCACGAACGAGATGCAGAACACCACCAGCCAGATCTTGCTCAGCCAACCCTTGTAGCGCATGGATTTGACCGGGCTGCGGTCAAGCCATGGCAGCACGAACAGCACAGCGATCGCCGCACCCATCGCAATCACACCCAAGAGCTTGTCCGGAACCGCACGCAGAATCGCGTAGAACGGGGTGAAGTACCAAACCGGGGCGATATGCTCAGGCGTCTTGAACGGGTTGGCCTGTTCGAAGTTCGGCTTCTCGAGGAAATAACCACCCATTTCCGGGAAGAAGAACACGATCGAACAGAAGATGAACAGGAACACCACCACACCGACGATGTCTTTCACGGTGTAGTACGGATGGAACGCGATGCCATCCAGCGGTACGCCGTTTTCGTCTTTGTGCTTCTTGATGTCCACGCCATCCGGGTTGTTCGAACCCACTTCGTGCAGCGCCAGGATGTGCAGCACCACCAGACCAAGAATCACAATCGGCAGGGCCACAACGTGCAAGGCGAAGAAGCGGTTCAGGGTGATGCCGGAAATCAGGTAGTCACCACGAATCCACTGGGTCAGGTCGTTACCGATGACCGGGATCGCACCAAACAGCGAGATGATCACCTGGGCGCCCCAGTAGGACATTTGCCCCCAAGGCAGCAGGTAGCCCATGAAGGCCTCGGCCATCAGCGCCAGGTAGATCAGCATGCCGAACAGCCACACCAACTCACGCGGCTTCTGGTAGGAACCGTAGAGCAGGCCACGGAACATGTGCAGATAGACCACGATGAAGAACGCCGAAGCGCCGGTGGAGTGCAGCAGACGCAGGATCGAGCCGTACTCGACGTCGCGCATGATGTATTCGACGGAAGCGAAAGCTTCTTCTGCCGACGGGGTGTAGCTCATGGTCAGCCAGACACCGGTGACGATCTGGTTAACCAGAACCAGCAGAGCCAGGGAACCAAAGAAATAGAAGAAGTTGAAGTTCTTCGGGGCGTAATACTTGCTGAGATGGTCTTCCCACATTTTGGTCGCGGGGAAGCGCGCATCAACCCAATCCATGAACTTGCTCATCACGCTTTCTCCGTATCGACGCCGATGACAATAAGGTCGTCCGACTCATAGGAATGCGGGGGTACTGGCAGGTTCAAAGGCGCGGGTTGCGACTTGTAGACGCGGCCAGCCAGATCGTAGTGGGAACCGTGGCAAGGGCAGAAATAGCCGCCTACCCAATCCTTGCCCAGATCTGCAGGCGCCACTTCAGGGCGGAATGTCGGCGAGCAACCCAAGTGGGTGCAGATACCGATCAGCAGCAGAATCTCTGGCTTGATCGAACGCACTTCCGGGTCGACGTAGGTTGGTTGAACAGAGTTCTTGGAGTCGGGGTCGGAAAGTTGACCCTCGATCTTTTTGAGATTCCCCAGGATTTCCTGTGTACGGCGGACGATGAATACCGGCTGACCACGCCACTCAGCAATCATCTGCTGACCTGGGTCGATCTTGCTGATATTCACTTTCACCGGTGCCCCTGCGGCTTTCGCCTTGGCACTGGGAAACCATGACCCCACGAACGGGACCGCAGCCCCCACCGCTCCTGCAGCACCCACCACGGATGTGGCTGCTACAAGGAAGCGACGCCGGCCTGCATTCACGCCGTCATTGCTCATTCAGTCCTCTCCCATCAGCTTTGTGGCCTGTTAAATCAGGCATCTACTAAGTAAAAATCTGAACTTATAAAAATTTTGCCGAATGGTAATGAAAAGCCCCTACTCTGACAAGGTAATTACCAACTTGGCCCTGCCCCAAGCCCTGTAGTATAGGGGCTCTGCAGATGTGGCAAGTTGTCACACTGTAAAATAGTCACCCATAAAAAAACGCCCAGCTCCGCGAGGAGACTGGGCGTTCTTTTGAACGCGAAAGCGAATTAACGCTTCGAGTACTGCGGACGCTTACGCGCTTTACGCAGACCAACTTTCTTACGTTCAACTTCACGTGCGTCACGGGTTACGAAACCGGCCTTACGCAGAGCGCTGCGCAGAGTTTCGTCGTAATCCATCAGAGCGCGAGTGATGCCGTGGCGGATTGCGCCAGCTTGGCCACTCACACCACCGCCGATAACGGTGACGTAGATGTCGAACTTCTCGACAGTCTCGGTCAGTTCCAGCGGCTGACGAACTACCATGCGGGCAGTTTCGCGGCCGAAGAAGTTATCCAGGGAGCGGTTGTTGATGGAGATGTTACCAGTGCCCGGACGCAGGAAAACGCGTGCGGTTGCAGTCTTGCGACGGCCAGTGCCGTAATTTTGAGTCGCCGACATAATGAACTATTCCGTTAAATCTTCAGTTCTTGGGGCTGCTGAGCAGTATGAGGGTGTGCAGCGCCCGCATAGACTTTCAGCTTACGGTACATGTCGCGACCCAGCGGGTTCTTAGGCAGCATGCCTTTTACCGCGGTCTCGATCACGCGCTCAGGGGCCTTGGCGATCAGCTTTTCAAAGTTGATCGACTTGATGCCGCCCGGGAAACCGGAGTGGGAGTAGTACATTTTGTCAGTGGTTTTAGCGCCAGTAACACGTACTTGCTCAGCGTTGATCACGACGATGTAGTCACCGGTGTCGACGTGAGGGGTGTACTCAGGCTTGTGCTTGCCACGCAGACGGCTCGCGATTTCGGTGGCCAGACGACCCAGGGTCTGACCAGCAGCGTCGACGACAAACCAGTCGCGCTTAACTGTTTCCGGTTTAGCAGTAAAAGTTTTCATTCTTTATAGCCTCAGGGGCCGCCCTGTAAATTAGACGGCGGATCTTACTGAATAGTGCGTACTTTGACAAGTCAAAGGCAGCCGGATACAGACGCTATCGGGGGCTCGGGTCAGCGCGTCCGTTATACGGCAAGATTCTTCGGCAGGCGGCGCATCACTTCCACTGCAGAAAGAGCTGCGGAATTATGCAGATTGCGAAAAAAAATTCAACCTGCTTTTATGATTGTTTTGCCGAAGGAGCACCCGATGGACTATCGCCAGCTAGGCCGGACCGACCTGAACGTGAGCGCAATCTGCCTGGGAACCATGACCTGGGGCGAGCAAAACAGCGAGTCCGAGGCCTTCGCCCAGATCGAACGGGCCAAGGCTGCGGGGATCAATTTCATCGACACCGCCGAGATGTACCCGGTGCCGCCAAAGGCCGAAACCTATGCCACCACCGAGCGCTACATCGGTAACTGGTTCAAGGCTCGCGGCGATCGCGCCGACTGGATCCTCGCCAGCAAGATCGCCGGCCCCGGCAATACCATCGACTACATCCGCGACAAGCAGCTCAAACACAACCGCAAGCATATAGTCCAAGCCGTGGACGCCAGCCTCGAGCGCCTGCAGACCGACTGGATCGACCTCTACCAGCTACATTGGCCGGAGCGCAGCACCAACTTCTTCGGCCAGCTGGGCTACAAGCACAAGGAAGAAGACTTCACCCCGCTGGAGGAAACCCTCGAAGCCCTGGACGAACAGGTCAAGGCCGGCAAGATCCGCCACATCGGCCTGTCCAACGAAACGCCCTGGGGCACCATGAAGTTCCTGGCCCTGGCCGAGAGCCGCGGCTGGCCACGGGCGGTATCGATCCAGAACCCGTACAACCTGCTCAACCGCAGCTTTGAAGTGGGCCTGGCGGAAATCGCCATTCGCGAACAATGTGGATTGCTGGCCTATTCGCCCCTGGCGTTCGGCTTCCTCTCCGGCAAATACGAAGGCGGCGCGCGCCCGGCCAAAGGCCGCCTGAGCCTGTACAGCCGCTTCAGCCGCTACTTCAACCCGCAATCGGAAGCGGCCTGCAGCCGTTATGTCGCCCTGGCCCGCGAACACGGCCTGGACCCGGCGCAAATGGCTCTGGCATTCGTCACCCAGCAACCGTTCGTCACCAGCAACATCATCGGCGCGACCACCCTTGAGCAACTGGACAGCAACATCGCCAGTCTTGAGTTGAAGCTGTCGAATGAGGTGCTGGCCGGCATCGAGGCGATCCACAAGGACCACCCGAACCCGGCGCCGTAACCTGCCCTCCCGCCTAGAAGCGAGCTGGCCCGCCAAGCTCGCCTCTACGCAGGAGACAACGCGCTACAGGGAACGCGCGATGATCTCCTTCATGATCTCATTGGTCCCGGCATAGATCCGCTGCACTCGCGCATCCGCCCAGGCCCGGGCCACCGGGTATTCCCACATGAAGCCGTAACCGCCGTGCAGCTGCACGCACTCGTCGAGCACCTTGCATTGCAGGTCCGTGCCCCAGTACTTGGCCATGGCGGCGGTCGGTACGTCGAGCTTGCCTTGCAGGTGCAATTCCAGGCAGCGGTCGACGAATACTCGACCGATCTGGATCTCGGTGGCCATCTCCGCCAGCTTGAAGCGGGTGTTCTGGAAGTCAGCGATCGATTTGCCGAAGGCCTTGCGCTCGCGGGTGTATTCCAGGGTCCACTGCAATGCCGCCTCGGCTGACGCCAGGCCACCCACCGCCACCGTCAGGCGCTCCTGCGGCAGCTCCTGCATCAGATAGGCAAAGCCCATCCCGGCCTGCCCCAGCAGGTTTTCCTTGGGTACGCGGACGTCCTGGAAGAACAGCTCCGAAGTGTCCTGGGCCTTCATGCCGACCTTTTCCAGGCGCTTGCCCTTGGAGAAACCGGGCGTATCCGCCTCCACCAGGAACAGGCTGGTGCCCTTGGCGCCGGCCTTGGGATCGGTCTTGGCCACGACAATCACCAGATCGGCCAGATAGCCGTTGGTAATAAAAGTCTTCGAGCCGTTGATCACATAGTCGTCACCGTCCAGCACCGCGGTGGTCTTGACCCCTTGCAGGTCGGAACCGGCGCCCGGCTCGGTCATGGCAATGGCCGTGACCATCTCGCCAGATACCAGTTTCGGCAGGTACTTGTGTTTCAGCGCCTCGCTGCCGTAATGCAGGATGTAGGGCGCGACGATGTCGGAATGCAGGGAGAAGCCGATGCCGGTCAGACCGAGACGCCCCACTTCCTCGATCACCACCGCGCTATAGAGGAAGTCAGCCCCCAGCCCGCCGTACTCCTCGGGGAGATGGGAGCAGAGCATGCCCGCCTCACCGGCCTTGTTCCACAAGGCGCGGTCGATGTAGCCCTGTTTTTCCCATTGCCCATGGAACGGCACGGCCTCCTTTTCCAGGAAGGTACGCACGCTGTCACGAAAGAGTTCGTGCTCGGAGCTGAACAAGGTTCTGGGGATCATGGGGCCACCTGTCGTTATTGTTAGCCGGGATTGGCCCACAGAGCCTAAGCCCACGCGTACGACACAGGACACTGGACACATCCGACAAAAAATAAGACGATCCAGCCGTCTGGTGACCACTTTCCCCTATAAGAACAATTGAATTATGTCTAACCAAACCTCCACGCCCTTGCGGCGCGTCAGCATCCTGGCGATCGACCGCGTTTTCGCCTCCACCCTCATGCAAGCCAAGGACTTCTTCCATCTGGCCAGCCTGCGCTACGGCAAGCAACTGGGCCAGGGCCTGACCCCGGCATTCGAAACCCGTCTGGTCAGCCCGGACGGAAAACCGGTGTGCAGTTTCAGCAACGTGATGCTCCCGGTGGACGGCGCCCTGGAAGATACCGACGTGATCATCCTCCCGGCGTTCTGGGACGATTTCGAAACTCTCTGCCAACGTTATCCACAGATCCTGCCCTGGCTGCGCCAGCAACATGCCCGCGGCGCGGTGCTCTGCGGAGAGGCCACCGGGGTGTTCTGGCTGGCCGAGGCGGGGCTGCTCGACGGCAAGGAAGCCACCACTTACTGGCGCTTCTTCAATGCCTTCAGCGAGCGCTTCCCCAAGGTCCAGCTCAATCAGGACAAGCACCTGACCGACGCCGACAACCTGTATTGCGCCGGCGGCACCACCTCGGCCTGCGACCTGTACATCTACCTGATCGAGCGCTTCTGCGGCGCCAACGTCGCCCAGGCCGTGGCCCGCGACATTCTCTATGAAGTGCAGCGCAGCTATTCCCCGGGGCGTATTGGCTTCGGCGGCCAGAAGCTGCACCAGGACGTGATCATCCTGCAGATCCAGCACTGGCTCGAAGAGCACTTCGCCGACAAGTTCCGCTTCGAGGACGTGGCCCGGGAACATGGCATGAGCATTCGCAATTTCATGCGGCGCTTCCAGACCGCCACCGGCGACAAGCCCCTGCATTACCTGCAACGCCTGCGTATCGAAACCGCCAAGGGCCTGCTCTCGGGAACGCGCAAGAGCATCAAGACCATCAGCTATGAGGTCGGCTATGACGATGCGAGCTTCTTCGCCCGCCTGTTCCGCCAGCACACCGAGCTGTCGCCGAACCAGTACCGGCAGCAGTTTCACCAACAAGCCGCATAAATGAAAAAGGGCCTGCAATGCAGGCCCTTCTTTTATCCAGACAACCGTTAAGGCTTGTGCGCCCGTGAGAGGAACTCGTGGGACTGCATTTCCAGCAGACGGCTGAGGGTGCGCTGGAACTCGAAGGTCAGGCGACCGCCGGTGTACAGGTCCTTGAGCTCGACTTCAGCGGAAATGATCAGCTTGACGTTACGGTCATAGAACTCGTCGACCATGTTGATGAAGCGACGGGCGATGTCGTCGGTGGCGACGCTCATCTGCTCGACACCACTGACCAGCACAGCGTGGAAGATCTTGCCCAGCTCGATGTAGTCGTTCTGGCTGCGCGGACCGTCGCACAGTTCACGGAAGTCGAACCAAGCCACGTCATCACAGGTACGCAGGGCGCGGATTTCGCGGTTCTCGACGATCAGCACATCGTTTTCCACCGCCTGGGTGCATTCCGGCGTCAGCGCGCGGAAGCTCTTGCGCAGGCTTTCGTGGGCCGCTTCGTCCAGCGGGAAGTGGAACAGTTCGGCCTGCTCCAGATGACGCAGACGGTAGTCGACACCGCTATCGACGTTGACGATTTCGGTGTGCTGCTTGATCAGGGCAATGGCCGGCAGGAAGCGCGCCCGTTGCAGGCCATCCTTGTACAGACCGTCCGGCACGATGTTCGAGGTGGCCACCAGGGTCACGCCGTTCTTGAACAACTCTTCCATCAGCGTGCCGAGGATCATGGCGTCGGTAATGTCGGAGACGAAAAATTCGTCGAAGCAGATCACCCGGGCCTCATCGGCGAAACGCTTGGCGATGATGGTCAGCGGGTTCTTCTCGCCGCCCAGGGTCTTCATCTCTTCGTGCACACGCTTCATGAAGCGGTGGAAGTGAGTACGGACCTTCTGCTTGAACGGCAGGGCTTCAAAGAAGGTATCGACCAGATACGTCTTGCCACGCCCTACCCCGCCCCAGAAGTACAGGCCCTTGACCGGCACCTGGTCTTTCTTGCCAAACAGCTTGCCCAGCAGGCCCGGCTTGTTGTTCGACGCGGCGATCAGATCGTCGTACAGGCGCTGCAAATGACGCACGGCGGTTTCCTGCGCAGCGTCGTGGAAGAACTCCGGGCGTTTCAGATCAGCTTGGTATCGTTCTAGGGGCGTCATAATTCGTTAGCAAGGCAACAAAAACGGGCCGTCACTGTAGCGACGGCCCTTGAGAATGGCAATCAGCCCTTGGTCGGGAGATTGCGGTTAGTCCTGCACAGGCGTCAGGGCGACACGCAGTGCATCGATCGCCGCATCGCGGGCCGCCGCGTCGGCAAAGGCCGGGCTGTCGGCCACGCACTCACCTTCCAGCCAGACGCTGAAACTCAGCGCTTCGCTGCGCAGTTCCAGAGCCTGGCCGGCTTGCAGTTGCTTGGTCACGGCACCCGCAGTCTTGCCGTCGGCGAAGTTGCGCGACAGCAACAGCTGCTCGCCATCGGCGGCCAGCAGGCGGAAACGGAAGCTGCCGTCGTCTTCACGGAAGCTGACGAAGCGCGCGGCCTTGGCCGCTTTCTTCTTGGTGGTCGCCGCCACTTGCACCTGGTTGACGAACGAACGCAGGCCCACGGCCTCACGCAGTTCGTTGAGGAACGGGGTGGCCACGGCGCGGGCTTTCTTGGCGCCGGCCTGGAGGATGTCTTCCAGGTCCGAAGGGCGTTCGATCAACTGGTGATAACGCTCGCGCGCTTCGCCCAGCTGGTTGTCCAGCAGCTGGAACAGACGATTCTTCGCCTCGCCCCAACCCAGACCCTGCAGCAGTTCGCTGCGGAATTCGTCAGCCTGGGCCTGTGTCGCGAAGGCCTGGAACAGGGTGAACAAGTGCGCGTTGTCCGGGTCCTTGGCTTCGCCAGGAGCTCGGGAGTCGGTGACGATGCGCGAGATCGCGTCCTTCATCTCCTTGGCGCTGCTGAACAACGGGATGGTGTTGTCGTAGCTCTTGGACATCTTGCGGCCATCGAGGCCCGGCAAGGTGGCGACGCTTTCCTCGATCAGCGCCTCGGGCATGGTGAAGAACTCCTTGCCCTGGCCGAACAGGTGGTTGAAGCGCTGGCCGATGTCACGGGCCATTTCCACGTGCTGGATCTGGTCGCGACCGACCGGCACCTTGTGCGCGTTGAACATCAGGATGTCCGCGGCCATCAGCACCGGGTAGCTGTACAGGCCCATGGTGATGCCGGCATCCGGGTCTTCACCGGTTTCGACGTTTTTATCCACCGAAGCCTTGTAGGCGTGGGCGCGGTTGAGCAGGCCCTTGGCCGCCACGCAGGTCAGCAACCAGGTCAGCTCCGGGATTTCCGGGATGTCCGACTGGCGATAGAAAGTCACGCGCTCCACATCCAGGCCACCGGCCAGCCAGGTCGCGGCGATTTCCAGGCGCGAGCGCTGGATACGCAGCGGGTCGTCGCACTTGATCAGGGCGTGATAGTCGGCCAGGAAGTAGAACGAATCGGCATTGCTGTCGCGGCTGGCGAGGATCGCCGGGCGGATGGCGCCAGCGTAGTTGCCCAGGTGCGGCGTGCCGGTGGTGGTGATGCCGGTGAGGATGCGCGTACGAGTAGTCATGGGTAATCGCTTATCAGACTGCAATCAATTCGAGAGTCGTGGCAGCACCAGATCCTTGAGATCGGTGAGCTTGCCATGAAAAAAGTGTCCGCATTCTGCCACTTTCAGCAGCTCATGGGGGCGCTCAAGCGCGTCGGACCAGTCGTAGACCAGTTGCGGGTCGACCACTTCGTCGGTTTCCGGCTGGATCAGGGTCAGCGGGCAGTTCTGCGGCAGCAGGTCGCTGTCGCGCAGACGCATCACCGCAGCGGCAACCATGAACAGGTGCTTGAGCTGTTCGCCGCGGGCTTCCAGGCGCCCGCCGAGGCTGGCGGCGACGAAGCCGCCGAAGGAGAAACCGAGCAGGGTCATCGGCAGATCCGGGTGCCTGGCCCGCAGCCATTCGGCAGCCGCCTGCGCGTCATCGACCTCACCGCTGCCCATGTCGTGGCTGCCTTCGCTGGCGCCGACGCCACGGTAGTTGAAACGCAAGGTGATCAGGCCGGCGTCGCGCGCCGTACGTTGCAGGGTCGAGACCACCTTGTTGAGCATGGTGCCGCCCTGCACCGGGTTCGGATGGCAGATCAGCGCCACGCCACGGGCGTCGGCGACATCCAGATACAGGGCTTCCAGTTGGCCGACCGGGCCGGCAATCACTACGGGGGTTTCACGCATAAGCAAGGAAGGAACTCCGTGACCTCGAATCGGGTCGACTCGTCTAGCAAATTGTCTGTGCCAATCTATTGCGAGTGAATCGCGGTATACAGCGCAGGTTCGAGCCGTTAACGTAAAGCAAAGCCGTTTATAGAGGAAGGACTCGTGGAACACTCGCTCTTAGTTTGGTTGTTGCCGACTCTTGCCCTGATCGCGGGTGTCGCCATTGGATTTCTGGTCGCTCGCCTGCTGCCGAATGCCGCGCCTAACCGCACGCAACGTCAGCTGGATGATATTCAGGAACGTTTTGACAGCTATCAGAACGAAGTGGTCACCCACTTCAACAGCACCGCCACCCTGGTGAAAAAACTCACTCAAAGCTATCAGGAAGTGCAGGACCATCTCGCCGAGGGCGCCAACCGCCTGGCCCTGGACGAGCTGACCCGCCAACGCCTGCTGGCCGCGCTGCACTCCGACTCGGTGCAGGCTCCACGGGAACGCCTGACGCCGCCGCGCGACCAGGAACCGCCACGGGACTACGCGCCAAAGACGCCTAACGCGCCTGGCATGCTCGACGAGCATTATGGTCTGAAGAAGTAATCAGGCTTCGCGTCCAATAAAAAGCCCCCGGACAATTCGGTTGTCCGGGGGCTTTTTTGTATCTGGTGATTGGATAGCGGCTGATCGGACCTCTTCGCGGGCAAGCCCGCGAAGAGGCCGGCAAAGGCCGCACACAAAAATGCCCGATCACAGGATCGGGCATTTCTTCATTCAAACGATCAGTTACGGATACTGCTGAACCGTACCCGGCTGTTGCTGCTGACCACCATACTGCTGGCCAGGAATCGCCTTGAGGTTCACTTCCACCCGACGGTTCTGCGCACGGCCATTGACGTCGCTGTTGCTGGCGATCGGGTTATCCGGGCCAGCGCCACGGGCCGACAGGTTGGCACCGCTGACACCTTGCGAGGTCAGGTAGGTCGCCACGCTCTGGGCGCGACGCTGGGACAGGTCCATGTTGTGCTGGCGGCTGCCGGTGCTGTCGGTGTAGCCGACGATTTCGATCTGGTTCTGGTTGAACTCCTTGAGGGAGTTGGCCAGGTTGTTCAGCGGCTGATAGAAGCTTGGAGCGATGTTCGCCGAATCGGTGGCGAACGTGATGTTGCCCGGCATGATCAGCTTGATCTGATCGCCCTGGCGCTGCACTTCGACCCCGGTATTGGCCATGCTGGCACGCAGTTTCTTTTCCTGCTGGTCGGCGTAGTAGCCGTAGCCGGCGGCGGAAGCACCGACTACCGCGGCGCCAATCAGCGCGCCCTTGCCACGGTTGTTGTGGTCGATGGCGGCACCGGCCAGCGCACCGGCCAAGGCACCCAGGCCACCGTATTTTGCAGTTTTGCTCATGCCCGTGGAGCCGTCGGCCTGCCCCTGATTGTCATAGGGGTTAGGCGAAGCACAGCCGGACAACAAGGCCACAGCAGTAGCAACAACGATCAAACGACGCGAGGTGAACATGGAGAAGCTCCTACTTTTTTCATTCTGTGATGCAGCGGACGTTGGCAACAGACCTTTGCAGGCGTTTGAACACGGCCAATGACAAAAATTCCGTGAAACTTTTGACAGCAAATGTCAGGCCCTGACAAAGGGATTCTCACGCATTTCATCGCCCAGGCGGGTGTCCGGACCATGCCCGGCCACCACGGTCGCGTCTTCATCGAGGGTGTATAGACGCTGCTTGATCGAACGCACGATGGTGGCCTGGTCGCCACCCCACAGGTCCGTGCGCCCTACCCCGCGCTTGAACAAGGTGTCGCCGGCAATCAGTAGCTTAGCCTCTGCGAACCAGAAGCTCATGGAACCTGGGGTATGCCCCGGCGTATGCAGGGCCACGCCGCAGCCGCAGGCCAGCTCTTCATCGTCCGCCAGCCAGCGATCCGGCGATGGTACTGGAGTGTAAGGCACGCCGAACATGCCGCACTGCATCTCCAGGTTGTCCCAGAGGAACTGATCCTCCTTGTGCAGGTGCAGGGTCGCGCCGGTTTTCTCCTTCATCTGCCCGGAGGCCAGGAAGTGATCCAGGTGGGCATGGGTATGAATGATGCTCACCACCTTCAGCCCCAGCGCGTCGAGCCGCGCCATGATCAGGTCGGGGTTGCCGCCCGGGTCGACGACGATGGCCTTTTTTGTAACAGGGTCGCCGATGATCGTGCAGTTGCACTGCAACGGGCCGACGGGGAAGGTTTCGCGGATAAGGGCAGGTTTTGCGATGTCCATGAGGGTCCTAAAGGGCTGAGGCCAGGCTGATGACGCCAAGGGTGACCGCAATGGGCCCTGACTTTCAACTCCGCAGCCCTCTGCGGCATCCCCTAGGCCAGGGAACCCCACACTTGCACCAGGCCGAACAGATGCACCAGGCCATAGACCAGGCAGATCGTCGAGCTGACAAAGATGAAGCGCCGGCTGCGCCCGGTGCCCGCCAGGGCGACCGGCCCCAACAGGCCACGCAACAGGTAGACCAGGGTGATCGCGATCAGCGCCGGGCGCAGCAAGGGCAAGGGCGCGATCACCCCGGCCGCGGACAGCGCATACGCCGCCCAGGCGGCAAGCACCAGGGCAATCCCGGCCGTGACCACCGCGGGAAACCAGCGCCCGGCCTGGGCCGCCCGCACAAAGCGCTCGCCTGCGCCAAACAGGCGATACCAGGAAGGCCCGACCATGATCACCCCGACGTGCATCAGCGCCGCCAACAGGCTGAGCCCGGCGCCGATCACCAGCGCCATGTTGTATCCATTCGTCATTCCATCGCTCCTTGATGCCAGTCCATTCTCGGTGAATCCAATGATTCACGCGCTGCAGCATAGACGTCATGGCGCACCGACGGGGTGCGCCATGACGTCGCCGTCAACGGACCGCCGCTTCGGCGCGGGTGCCGATGTCCATGACCTGGTAACGCACGTGACGACCACTGACCGCCGCGGCCGCTTCCACGCCACCGGTCATGGCGCCAAAGATGCCGTGCCCGGTACGGGTAGAAGCGCCGCACAGGTACAGGTTGCGGATCTCCGTCTTGGCTCCCGGCCGGTTGTGCAGGAAGTACTCCGGGGTAAAGGCCAGGCCGTAGGAGGTCCCGCCTTCGGAGCCGATAAAGCGCGTCACCGAAAAAGGCGTCGAGACTTCCTGATAGACGATGTGCTTCGACATGCCCGGAATCACCCGTTCGGCCAAGGCAATCAGCTGGCGGGCGTACCACTCTTTTTTCGCCAGGTAGGCCGGGTTGGTCCGATAGCTGCCATCCGTCAGCTCGGCCTGGGTCACGCCCCAGCTTTGCGGGGTGGAAGGCACTGCCGACATCAATTGCAGGTTATAGATGCCCGGTGGCGCGATGGCCGGGTTATCCGGGTCTTTCATGGTGGCGTTGCCGATGAACAGATGGGGCTCCTCGGGAAACGCCCCGGCGAACACCTCGCGGTAGGCCTTCTCGTAATCGCAGCCTGGGTAGATGCGATAGTTGGTGTTCTTCAGGCCCATGGCCTTGAGGTCCATGTCGATACCCAAATAGACCACGCCCATGGCCGGTGACATCTCGAACTGCTCGGCACGACGCACGGTCTTGGGCTTGAGGTGTTCACGGCCGATCAGGCCGAGCAGGGCCTGCTTGATATCGGCGTTGCAGATCACCGCACCGGCCTTGACCACCCGTTTGCCCAGGTGCTTGTTGCTGAACTCGACGCCCACGGCACGCCCGTTCTCGATCAGGATACGTTCGACCTTGGAGCGCAGGAGGATCTTGCCGCCCTTGCGCTCGACCACCTCGCCCAGCTTGTCGGAGAACATCTGACCGCCGCCCGAGGGGTAGTAGGAACCCTGCAGGAAGTGATTGACCACCGCCGCGTGGCCGGCCATGGTCGCGCGGCTCGGCGGCTGGTGATAGACCCCCAGCTGCCCGGTCAGGATGGCCCGCAGGCGCTGGTCCTGGGTACAGGTGTCGAGGAATTGCGCCACCGTCGATTTGGCGTGACGCATCAGCATCCACGAGCGCGGCAGTACCCACAGCGCCGTCAGCGGGCGCGAGTGGATGCCCATGAAATCCCAGACCTGCTGCAGCATCTTGAAATAGCGGTTGATCCCCGCCCGCTCCTTAGGGAACGCCTCCAGCAGCTTTTCGCGAAAGCGTTCATAACCGCGGGGAACCGCGAACTGGAAGTCGGGGAAACACAGGGTCTCGAAACCTTCCGGGTCCTGCTCGATAAAGCGGATTTCACCGTCATCGATGCCGGCCCCCCGCAGGATCCGCGGAATCAGGCCGTCCTTGCCGCAGTCGCCGATGTAGTGCAGGCCGACATCGAACTCGTAGTCCTTGCCCTTGCGGTGGAACACCGTGGCACAGCCGCCCATTTCATAGTGCATGTCGAGCACCAGCACCTGCTTGCCGCGGTTGGCCAGGGTTGCGGCAGCCGTCAGGCCACCGATGCCGGCGCCGACCACTATCACGTCGAAGGTGTCGCTCTCGAGGGTCTTGAATCGATCAAAGCTTTGCATGGGTTACGGTTCCAGTCGCGCATCAGGCATGGGCTAGGTGGTGGTCGCGGGTCGGGTCGACCGCCTCGGCCTCATGTATCAGGTGGGGCAGCTTGTTCGGCTTGCGGCTCCAGTGCTCATGCTCCGCCAGGGGCGGAATCCGCTGCAGGATCACCGGCCAGTGTTCGGCCAGCTCGGCGTTGAGCTTGAGGAAATGCCGGTTGCTGTCATCGAGCTGGTTCTCCGGCTGGATGGCTTCCTCCGGGCATTCGGGCAGGCACAGGCCGCAGTCGACGCACTCCTGGGGATTGATGACGATGAAGTTCGGCCCCAGGTGGAAGGCATCCGCGGGGCAGATATCGACGCAGTTGGTGTGGCGGCACTGGATGCAGTTGTCGGTCACTACGTAGGTCATGGTGAGTCTCGTAAACGTCTGGTTGGACTGGGAAGTCGCCGCTCAGAAATAGCGGTCGACCAACAAGCGCGCCGACAACATCGTTCCGATGAAGCCTGCGCCCGGGAATGTCCAGGCCCCGACCTGGTACAGCCCCTTGACCGGGTATTTCTGCGGGAAACGGTTGAACAGGCCGGACTGTCGGGTGTTCTGCTCGAAGCCGTAGATCGCGCCCGCCGGGTTATGGGTGAACTTGCTCATGGTGCGCGGCGAACCTGCCTCGCAGACCTCGATGTGCCGACGCAGGCCGGGAATGACCCGTTCGGCGTTGGCGATCAGCAGCTCGGTGAGTTCGATCTTCTTGCGCCGGTAGGCGAGCTTGTCCAGGGAGTGCCATTCGCCGGCGCCCGTCAGGGTGAACAGGCCCAGGCTGGACTTTCCGGCCGGGACCATCGAGGGATCGACGTTGGAGAAGTAGTTGATCGACCAGCTGGTGTTGTCGCCATGCAGCTCTCCGGCCTGGATATGCTCGAACTGTTGGCGCTGGGTTTTCGGCGGGGCGAAGAAGTGGATGTACTCCTCGGCGCCCACGCCCAGTTCGCTCAGCGGGCAATCGAGCCCCAGGTAGACCTGGAACCCCGACACCGACAGCTTGAGCTGGCGCAGGCGCGAGCGGTACTTGGCACCGAAGTGCTGCTCGCCCGCCAATGCCAGCACCGCATGGGGCGAGATATTGGCCACGACGTTGCGCGCCTTGACCTTGCCCGACTTGCGCGTCACCACGCCACTGACCCGGCCGCGCTCGACCACGATCTGGTTGACCGCCGACTCCAGCTCGACCCGGCCGCCATGCTGCTCGATGACCTCGACCAAGGCGTTGGACAAGGCCTGTGAGCCGCCCTTGATCGAATAACCGCCGTTCTCCAGATAATCGATGAAGGGATAGGAAAAGTAGCCGAACGCCAGGTCCTTGGCCGGCAGGCCGTAGTAGCTCCATTGCGCCGACAGCACTTCCTTGAGGCGCTCATTGGAGGTGAAGCGCGAGAAGTAGTGATCCACCGTTTCATGCCCATACTTGAGCACCCGGGGATAGATCATCGGCGTGGCCACCAGCCTCATCCAGAACGGCTTGCGCGAATACAGGAAGCCGCACAGGTCCTTGTAGTTGCGCTGCGACTCGGCGAACAGCCGGTTGATGTTATCGACCTCCTCGGGAAAGAAGCGGAACAACTCGCGCTTGTAACCTTCCAGGTCGCGGTGCCCGACCGTGAGGTCGATGTCCTGCGAGCGATAGCGATACAAGGTCGGGTGATGGAGAAACTCGACCTTGTCCGCCACGCCACAGGCCTGGATCACATTGAACGACTCGGCGCCCCGCACCACGCCGTCGAACGAATGCAGCGAAACATCGAAGTTGAAATCCTTGCGGCGGAAATTGCTCGCGTAACCACCGGCTACGTTGTGCTTTTCCACCACCAGGACTTTCTGGCCTCGCTGCGCCATAAGGCTGGCACCCGCCAACGCGCCAAGGCCCGCGCCGACGAAAACGGTATCGTATTCTTGACTCATGATTTCTCCTGGCTCTGCGGCCAGATCAGAACTGCTAATCAGGCCGTCAGACCGCCATCGATCACGAATGTCTGGCCAGTGATGTAGTCGGCCTGGGGCGACAGCAGGAAGCTGGCCAGGGCCGCCACTTCGCGGACTTCACCGAAGCGCTTGAGGGGGATGGTGTCGGTGATCGACTTGCGTATCGGGTCGGCGATCTGCCCGACCATCTCCGTGGCAATGAAGCCTGGGGCGATGGCGTTGACGGTGATCTTGAAGCGCGCCATTTCCAGGGCCATGGTCTTGGTGATGCCGATCATCGCCGCCTTGGTCGCCGAGTACCCCATCTGCCCCTTGTTGCCCTTGAGCCCGCTGACGGAGGACATGTGCAGGATCTTGCCGCGGCGCTCGGCGGCCATCGCCGGAGCCAGGCATTTACTGAAATACACCGCCGAATCGAGGTTGGTCGCGACCACGTCGCGGTAGCGCTCGATGTCGAACTTGAACAGTAGCTGGTCGCCGGTCACGCCCATGTTGTTGATCAAGCCGTAGGGCTCGCCGTGGGTTTCCACCAGCTGAGCGCACACCGCCTCGACCGAGTCGTGGTCCCTGCCGTCACAGGCATGCCCGCTGGCCAGGCCGCCACTGGCGGCCACTTCCTGCTCCAGCTGCAAGGCCGCGTCGGCCGAGGACTGGTAGGTGAACGCGACCCGATACCCTTCCCGGGCCAGGGCCAGGACCAGTGCGCGGCCAATGCCGCGACTGCCGCCGCTGACCAGTACCCATTTGCCGTTTGAAGACTGCTGAACTTCCATGATCTACATCCTTTGACCTGATGATCCCTGCCGCCGTCATGCCGGCACGGCGGTTTTTCGAGCTTCCGCACGGGCGAAGAAATCGAAGATTTCCTCGAAGTAGCGGTCCCGGTGTTTCTTGTGGTTTTCCAGGTGGCGACAGCCCTCGAAACCGACCACGTGCAGCGCCTCGCACTCCTGGCTGAGCCCGGTCACGCTGGCATCCGGGATGAAGTGGTCGTTGCGCCCGTAGAAGTAGGCGATCGGCAGATGACGCACGCCGCGCAGCGAGTGATCGATGGCACAGGTGCCCGTGGGGACCGCCAGGCGGCTGCCGCTGATCCAGCGCATGGCCAGTCGCAACGGCCCGCGGGTGAAGTAGCTGCGCACCGAAATCGGCACGCTGTCCAGCACGGCCGAGGTAAAGGGCGTGGCATCCCGCGCCAGGGCATGGGACAGGTGATAGCCACCAAATGAACAGCCCACCAGGTGGATCGGCAGGCCCGGGTTGTCCCGCGACACGCGCCGGGCAATCGCCAGCACATCGTCGGCGAACGCATGGCCACCGATGGTGCTGCGGCCGAAGCCTTTGAAGTTGAAGGCGACCACGTGATAGCCCTGTTCGAGAAACGCCTGGTCCAGGTTGTTCTCGAAAAAGTAATGCATGCCGTACTTGAGGAACGGATGACACAACAGCACCACGCCCCGAGGGTGCATGGCGCTGGTACGCAGGGACGCCCCCTCCAGCCGGCTGCCGTCGCGCGCGATCTCCACAAAGCCTGCCGCACGCTTGGGTATGTCACGCTTCCAGCCCTGTACCTGACGGAACATGACGCGGATGAACAGCTTGGAAATGGCGATCCCCAGCCAGCCGGTCGATTGCTCGTTCTTGCTCATGCTCGCCTCCATTGCCTGGCCTTCATTTCGGCATAGCCGAAGGCGGCTTCGTAACTGGGACCTGCCACCCAGGCGCTGAGGAACTGCACGCCCTGCACCGGGAAGCCGTGATGGAACACATGGCCCTTGAGATCGGTGCCGACCATCGCCCCATAACCCGAACCGTCGGTGTTGTTGGTGAAACGCACATAGGTATGGGGCGTGGCGACCTCGGTATGCAGCACATGCCCGCGCAGCCCCGGCACCTGGCGCAACAGACGCTCCACCAGGATGTCGCTGGCCCGCTGCTTCTTGGCCCGGTATTGCGCGGTGCGGCGCTGCGGCCAATGGGCGATCGAGTCGAGCACGTTGATGCACACCACCTGGCCCGCAGCCGGGTCCAGGGCGTGATAGTTGGTGACCTCGATCGGCGACATCTCCCAGAAGGCCCGCTCGCTGAGCTGCGCCTCATAACCGCTGAGGGCGGCCGCCATGCGCAACTCGGCGCCAGCCGCCGGATCATCGGCGAACAGCATCGATTCGCTGTGCTGCAAGCCCAGTTGCTCCGGTGGCAGGTCGGTCACCAGGTACACCGTGGTGGTCGAGCGTGCCGGCTTCAGCCCGGTGAGCTTCTCCCGAGTGGCCGCCAGCTCCACATCCGCCGCGAACAGGTGCTGCACCGCGTAGTGCGGTGAAGCGTTGATGTACACCCGCGAAGAATGGAACACCCCGCGATTGGTGTTGATGCCCGTGGCATTGCCCTGGCCGTCGGTGAGCACGCCATCGACACGGGTGCTGAGCAGGATCTGCCCACCCGCCTGTTCGATCTGCTGCGCCAGCAGGTTGGACAGGTACTGGGAGGAGCCGGCGACATAGGCGTTGCCACGGTTGAGCGTGGCGTACACCACATGCAGGTAGTACAGATAACCCAGGTCTTCCGAGTAACCGCCGACGTAGATGCCCGGCGCCGCCAGGATCTCGATCAGGTACGGGTCGTCGAACAGTTCGTGCAGCGCCTGGCGCACGGTCTTGTGCTTCAGGTTGCGATGGGCGAAACGCAACTGGGCCATGTCCGGCTCGAAGCTGCCGTCGAGCATCTGGAACTGGTAATAGCCGTTGCGCCCGTAGGTCCGGACGTGCTCGAAGAAGGTCGCGATGGCCTCGGCCTGATGGGGAAAGCGCTCGACCAGCTGCCGCTCCGCCCCGTCCGCATCGTTGGCCAGCGGCAGCTCCGTGCCGTCCCGGTAGGCGCAGAAGTAGTCCTGGGGATAAACCAGATCCAGCGTCTCCTCCAGCCCCAGGTCACGCAGGATACGGATGAGGTTGCCGCCCTCGGCCATGCCACTGAGCTTGTGCAGGCTGCAGTCGAACACCGCACCCTGCTTTGGCCGGCTGAAGGTGGAGGCATAGCCGCCGACGACAATATGCTTGTCGACCATCAACAGGCGCACCCCGGGGTCACGTTTGACCAGCATCGCCGCACAGGCCAGGCTGGTGATCCCGGCACCGACGAAGATCGCGTCCCAGGACGGCTGGTTCATTGCCGCAACCCCAGCTTGTCGACCCAGGCATAGATCTCGGCAAAACGTGCGTCGTTGAGCCGGGCGTTATGGGCCGAGCGCCAGACTTCCTCGATCTTCGCCTTGTCATCCACCGCGATCGGGAACTCGAACGAGGTGTGCCGGGCGATTTCCGGGTTGTAGGTGAACATGTCGATCAGCGCCGGAATGATCCGGCGGCTCATGGCCTTCACCTGGGCGATGGACTCGGGGCTCGCCGTTTCAAAGAACGACTCGCTGATCCAGCGACCGAAGGCGATATGCCGGGCCTCGTCATGATGATGCTCACGGAACATGGTCCGGGTCATAGGCTCGACGCCTGGCCCCTGGGACGTGTGCATCGCGCCCATTTCCGCGACCCACTCGATCAGCAGCGTGAACAGCACGCCCACCGCGGGCTCCATCTTCGGCAGCGTCTCGGTGAGCAACTCATAGAGACCCACCGGCGGGTTCCACAACTGCAGGCCGGCCTTGCCCATGAAACGCTTGAAGGTCAGGGTGTGAACGATCTCCTCCTTGGAGAAGATCATCAGGTACTCCTGCAGGTCCTGGGAGATGCGGTCGTGGAACTGGGTGACATAGCCCATGTACAGCGGCGGAATGGTCTGCTCCAGCCAGATGAACATGGAGATGTCACGGCCGGTTTCCAGCCAGGCCAGTTCCAGCTTCTGCGCCTCGCTCAGGCCTTCGCAGAAACGCGTGCCATTGATCCACAGGTGATCGGGGTCCTTCGGGTACAGGCTGCGATCGACCTCCTGGTCCCAGGGCAGCACGGTCGCGTGGTCCATGGTCTTGTGGTGCGAGACTTCGCTCAGCTTGCGGACCTTGGACTCTCTTGCTTCTGAAATGGCGAGCACACTATTGGTCAGCGTGGACATTCCCTTGCTCCTATCCGTAACGGTGGACCTGCCAGTCAGGCAGGGACAGCGGCCGATTCCTTGAGCTCGACCACGAACTCGCACAGCTGGCGCAGCGTGGCGATCTTGCGGCTGACGAACGAGTCGGGATCCAGCGCCACGCCGATCTTCTTCTGCACCACGACCTGCATCTCGACGAAGTCCAGGCTGTCGAACTCCATCGCTTCGATATTGGTATCGAGGGTCACATCGTTTTCGTCGACATCCTTGAGTTCCAGGATGAGGTCGCGAACAACGGCAAATACTTTCTCTACGGTGGTCATTGCATAGCTCCTTGGGAGGTTGGAAGGGCCTTTATCATCAGGCCGAGGGTGATGGTCATTACGTGGCGATCGCTGACATGCACCCCGAGATCGAGGGTGCCCACGGCCTTGCCGGGGCTTTCGATCAGGTGGATGTTGTCGATCTCGCAGCGGATATCGGTCTGCAACTCACCCAGCGAGCGCAGCGATGTGCAGAAGGTGATCTGGTGGCTGGTCTGCACCACCAGGTGATCGGACAGATCCTCGAGCCGGTTCGGCCGCTGCCGCTGACGGAACTGCGGGGACAGGCAATCGAAGATCACGCCCAGATGGTTGCGGATGAAGTGGGAAAAGATCAGCGCATCGAGCGCGACCCAGTCATCGAGCTCCCGGCCCAGGTCATCACGAAAGCGCGCGAGCCAGGCCGCGACCTCCTCGCGTGCCAGCAGGAAACCGGGGGTTGTGGATGACCATTCCGGTGCCTCGACGATGCGTACATGGCCGATCACGTGTTCGCTGTTGTCAGCGCTCGAGTGCAACTTGAACCCGGTGCTGTCACTGCGTTCGCGGGTCGACAGGGCTACCGTGCTGTCGCGCAGCACCGGGGTCTTGAGCAGCGCCTTGAACTGCATCCAGTCCTGGGGCAGCACCGGGCTGGCCCGCCCCATGCGGTGCTTGACCGGCAGCAGCGCGAGCATGCCATGCACCACCACATCGGCTGCGTCCATGCGGCGCGCCGCCTCGCGGTCGAAGTGGATCGGGTTGCGATCGCCGGAGAGACCGGCCCATGCCTCGATCTGCTCGGCTCCGAATTGCAGCTGCATGATCAGACCACCTTGCGCAGCATGATGCCGGCGTTGGCGCCACCGAAACCGAAGCTCAGGTTCAGCACGTTGTTCAGGGTCTGCCCATGCAGGTGTTCGTTGGGCACGTAGTTGAGGTCGCACTCAGGGTCGGCCTCATCCATATGGATGGTCGCCGGAATCGTGCCCCGGGCCATGGCCTTGAGGCAGAAGACCGCCTCCATCGAGCCGGCGGCGCCGATCAAGTGCCCGGTGTAGGACTTGGTGCTGGACATCGGAATGCCGTATGCCGCATCCCCCAGGGCCAGTTTGATCGAGCGGGTCTCGTTGACATCGTTGAGCGGGGTCGAGGTGCCGTGCAGGTTGACGTAGTCGATCTGCGAGGCCTCTACGCCTGCCTGCTGGCACACGTCATTGATCACCCGTACCCGGGCCTGCATGTCTTCGGCCGGGGCCGTCATGTCGTAGGCGTCCGAATAGTTGGCGTAGCCGGTGATCTCGCCGAGGATCTTCGCGCCCCGGGCCCGGGCCAGTTCATAGTCTTCCAGGCACAACACCGCCGCGCCCTCGGAGAGCACGAAGCCGCTGCGTCCCTTGCTGAACGGGCAGCAGGCCAGGCGTGGGTTTTCCTGTTCCTTGCTCAAGGCCTGGATGACATCCACCGACCAGACGTTGAACTGCTCTTTCAGGGATTCGCTGCCACCGGCGATCATCACCTTGGCGCGGCCGCTGCGAATCGCCTCGTAGGCTTCGCCAATGGCGATGGTGCCCGTGGCGCAGGCCGCCACCGGGCTGTTCTGGATACCGCGCATGTTCCAGTTCATGGTGATGCCGGCGGTCGCGGCATTGCACATCGACATGACGGTGGCGAAGGACGTGGAGATGCCCTGCTCGCGGTATTCGTTGTTGTTGCTGTTGGCAGTATCGAGCCCGCCCCAGCCGGTCCCCAGGATCACGCCGCGATCAAAGGGCGAGACGACCTCATCCAGGGGCGTGTCGCCATACGCCATGCGGATCGCCTCGTGGGTGGCCACCAGGCTGTATTTGGCGAACAGCGGCAACATCTTGGAGATTTTCTTCGAGAACGGACGCATCGCTTCACGACCGAAGTCATCGATAAAGCCAAAGTAACGCGCATGGATGCTCGGATCGTCGAAGCTGTGCTGACGGTAACCGACCTGGTAATCCATCATTGCGTCCCAGATGGCTTCGACATTCTCGCCGAGCGAGCAGATGGCGCCATAACCGGTTACAACTACCCGGCGCGGTTCTGAAGAGGCGGACTTTTCCATGATCTTCCCTGTTTCGATGTCTTGGCTGGAGATGCCACGCAGCGTGAAGAAGCCTGATCCAGACACTCAGACTGCCATTGGCATATTCGACGATTAAGGCAAGTGGAGTACTCGCAAGTACAAGCCATGTACGCACTAGTTGGAACAATCGTCCAACATTGCAAAGCTCAGCTCTACGGCGTTATTGAGGGCTTAACCACTGCCCGGCATAAGTTGTCGTAATTGCCCGGGGAGGACAACTGTATCTAGGTACAGATGGCCAAGTGCGTAATGAAAATCAACTCAGGCAACCTGCAACTGCACCTAAGTACAGGTTGTCTCCGGGCAGACATTGTTAAACTAACAAACGCCGCACAATTGATTTGCCTTAGTCGCAAGTTGACTCTCCGCGAACGGTGCGAGCCCAATCCTTAGTACTGACCATACCCCATGGAAGAACTTCAACAATATGGAATCCATCGAATTTCACGCGCTCGACTATAGTGCGACGCCCCACGCCTGGGTCGCCGATTTGTATGGCCTGCGCAAGGAAGTATTCGCCGATCGTTTGAACTGGAAGGTTAATATAAAGAATGACATCGAGTTCGATGAGTACGACAACGAGCGCACCACCTACCTGATCGGTACCTGGAAAGGCGTGCCCCTGGCCGGCCTGCGCCTGATCAACACCCTGGATCCCTACATGGTCGAAGGGCCGTTCCGCGACTTTTTCCGCTGCGCGCCGCCCAAACAGGCGTTGATGGCTGAATCCAGCCGCTTTTTCGTCGACAAGACCCGCTCGCGCCAGCTCGGCCTGGCCCATCTGCCGCTGACCGAAATGCTCCTGTTGTGCATGCACAACCATGCCGCGCGCAGCGGCCTGGAATCGATCATCACGGTGGTCAGCAACGCCATGGGACGGATCGTCCGCAACGCCGGCTGGCACTACGAAGTAATGGACACCGGCGAGGCCGCGCCGGGAGAAAAGGTGCTGCTGCTGAACATGCCGATCAGCGACGCCAATCGTCAGCGCCTGCTGTCCAGCATCGCTCGCAAATGCCCCTTGTCATCCACGCAGCTCAGTTGCTGGCCGCAGCGCCTGAACCCGCTCCACACCGCGTTCTACGAGCCTCAGCGGATCAGCGCCTGAATCAGAGGATGCCCTGGCGCTGAGCCTCGTAGACCGCCTGCTTGGCGTTGCAGACCTGCAGCTTTCCGGAAATGTTCGACATGTGAAATTTGACCGTCCGCTCGGAAATCGCGCAGATCAGCGCGATTTCCCGGTAGGCCTTGCCCATCATCACCCACTTGAGCACCCCCAGCTCCCTGGCCGAAAGCGGCCCGGTCTGAGGCTCGGGGAACAGCTCGTCCATCGCCCGCAGGCTCAGCAGCCGGCTATGAAAGCGGATCAGCGCCATCTGCAGCTGCCCCTGCTGGTCGGCCATGCGCCGCTCAAATTCGGCTTGCGACCCGCTATTGCAAAGGCTCAGCGAACTGAACATGCCGCAGGCGTCATGCAGGGTAAACGTCGCGCCGGAGCAGATGCGGTATTGGCTGGAACGTCGAAACAACTCCCGACTCTTGTCACAGGAGGCGGCCTGGAGGGCGTCGCTCCAGGAAAACGGCGCGCAACTTTTAAGACCGTGATGAATGATCGGGTCGATCAAATGATAGTTGGCATTCTTATAGGCTTTCAGCCAGCGCGATGGGTAGTTCGAAATAATAAGAGGGGCTACTTCGCGGTTTCGAGGGGCGGCAAAGTAGGCATAACTTGCCCCCTGCAGGTCACCCAACAGTTTTTCAAGCTCTAATTTAAAACAGACATTTGAATTACTTTCGTCGGCCGGAATAAAGCCTGAGTATTTTAGTCGACTATCCATGTCATGAGCTCGTTATATTTCAGGATTACTTCACCTTCTCGGGAGAGGGCGAAGACGACGTAAGATTTTTCTTATGAGTAAGATTTTTCTTATTACGCCTAAGCACGTGAATACATAGCTGCTGACCCACCAAGTTGGTAAGTCCCGATACGCTGGCGGGCTATATTCTGTTATGGCTTGATAGAAATCAAGCAGGCAGGCTATACAGCTTTAGTTGTACTTGTAAGAAATTATAGCGAGCAGTTTGTGATGTTTTTTTGACGACAGAATACAAAACTCTTATTACCCGTTCGGTTAATACCGGACGATATCGCGGCAACCGCTCTACAACCGCTGTTGTAGACAAGATGTTCCTGTCGTCACGCCAGTGGTTGGCAGGGCTAGAAGCCCAGTGACAATGTCTGCTCGCCCTCCTCCAGCGCCAGCAGGAACTGCTTGGCCTGCAGGCCGCCGGCAAAACCGGTGAGGCTGCCCGAGGCGCCGATCACCCGGTGGCAGGGGGCGATGATCGAGATCGGGTTCCGGCCATTCGCCGCGCCGACTGCGCGCACGGCCTTGGGGCTGCCGACCTGGGCGGCAATCTGGCTGTAGCTGCGGGTTTCACCGAAGGGAATGGTCAGCAGCGCCTGCCAGACCTTGCGTTGGAACTCGGTGCCGACAAAGTCCAGCTCCAGCTCGAAGCAATCGCGGCTGCCGGCAAAGTACTCGTTGAGCTGGCGTTCGGTTTCCAGCAAGACCGGGTGATCGTCGGCTGGCTGCAACGGGCCGAGACGCACGCGGTTTTCGCGTTCATTCTCCCAGAGAATCGCGGCAAGCTTCGTGCCTCTGGCAACCAGGGTCAGTTGACCGACGGGCGAGTTCATCAATTTGAATACGCAGGACATGCTAAGCCTCCTTTATCTTCCAGGGAGATCAGGCCCGAACCCGGCCTTCATCCCGGTACGCCTGCACTGTAGATCGACATTCAAGCGCAAGAACTACGTTTCTTGTGCTTGAATTCAGCGCCGGATCTTCCTGGATGGCGCTACGCTGGCTACTCATCCTCTTCGATCAGATAACAATTGTCACTGCTGCTGCGCCGCCCATGGGGATAGACGATAAAGGCGCCGCGCCCATTGCCGCACTCGAGCAGATGCACCGGCGACAGTTCACGCTGCTGATCGATGCGCGCATTGAGCCGGACGATATAGGTGCCCAGCGCAAGCGACACGCAAAGAATCAGCAGCAAGCAAAACACCAGTTGGTCGGTGTAGCCCGCGCCGGCCTTTTCAGAATGCATGGGCAATGGCGTCCGATCCTGCTGTCAGCTCCCTGCCATGCCCGATCAAGAATCCTCCTCGCGGCCCACCCTCGCCCAGGCGCACCGCGGGCGTTCTGGACAGCGAGCCATAGGCCAGCAGGCCGATGACAATCAAGACCAGCAGAATGTCTTTGATCAAAGGAGACAGGTTCATGGTGGCGCCCTCTTGGTGTAAAAGCCGCCACCCTAGAGTCCGACAGGTTAACGCCAGGTAAACATCGCTAAAAAAACGCCCGACTCCGTTATCCTCTGGGCCACTGAGCGACAAGGGTCCAAGGGGACGTTCCCGTGCATATCCACCTGCTGCTGGTCGAGGACAACCTCGACCTGGCCAACACCGTCATCGAATACCTGGAGATCAACGGGATCGTCTGCGATCACGCCAGCAATGGCCGGACCGGCCTGAGCCTGGCGCTGGACCAGCACTATGATGTGATCCTGCTGGACATCATGCTGCCGCGCCTGGATGGCCAACAGCTGTGCAAACAGCTGCGCGAACAGGGCAAACAGACACCGATCCTGATGCTCACCTCGCTGGATGCCCTGCCGGACAAGCTCGCCAGCTTTGCCATGGGCGCCGACGATTATCTGGTCAAGCCCTTCGAGCTGGCCGAACTGGTGGCCAGGATCCGCGCCCTGAGCCTGCGGCGCAGCGGCCAGGCCAGCCGCCTGCAGGTGGCCGACCTGACCATGGACCTGTCCACCCGCAAGGTCAGCCGCGCCGGACAGGAACTGCACCTGTCGCCCATCTGCTGGACCTTGCTGGAGTGCCTGATGCGCGCCAGTCCCGAGCCGGTGGGTCGCGAACGTCTCGAGGCCACGGTCTGGGGCGACGAGCCACCGGACAGCAATACCCTCAAGGTGCATATGCACCGCTTGCGCAAGACCGTGGACAAGGATTTCAGCCAACCGCTGATCCACACTCTTTCCGGCATTGGCGTACAGCTGAGGGCTCCATGCGCAAGGGGCTGAGTCTGAAATGGGTGATCAGCGGCAGTTTCCTGCTGTTGATCGCCGTGGTGCTGCTGATCTACAGCCAACTGCTCTCGAGCTACAGCGTCCGTGGCCTGCTCTATACCGCCAGCGCCATGATGGAAGAGCAAGCCCTGTACTTCGTCAGGCATTACAAGAAAGACCCAAGCCTGCCCCCGCCACAGAACTATTTCTTCAGCAGCGTTATCGGCAAGGAGGCGTTGCCGCCGAAAATTCGCCAGTTGCTGGATACGCCGCCAACCCTGTCCTTCGGCGCCGTGCAGGTGTTCGGCGAACTGGACGCCGATGGACAGGATGAAGTCAAAGCGATCCTGGCCCAGCCCCTGGGTGACGGCAAAACCCTGTACATGTTCGATGTCGACCACGACCATGAAGAAGGTGGCGAGGTCGAGACTCCGTTGTCCGATGCCTATCTCGATCACGAACTGAACAGCGTCAACTTCATCAGCCTGGGGGTCTTCGTCCCGGCACTGATCATCATCGTCCTGCTGGTCTGGTGGCTGGTACGTCCTCTCGGCCGGTTGGCCCAGTGGTCCACCACCCTGAAAGATCCTCATGCGGTGTCCAGCCAACGGCCGAATTTCCGCTTCAAGGAATTCAATGTACTGGCTGACTCCCTGGCCCAGAGCGTGCAGCAGGTGCAGGCCGCCAGCCTGCGCGAGGGACGCCTGCTGCGCTACACCAGCCATGAGTTGCGCACGCCGCTGGCGGTGCTCAAGGCCAACCTGGAACTGCTGGCCCTGCAGTCCGGCGGCACCCTGCCCCCGCCTCTGCAACGTATCGAGCGCTCGGTGCTGAACATGCAGCGCATTGCCGAGACGCTGCTGTGGATGAGCCGCGAGCGCCTTGAACCCTTGCCGGAAGAAGCCATCGACATGGCCGAGCTGTTCAACGAACTGATCCAGGAGCATCGCTACCTGATCGGCAAGCGGGATATCGAACTGATCCTCGACATCAGCAACGAACCCTGTCGGCTGCCCCCGACCGCCTGCCGGATCGTGGTCGGCAATTTTCTACGCAATGCCCTGCAATATGCCGACGAAGGCAGCATCGAAATCACCTTCGAGCAGCTGCGACTGCGCATCGTCAACCGCGTCCGTGACACCCGCCAGCCGGAAGAATCCAGCGATTTCGGCTATGGCCTGGGCCTGGAGCTGATGCGCCAGCTGTGCGCCAGGCTGGGCTGGACAATCCAGGTCGTGACCGAACAACAGCGCTTCACGGTGACCCTGGACTTCACCCCCACCGAGCCTCCAGCTGCGCCCCAAGAGCGCGCCGAAGGCAATGCCCGCGAGATCGACTGACAGCCCGATCAACCCAGCAAGCCCAGCTCCTGGGCCCGGGCCACGGCCTGGGTGCGACGCTCCACCCCCAGCTTGCTGTTGATATGGCTGGCGTGGGTCTTCACGGTGTGCAGCGAGATAAACAACTGATCGCTGATTTCCTGGTTGGAACAGCCCTGGGCGATCAGTTGCAGCACCGCCAGTTCGCGGGAGCTGAGGGCTTCGCCGTGATGCTGCTCCAGAGGCTCGCGCGCCACGGCGGCCGGCAGGCGTTCGAGCAAGGTCTGGCGCAATGGCGTCGCCGGCCCCTGCTGCAGCTGCTCGCGGATCCAGGCCGGATGCGCCCGCACCGCCCATTCGAACGGTTGCAATGCCCCGCCCACGGCCGCCTCCAGCGCCAGGGCAAAGGCCTGCCGGGCCTCGGGGTCGCGCCTCTGGGCCAGCAACAGCGCGACCTTCTGATTCAAGGCCATCACATTGAGCATCTGCCGCCCGGTCTCGCGGCCATGCTCCACCAGTTTGTCCAGGCGCTGTTCGGCCAGGGCCGGCTCGCCCTGGATGCTGTCGAGCAAGGCTTGCTGCAACTCGATATGCAGCGGCAGCTGTGGATGAAATTCCGGCGCCGCGGCGGCCTGGTCGCCGGTGTAGGTCTGCCCCAGGCGAGCCAGCCAGGCCTGCGCCAGGTCGGTGCGGCCCTGGGCCAGCCAGAGTTCGCATTTGACCAGGGTAATCATCGCCAGGTAGTAGATCGGCGGGACGTCCCAGATGTGCATCAGGCGTTCGGCCTCGGCCAGCTCGGCAAAGGCCTTGGCAAACTCACCGTTGTGGCCTTCCAGGTTGGCGATCACACAATGGCCGATCAGCACGCTGATATCGCGACAGGCCCGGGCCTCGACCAGCCCCGCCCGCAAGCGCGCCAGCCCGGTCTCGGGCTGGCAGCGCAACGTCAGCAGATACCCCTCATACAGCGTCAGCCGCGCACGTACCGCGTACAGGCGTTGCGCGGACAGGCCATACAAGCGCTGCAAGCCCTGGCGCACTTCATCCAGCGCCCGCAGGATCTCGCCGCGGGCCTGCAGCACCCGGGCCCGGTCGTAATGGGCCAGGGCCTCGAACAAGGGGTTGCCGACCCGCTGCGCCAGCTCCAGGGATTCGCGGTTGAGCCCCCGGGCGCGCCACAGGTCGCCATCGGCGATCGCCAGGTTGGACAGGGTCGACAGGCATACCAGCCGCTGCCCGTAACGTTTCTGCGGCAAGGTTTCCAGGGCTTCGGTGCAATACAGCAGGGTCAGCTCGCGATTCCCCCGCCCGCGGGCGACGATCCCGCTCAAGGCCAGCCATTGCGCCAGCATGGATTTCTGCGCAGTGGCCGAAGGGGCCGGCAGGAAGCGACTCAAATGGCTGGCCAGCTCCTCGGCGGCATCCAGCTGGCACGCCAGCCCCAGCGCCCAGCTGTACAGCACGATCAGCCGCGGGGTGCTGATCAGCAGGCTGTCGGGCAAGTCCATTTTCCAGCGCAGCAACATGCCGACGTTCTGCTCGGCCAGCAGTTGTTCCTCGGACAAGTTCTGTACCAGGTTCGCCGCCACATCCAGGTGCCCGGCGCGCAACGCCTGCTCCACCGCTTCGTCCAGCAGCCCCTGGGCGTTGAACCAGCGACAGGCGCGCAGGTGCAGGCTGGCCGGCGGCAATACCGCATTGGCGGTGGGCCGGGTGCGCAGCAGGTCGGAGAACAGGTGGTGATAACGGTACCAATGCCCCTGCTCGTCCAGCGGCACCAGGAATACCTGGTGGGCCAGCAGGTAACGCAGGATCTCGGCACTGTCGTGGGACTCGCGCAGCGCATCGCACAGTTCGCTGCAGAAGCGCTCCTGGGGCGCCGTGTCGTAGAGGAACGACTGCACTTCGGCAGGCAGGCAATCGATGACTTCTTCCAGCAGATAATCGCGAATCAGGCCTTCGCCGCCATTCAGTGACTGCGGCAAGGCTCCACCGCTGCCCGCCTCCGAGGCCGCCAGCAACCAGAAACGCAGCCCCGCTACCCAGCCTTCGCTGCGCAGGATCAGGCTTTCCAGCGCCTCGCCGCGCAACGAACTGCTGTGCCGGTCGAGCAGGGTCAGGGATTCGTCGTAGGTCAGGCGCAGGTCCTGCTCGTGCAGTTCCAGCAACTGCCGCGACAGGCGCAAACGCGCCAGGTGCCAGTCCGGGCGCTGGCGGCTGGTCACCAGCACCAAGAGGCCGTCGGGTAGATGATTGAGGAAGAACTGCAGGCAACGATCGAGCACCGGCCCCTGGGCCAGGTGGTAATCGTCCAGCACCAGCAACAAGGGAGACGCACTGGAAAGATGGGCCGCCAACTCGTCGAGCAGGCCGTCCAGCCATTCTTCGAAGGCGAAGGGCTGGTGGCGCTGGCGCATCTTCAGCAGCCCGAGGGATTGGCTGCCCAGTTGGGCGAAATACTGTTGCAGCCCCTCGAGCAGGCGTTCGAGAAAACGTCCCGGATCGTTGTCCCGGCGACTGAGCCCCAGCCACAGGCTGCGCCAGTGCGGCGGCAGGCTTTGGCAGAACTCCACCGCCAGCGAACTCTTGCCAAAACCGGCCGGCGCACTGACCAACAGCAACCGGCCATTGAGGCCCGCGCTCAAGCGCTCGCACAGACGCGGCCGCAGAACGTAGCCGTCGGGCAAGGGAGGTCGGTAGAAGCGCCCTTCCGGCGCGGGGATGGCCGCACCGGCAGGCCCCTGGATACGGGACAGATCAGTCATGGCCAACTCTTATTGAAGTGCTGTTGTCGGCAATACAGATGTCGGCAGACTAGCGGTAAAAAGCCCCCTGTTGAAGATTTTTGCTACAGATGGATAGAAAAAGAATACAACCGGGTTTGTCAGCGCTCCCCGCGTACTTGTAGGAGCGAGCTTGCTCGCGATCAGCTCAGCGCGGTTTTACCGGGAGGTGGCATTGTCTGGAGTATTTTTCGCGAGCAAGCTCGCTCCTACAGGGGCCACCCCGTGTTTTGTAGAAAAACCCAGACAATAAAAAACGCCCCGAACCAGTCGGGGCGTCGATCGAGGATGCGCCTCGATTTACCGCGGGTTAACGAACGCCATCCTGGCGCAGGGCCGCCGGGGTGAAGTCGCTGGTGGTGGCAGTAAAGCCGAAGTCATAGGCCGATTTCTCTTCGTTCTTCATGCCCAGTGCCAGGTAACGGCCGGACTGCAGGTCGTAGAGGGTTTCCAGGGCGTACCACGGCACTTGCTTGTCGTAGTAGTTCTCGGCATGCGCCTCGGCCACGCGCCACAGCTGGCCACGACCGTCGTAGTGGTCGATCACCGCGGCCTGCCAGGTGTCTTCATCGATGTAGAAGTCACGCTTGGCGTAGATATGACGCTGACCTTCCTTCAGGGTCGCGACCACGTGCCAGACACGGCGCAGCTCGTAGCGTGCCAGATCCTGGTTGATGTGGCCGGCCTTGATGATCTCGGCGTACTTCAGTTGCGGCGAGTCGAGCTTGTAGCTGTTGGAGGCGATGTACATCTCCTTCTTGCCTTCCAGCTTCCAGTCGTAGCGGTCCGGCGCGCCGTTGTACATGTCGAGGTTGTCGGAAGTACGCAGGCCGTCGGCCGCGGTACCCGGACCGTCATACGACACTTGCGGGGCGCGACGCACACGACGCTGGCCAGCGTTGTAGACCCAGGCCGAGCGCGGTTCCTTCACCTGGTCGAGGGTTTCGTGCACCAGCAGCACACCACCGGCCAGGCGCGCCGGCGCGGTCACTTTCTGCTTGAAGTAGAACAGGATGTTGCCCGGGTTCGCCGGATCGTAGTCCTTCATTTTGTCGCGGAACACGAACTGGTCCTGGAAGTACACCAGGCTGAACGAGCCGTTGGCCTGTGGCGTCGCCTGGGTCACCAGACGGGTCACGCTGCCGCCGCGATAGCGGGTAATGTGGTTCCAGATGACTTCCACGCCGCTTTTCGGAATCGGGAACGGAATGGCGGTCTTGAAGTTTTCCAGGCCATTGCCGCCGCTGACCAGGTTGGTCTTGGTGGCGTTTTCCTTGATCGCGGCGAACACGTCGGCGGGCACCGTGGCACCGCGGTGGGAAGGATAGACCGGCATCTTGTAGGTTTCAGGATAGCGCTTGAACATCGCGTACTGCCCCGGCGCCAGCTTGTCCTTGTACTGCTCGACGTTCTGCGCGGTGATGGTGAACTGCGGCTGCTCGCTGGCGTACGGGTTGGACAGGAAGCCCTTGCCGTCCACATTGCCGGCGTTGGTCGGCAAGGCTTTCCAGGCGGGAATGGTACCGGCGGAGTTACCGGCCATTTCCGCGCCCATCGGCGTCAGGGAGGTACCCAGCTTGGCCGCTTCATCGGCCGAGACCGCGGCCATGACCCCGGTCGCCAGCAGCGACAGCCCGAGGACACCGACCTGCAACAGACTCTTGGTTACTTTCATATTCTTGTTCTTCCTGAAAATGCAGTGCTTAGAAGTTCACGCCGAAACTGAGGGCCACGAAGTCACGGTCATCCACGGTGGTGTACTTGCCGTCGAAGAAGTTGGTGTACGCCAGGCTCGCGGTGTAGGTGTTCTGGTACTCGGCATCCACGCCCAGGCTGATGGCCTTGCGACCTTCCTCGAAGTTGCCGCCAGGGCCAGGCGAGTAACCACTGACGTCATGGGACCAGGCCACGTTCGGCTTGAGGTTCACACCGGCGAACACGTCGTTGTATTCCCAGATGGCACGACCGCGATAACCCCAGGAAGTCGAGGTGGTGAAGCCGTCGTCGTTACAGTTGCGGCTGCGATTGTTGGTCGCCGCGCCTGGACCCGCGCCGTTGATGGTGCTGGTATTGAGGATCTGCGAGCAGGTGTCCAGGCTGCCGGTGGCAGGCAGTTCGCCCGGGCCGTAGACCGGATCGCGGCCGTAACGAACCTTGGAGGTGCTTTCCAGGCCGCCCACGTAGGTCAGGCCGACTTCACCGACCAGGGTCAGGCGGCTGGCGCCCATGACCTGATCGAAGAAGTGGGTGAAGGTGGTCTGCAGTTGGGTGATCTCTTTACGGCGATAGCCGTGCAGGTCCTGGCCCGGCGAGCCGTCGAGCAGCGAGGCATTGGCCAGGGTACCGCCCAATGGGCGAACACCGGCGAACAGGATATCGGTGGAGTTCAGTTGCACCGGAGCGTTCGGGCGATAGCTGATCTCACCACTCCACGCGGTACCGGTAGGCAAGGTGGTGGAGAAGCTCAGGCCGTAGAGGCGAATGTCCTCAGGGTACTCGACGAAGTACTCGGAGCTACCGGCAACCACCAGTGGGCCCAAGGCGCGGAACGCTGGAGGCAAGGCCGCCACGCGATCGAAGACCGACTGCGGGGCACCGGTGGCGCTGAAGATCGGCGCACGGCTGTGGTAGTTCATGAAGTACGCGCCGAACTCGGTGTCGAGCGGCTCGTACATGTACTTGAAGGACACGCCCCACTGCCCGCTGTCCCGCGCATCGCGGTCCGGGCCACGACGTACCAGCACGCCTTCCTGGTTGACGTCGACACCCGCGGCGGCCAATGGCCCCAGGGCAATCGATGGAATGGTCGAGCGTTTGTTCAGCACCCGCAGGTTGTCGCTGCAACCGTCGGCGATGATGTCCGGCTGGGAGAAGAAGGTGCCGCAGTTGTCGACGACGGTCTGGTCCCATTCCAGCTGATAGAAGGCTTCGGCCGAGAGGTTGTCGGTCAGGCTCTGGGAGACGTAGAACATGTTGACCGGGATCAGGCCTTCCTTGATCTCCGCGCCAGGACGGCGGAAAGCCGATACGTCGATCGGGTTGATCGAGTTGATGCCGCCGCCGATGAAGGTACTTTCACCCCAGCTCACCACTTGCTTGCCCAGACGCACGGAACCCGGCTGCTCGGCGATCGAGTAGTTGTGATAGATGAAAGCGTCGAGGATCTGCCCGCCGGAAGACTTGGCGCCTTCCTTGCGGTTGCTGTCGCTGATGTCCTTGAACTCGCGGCTTTCGTCCTTGAGTTCGAAGTCATACCAATATTTGCCACGGACGAAGACGCCGGTGTCGCCGTATTTCAATTCAAGGTCATGGATGCCCTTGAAGATCTTGGAAAAGGTTTCGCCACTTTTGAAGTTAGCGTGGCCATCGTCGGAGGTCTGGGACAGGCCATGACCGCCGTTGTTGACACCAATCAGGTTCTTGTTGGGGCTCTGGGTAGACCAGCTCGCACCCAGCGATAGAGAGGAGTCGAACTGACCTTCGATTTCACCGATGTTGAAACTGACGCCGAAGGCAGGCCCGGCGAGCGTAGAGGCGAGACTGACGGCCAGAGGCAGTTTCGCCCGGCGCCAGAGCTGGTTTACTGATGTCATCGACGCTACTCCATGTGCTTTATTGTTATGGCAGTGAGCACTTTTAAAAACGCTCTGAACGGGCGGAACCCAGTCAGCCCCGAAGTCGTTCAAAGTTGCATCGCCCCGTGTTGTGCGGTTGCCCCGTTCTTAAAAATCCTTGGGCGGACTATAGCCAGCAGGTGGTACGGCTTGATCCCTCTAAAGTGTGATTTGCAGCCTCCAACCACTCTGGAACGGTCCTTTCGCCAGTCCGGCAAATGCCGGCACGGCAAGGATGGCTGAAAATTCGAATTTGACAAGGCAAGCGCTTGCTTGGTGGGCTCTACCGTGCCCTTTCGGGCACGGTAGGAGGTGCTTACAGGGTCGAAAGAAAGGTGCTGTTGTTGGCCTGCCATTCGGTGATGTCGAGGCGGATGCGCTTCTTGTCGAGCTTGCCGACACTGGTCTTGGGAATTTCAGTAACAAGGGCGATCTGACTGGGAATCGCCCACTTGCTCAAGTGCCCCTGTTCGACAAACGGCTTGAGATGTTCCTTGAGCTCCTTGGCCTCGATTGCATGCCCTTCGCGGACCACCAGCAAGGCAAACGGGCGCTCGCCCCACTGCGGATCGGGAATACCCACCACTGCTACTTCGCGTACCGCCGGGTGGCGACTGATCAGGTCTTCCAGGGCCAGAGACGATACCCACTCGCCTCCGGTCTTGATCACATCCTTGATCCGGTCGCGAATGTCGATCACACCCATGCCGTCGAGGGTCGCCACGTCGCCGGTGTGCAGCCAGCCGCCTTCCCACAGCTCCGCGCCCTTCTGCGGTTCGTTGAAATAGCCTTCGGTCAGCCAGGGTGCGCGCAGCACCAGCTCACCCTGGGTCTCGCCATCGGCCGGCAGGAAGTTGCCGTCGCCATCGACAATCGCCGCCTCCACCAGAGGCCCGGGCACGCCGGCCTTGATCCGGTAGGAGGTGCGTTCATCCTCGGTGCCCGCCAGCAGCTCTTCGTTGAGGTGGGCACAGGACACCAGCGGCCCGGTTTCCGACATGCCATAGGCCGCCGTCAGCTGAATGCCCTTGGCCTTGGAGGCCTCGTACAGCGCACGGTTGAGCGCGCTGCCGCCGATGACGATCTTCCAGCCGCCGAAATCCGTGCCCTGGGCCGCCTTGGCATTGAGCAGCATCTGCAGGATGGTCGGCACGCAGTGGGAGAAGGTGACCTTTTCCTTGCGCCACAGCTCCACCAGCAGCTCCGGGTCGTAACGACCGGGATAGACCTGCTTGAGGCCGAGCATGGTCGCCACATAAGGCAGGCCCCAGGCATGCACGTGGAACATCGGGGTAATCGGCATGTACACATCGCTGGTGCCCAGCAGGCGCACGCTGTCGATGCTGCCCATGATCACCGCCACGCCCATGGTATGCAGCACCAGCTGGCGGTGGGTGAAGTACACGCCCTTCGGGTTGCCGGTGGTGCCGGTGGTGTAGAAGGTGGTGGCCACCGAGTTTTCGTCGAAATCCTCGAAGGCGTACTGGGTGCTGGCAGCGGCCAGAAGCTGCTCGTATTCGCCCACCAGGTTCGGCAGGTCGGCGCTCTTTTCCGGGCCGTCGGTCAGCAGCAGGGTTTTCTCCACCGTGGTCAGTTGCCCGGCGATCGCCTGGTAGAGCCCGACGAACTCGCTGTTGACCAGCACGAAGCGGTCCTCGGCGTGGTTCATGGTGTACAGGATCTGTTCCGGCGACAGGCGCACGTTGATGGTGTGGATCACCGCGCCGATCATCGGGATGGCGAACATGCACTCCAGGTAGCGATGGCTGTCCCAGTCCATCACCGCCACGGTATCCCCGGCCTTGACCCCGGCAGCCGTCAACACGTTCGCCAGCCTGGCCACGCGCTCGATCAGGGTTGGGTAGCTGTAACGCAGTTTGTCCCGGTAAACGATTTCACGGGTCTTCTCGTAACGGGTGCCGGACATCAGCAGCCGCTTGATCAATAACGGGTATTGGTAAGCGCCTTCGGCTGGCGGAATAACGCGAGTCTGCAACATAAGCATCCCTTTTCGTGACTGCACGGTCGTGGCTTGAGAACGCTCACTCTAGAGCGCCGTTGGCTCTGCCAAATCAGCCAAAGGAATGATTTGCAGAGCCGTACGAATGCTAGCTCCAAGCCAGCATTCGTGCGACCGGGGATTCACGCGAAGACACTCCCATGCTCCCTCAAGCGGCCTGCCCCGCCGCGGCCTCCGCCGGGGTACGCGGGAAGATCAACGCGGCGGCGAAGGTCAGCGCGGCGAAACCACTCAGGATCAGGTACAGCCCGGCCAGCCCCTGGCGCGGCTCGACAAAGGCAATCAACGGAATCGCCGTGGCACTGGCGCCGAACGACAGGCAGTAGCGCAAGGCAAACACCCGGGACTGCCACTGCGGGGCAACGAAGTTGGCGACCATCGCATCGTTCACCGTGACCTGCCCGAACACCACGAACATAAAGGCCGCTCCCAGGCCGATGACCGCCCAGCCCTCGACCTCGGCCAGGCCGAACAGCAGCGGCGCCTGGCACAGGGTCAAGAAGATAAAGGGCCATTTCAGACTGAAGCGATGCAGCACCCGGCCAATGCTCAGTTGCGCCACGGCGCCGAAGGCATACGCCAGGCTGACCACCAGGCCCAGGGTCTGCGGCGAAGCGAACAGGTCCTGCAGGCGCTCCTGGAACAGCTTCGGGTAGGTCATGGTGGTGGCGTTGAACACCACCCCGCCGGTCGCGGTTGCCAGGGCCAGGACGCCAAACACCATGGCCATGGAAATGCGCTGGCCGTCCACGCCCTTGAGCCGCACATGGGGCCGTGCCGGGATGGGCTCTTCACGCACCTGCCAGGCAAACCCCAGGCCCAGGGCAATCGCCACCACGCCCGGCAGGATGAACGCCGAACGCCAGCCGAAATGCGCCACCAGCAGCCCGCTGATCAATGCCGAAAAGGCCACGCCGAGATTGCCCCACATGCCATTGATGCCGATCTCCCGCCCGCGGTTCTGCGCATAGGCCACCAGCATCGCCGTGCCCACCGGATGGTAGATCGCGGCAAACACCCCCATCAGCGTCAGGCCGACCACCAGCATCGTCGGGCTGCTGCTCAGGCCGGTGAAAATCGCCGAGGCGCCGATACCGAAGAAGAACAGCAGCATCATCTGCCGCCGGCTCCAGTGGTCGCCCAGCCAGCCGGCCGGTAGCGAACAGGCGCCGAAGGCAATGAAGCCGCCCAGGGAAAGACCGATCAGCGCGGCATAGTCCAGGTCGAAGGCCCTGGTCATCCCGAGCACGGCGGCGGGGAAGATCAGCATGAACATGTGATCGATCACATGGGCGGCGTTGATGTAGCGGATTACGTTTCGAGACTGATTCATGACGGCACGCTGTTTCGTTGTAGGTATGCCGTTATGCTAGGTTGGCTATAAAACGCACTCCTGACAATAAAGTCATCGAATCGGACATGTTAATCAGCCACTTTCAGCACGGCCCGGTCAGCGCCTACCCACGCGATTATCTCGACGGTGCCCACCAGGAGCTGCACCGGCATCGCGAGGCACAACTGCTGTACGCGGTGCGCGGGACCATGCGCGTGGTAACGGCCCAGGGCGCATGGGTCCTGCCACCGACCCGCGCGGTGTGGATTCCGCCCCTGGTGGAACATGAAATCTTCATGGCCGGCGATGTGCACATGCGTTCGCTGTTCATCGCCCCCGAGCTGTCGCCGCCTTCGCTGCAGCAATGTTGCGTGCTGGCGGTCACACCGCTGCTGCGCGAGCTGATCCTGCGGGCCGTGCAGGGTCGCGAACACGCGGAAAACCCACTGATCCAGCAACTGATGCTGGAAGAAGTCGCCCGCCTGGAGAACCTGCCACTGCATATCCCCATGCCCCGCGACCGGCGCCTGCAAGCCATTTGCCAGGCGCTGCTGCAGACGCCGGATCATGCCAATACCCTGGAAGACTGGGCGCAGCAGGTCGGCGCCAGTTCACGAACCCTGGCGCGGCTGTTTCAGCAGGAATTGCAAATGAGCTTCAATGCCTGGCGCCAGCAACTGCGCCTGATGGAAGCCCTGCCACGCTTGATCGCCGGCGAGAGCGTGCAGCAAGTGGCGACGGCCTTGGGTTATGGCAGCGCCCGGGCCTTCAGCGCGATGTTCTGCCGCTTGCTCGGCCACCACCCGCGGGAATACCTCGGCGCCCTGAATCAGTTCAAGGCGCTAGGCCCCATCACTTAGCCCCGTGTGCAGGCCCGTGCGGCTGCAAATGCTGTTGCAGGTAGTGGCGCAGGCGTTTTTCCACGTCGCGGTTTTGCGGCCGGGGCAGCCCGGCCGGCCATTCGCCACGCGCCAGCGCGCGAATCGGCGCCTGCTGGCTCATGCCGCGGCGCTGGATCTGGCGCAGCCCCTGATCCCACCAGACATGGCGGCAAGCCTCGACATAAGGCGAGATCGGGCCGCAGCTGCCATACAGCAGGTCGCGCCCGACCTTTTGCATGTCCTTGTTCTGTCGCCTCAAGTAGAACTTGATCCGCGAGCGCTGAAACAGCGACGGCAAGGTTTTGCGCCGTGGCACCTCGCGCTGCATGCGCAACAATTCCGGCCGGAAAGCTTCGCCGTGACGCTGGAAGAACAGCGCCTGCATGGCGTGGAAGAAGTCCTTGTCGGAGAAGTAGTGATAGATGCAACTCTTGCTCTCGCCCACGGATTGACCGCGCAAGGCAAATGACAGGGCGATCTGTTCCAGGGTGTGCAGGTCCTTGATGTGCGCGCTCCACTCATCGATCAAGGCAATCGAGGCCTGCATCAACGGACCGTCGCCAGCCGTCAGGCCACAGACCCCGCTGTTGAACAGGCGCTGGTCGTCGGGCACCGACTGACCGCTGGCCTGCAGGTAGCGGTCGAGCTTGACGAACTCGGGGCGGGTACGGACTTCGGACCAGAGAAACTCGTCTTCATCGATCAGGTACTGGCCGGGCGCAATACGATCGAACAGCCGCTGCGGGTCGGCCTCGAACAAGGTGTCGGTATCGACAAACAGGGTCTTGTCCGCCAGCTCGAGGCCCGCGGCAAAGGCACAGGCCTTGCGCCGATGGTAGTAGCCCTGGTCGCCCTGCCACTCGACCAGCGTTTGCGTACTCAACGGCACTACGTGCACCGGCCAGCCGTGGAAGTCCTCGGGACGGTCGGTCATGACCCGAATCACCAGCGGCTCGGCGCTCTTGCTCTGGTCGAGGGCCGTCAGAATGCTGAATTTCGCTTCATGGCGATAAACCTCTTTGCCGCCATAAACCAGATAGAGCAACTGCTGCGGTACTTTTTGTATCGTCATCAAGCGTCCGGTCTCGCGCGCCCTCCGGGCGGTCAAGGGGCTCGACCGGCCGGAGTGGCATAAAAGCGGACGATTGTACGATTAATCCCAATTAATGATCAGAAATATCCGATAAGAGCCTAAGCGGGAAAGACCGACTCAATGCATCTCGGTAAAGGCCAGCTTCACCCCGATGGCAATCAGCACCGCGCCCATGGTGCGGTCGAACCAGTGGCCCATGCGGGCAAAACCGGCGCGGACTTTCTGCTGGCTGAACAACAGCGCCACCAGGCAGAACCAGGTAGCCGTCGCCGCCGCCAGGTACACGCCGTAACCGGCCTGGATGGCCAGGGGCGTGTGCGGATTGATGACCACGGTGAACAGCGAGAGGAAAAACAGCGTCGCTTTCGGGTTCAGGCCATTGGTCACGAAACCGGAAGTGAAGGCGCCGCGCGCGGTGCGCTCGCCGGCTTCCAGGTGCAGGCTCTCGGTAGCCGGCTTGGCCGGCTGCGCCCGCAGGGCCTTGTAGCCGATGTACAGCAGGTAAGCGGCGGCGGCCCATTTCAGCGCGTTGAACAGCACGATCGATTGCGACACGATCAGGCCGATGCCCAGCAGCGAATAGCCCACGTGCAGGAAGATCGCGGTGCCGACGCCCAATGCCGTCCAGGTGCCGGCGCGGCGACCGTGGGTCACGCTTTCGCGCACCACGACGGCGAAATCCGGGCCCGGGCTGGCCACGGCAAGCAGGTGAATAAGGGCGACAGTCAAGAACTCGGCGAGGTACATGGACACTCCTGTGTATCTAATTATTTCATCTGTTAGGCTCGGCAGATTACGCCTTCAGACCCTCGTGCAAAAGGTACAGTTGATGACTAACAATCGCCGCGCCGTCTTCCTCGACCACAGCTCCCTGGACCTCGGCGACCTCGACCTCGGCGCGCTGCGCCACAGCTTCGGCGAACTGCAATTGCATGACCGGACCAACCCCGAACAAGTGGTCGAGCGCCTGCAGGGAGCCCAGGTGGCGATCAGCAACAAAGTGCTGCTCAACGCCGAAACCCTGGCCGCCTGCCCCGAACTGAAACTGATCCTGGTGGCCGCCACCGGCACCAACAATGTCGACCTGGCCGCCGCCCGCGCCCAAGGCATCACAGTCGCCAACTGCCAGGGCTACGGCACGCCATCGGTGGCCCAGCACACCCTCATGCTGCTGCTCAACCTCGCCACCCGCTTCGACGATTACCGCCAGGCGGTCAGTGACGGCCGCTGGCAGCAGGCGCGGCAGTTCTGCCTGCTGGACTTCCCGATCGTCGAGCTGCAAGGCAAGACCCTGGGCCTGCTGGGCCATGGCGAGCTGGGTGGCGCAGTCGCTCGCCTGGCCGAAGCCTTCGGCATGCGCGTGTTGCTGGGGCAGATTCCCGGTCGTCCGGCCCGTCCTGATCGTCTGCCGCTGGATGAACTGCTGCCGCAGGTCGATGCGCTGACCTTGCACTGCCCGCTCAACGAACACACCCGGCACTTTATCGGCGCCCGGGAGCTGGCCCTGCTCAAGCCCCAGGCCTTCGTGGTCAACACCGCCCGTGGCGGCCTGATCGACGAGCAAGCCCTGGCCGACGCCCTGCGCAGCGGTCATCTGGGCGGCGCGGCCACCGACGTGTTGAGCGCCGAGCCGCCGACCACGGGCAACCCGCTGCTGGCCCATGACATCCCACGGTTGATCGTGACCCCACACAACGCCTGGGGCAGCCGTGAAGCCCGGCAGCGCATCGTCGGCCAGCTGGCGGAAAACGCCCAGGCGTTTTTCAGCGGTACAGCGCTGCGGGTCGTCAGTTGATAAACTGCGCCACTTTTTTCCCAGGAGCAGATTATGGATCCGCGCAGTGAAGTACTGCTTCGTCAGGCTGACTTGTTTCAAGGCTCGCTGCTGCTGGCCGGCCTGCCCGCCGATGACCTGCTCGGCCGCCTGCCAGCCGCCCATGGCTGGTGCTGGCATGCTGGTGACCAGGCCGCGCTGGATGCGCGCTTCAGCGGACGCAGCCACTTCGGCGTGACCGCCCCCGAGCAAGCCTTTGCCAACGCCGTGCTGTTCCTGCCCAAGTCCAAGGAACTGACCGACTACCTGCTCAACGCCCTCGCCTCGCGCCTGGCCGGGCGCGAGCTGTACCTGGTCGGGGAAAAACGCAGCGGCATCGAACGCGCGGCCAAGCAGCTCAACCCCTTCGGCAAACCGCGCAAGCTCGACAGCGCGCGGCACTGCCAGCTATGGCAAGTGACGGTCGACAACGCGCCGCAAGCCGTCAGCCTGGAAAGCCTGGCCCAGGAATATGAACTGCCGCTGGTCGAAGGACCGCTGAAAGTGGTCAGCCTGCCGGGGGTGTTCAGCCATGGTCGCCTGGATCGCGGCAGCGCCCTGTTGCTGGAACACCTGGACAAACTGCCCAGCGGCCACCTGCTGGATTTCGGTTGCGGCGCCGGGGTCCTGGGCGCGGCGATCAAACGGCGCTACCCGCATAACAGCGTGACCCTGCTCGACGTCGACGCCTTCGCCGCTGCCAGCAGTCGCCTGACCCTGGCCGCCAATGGCCTGGAAGCCGAAGTCCTGACCGGTGACGGCATCGATGCCGCGCCCATGGGTTTGAACACCATCCTGACCAATCCACCATTCCACGTCGGGGTCCACACGGACTACCAGGCGACAGAAAACCTGCTGCGAAAAGCAGCCAAACATCTGAAAACAGGTGGCGAACTCCGGCTGGTAGCCAACAGCTTCCTGCGTTACCAACCGCTGATCGAAGAGCATCTCGGCCCTTGTTCGATCAAGGCCGAAGGCCAGGGTTTTCGCATCTACAGCGCCAAGCGCAGCTGAAAACCTTTTTGCAAAAGAACGCTTGCCGAATGGATTTTGCCTAGGCAGAATCCGCTCCGTCCTAGGGGAGTAGTCTCCCGCGAGCGCCACGCTCGCCCGGCATGCGTCAACATACTTGATCCTCAGATCATGGCGCATGCGACCCAAGAGTCCGCACAGACGGACCGCAGGGTTTGACAAGACCTATGACACGCACACCTTACCCGGGGCGGGAAGGCTGTACGTGTCATAGCCGTGTCGACCCGCCCCTTAGGAATGCCCTGATGCTGGATTCTCTACTGGTTCCCACAGCGATCGTTGCCTTGGCCGAAATCGGCGACAAGACGCAACTGCTTGCCCTCATTCTCGCCGCGCGCTTTCGCAAACCCTGGCCGATCATCGCCGGCATCGTCGCCGCGACCCTGGCCAACCATGCGGCAGCCGGTGCGGTAGGCGCCTGGTTCGGCAGCTTCTTCTCGGATGCGACCTTGCACTGGATCCTCGCCGCGAGCTTTACCGCGACCGCGCTCTGGACCCTGGTGCCAGACAAGATGGACGACGACGAAGCCAGCACCGCCCGCAAGTTCGGCCCCTTCCTGACCACGCTGATCGCATTCTTCCTCGCTGAAATCGGCGACAAGACCCAGATCGCCACCGTCATGCTCGCGGCGCAATACCCGGAACTGTGGCTGGTGATCATCGGCACCACGGCCGGCATGCTGATCGCCAACGTCCCGGTGGTACTGGCCGGCAACTTCGCGGCGGAGAAACTGCCCCTGACCCTGATCCGTCGCCTCGCAGCCTCGGCGTTCTTCATCCTGGCCATTGTCGCGGTGTACAAGGCCATGCAGAGCAGCGGCTGGTTGTAAGCGCCCCATCAGCAGGCACGCCTCCAGGCAAACCTGCGAGCACAAAAAAGCCCCGAACCAGTCGGGGCTTTTTTTGCAGAGGCCGGCTTGTTCACAACACTGTCGTCAACAACGACGCCTGACGATCAGGGCCTCTTGGCCTGCTGGTACAACGGCATCACCTTCGGAATCGCCGCTTCCAACGAGGAAATACGACTGCCGGACGCCGGGTGAGTACTGAGGAATTCAGGTGGCGCGCCTTCCGAGGCCTTGCTCATCTTGTTCCACAGGGTGATGGCCGCGTTCGGGTTGTAGCCGGCGCGGGCCGCCAGTTCCAGGCCGATCAGGTCGGCTTCGTTTTCATTGCCGCGGCTGTTGGGCAGGGTCATCAACAGGTTGACCCCGTTGTCGCCCACGGCGACCGCTTCCTGCGGCGCGCCGGCGATCAGGGCGATCTGCTTCAGCGCACTGACCCCGTAGGCCTTGGACATCGCTTCACGACCGTGCTCGCGCAAGGCGTGGGCGATTTCATGGCCCATGACCGCGGCGATTTCATCGTCGGTCAGTTGCAGCTTGTCGATCAGGCCGCTGTAGAAAATGATCTTGCCGCCAGGGCCGCAGTTGGCGTTGAGTTCATCGCTCTTGATCAGGTTGACTTCCCAGTTCCACTGCGCGGAATCCGGACGGAAAACCGGGGCCTGGGCAATCAGCCGGTTGGCGATCGCCTGGATGCGCTTGGCATTGGCGCTGGACTTGTCCAGCACGTTCTTGCTGTTCGCTTCGCCGATCTTCTGCTGATAGGACTGCGCGTAGGACTGGTTGACCTCATCGCTCGACAGCATGCTGAACATGTACTGCTTGCGATCGACGCCGACAGCGCCGCCGCTGGTGGTGTTGACCGACTGGCAACCCGACAGCAGCAACGCAGCGGTGAGTGCACCCAAAACCTGCTTCTTACTCATGAGAACGCTCCCTGAAAACATGGCGCGTATCCTAGGCGCAGTTGTGTATCGACGCCAGATACAACGGACGTGTAGCACGCTGTTTTCAGCTACAGGGCAGCGTAGGAAAAAATTCACAGAACCCTCCCCGCCGCGCCCGACAACGCCCGGCAGCTGTCCATTTGCGACATGTCAGCCTACAAAACAGTCATTTTTCCGATCCTCGCTCATGGTCGGCGAGGGCCTTGCCGATACAGCGGGGCAGACGTCATTCCTGCGTCCGGAGCCCTTATGAAATTCAAGTCGATCCAGTTTTCCGTGGCCGCCCTGGCCGGTGCCATCGTCCTCAGCGTGGTCGTTGCCCTGGTGCTGTACGCCCTGTTCGCCGGTGCCCGGACCCAGGAGATGGTGCAACAGCGAACCCAGGCTCAATTCGAGCAAGTCATCGAACAGCGGCTGGTCGGACTGGCACAGACCCAGGTCAGCCAGATCCAGCGTGAACTCGAGGCGCCCCTGCTGATCGCCGGCGGGCTGGTGCGGGTCAACGCGCTGATCGGCAGCAAGGGCGCGGACGGCAATCCACAGCTCAATCTCAGCCGCGAACAGCTGATCAGCCTGATCAAGGAAAACGTCGCACAGAACCCGAAGATTCTCGGTGCCTATATAGGCTGGGAAAAGAACGCCATCGACCATAACGACAGCGCCTATGTCGACACCAAGGTAGTGGGTATCGATGCCAGCAACGGGCGCTTCCTGCCGTGGTGGTTCCGCAACGAAGATGGCAGCCTGGGCCTGGACAAACTGGTGGACGTGGACGACCAGAAAGTCCTGTCCACCGGCGTACGCGCCAGCGAGTACTACCTGTGCTCCAAGGAAAGCAGGAAATCCTGCGTGATCGATCCGGCGCCGTACAAGGTCGGCGACAAGATCGTCATGCTTGCCTCCTTTATTGAACCCATCCTGCTCGACGGGGCCTTCCAGGGCATCGTCGGCGCCGACCTGTCGGTGAACTTCATCCAGGACATGCTCCTGGGCGCCAACCAGAAACTCTACAACGGTGTGGGCGAGATGGCCCTGATCGGTGGTAATGGCCGGCTGGTGGCCTACACCAAGGACCCGAGCAAGTTCGGCGAAAAGGTCAGCGACATTCTCGACAGCGAAGAAGTCGCCAAGCTCGGCAACCTCAAGCGCGGCGAAGTGAACTACAACGTCGACCAGGCCCACGGGCGGATCGAGCTGTACCTGCCGTTCGGCATTGGCCAGACCGACGCCCGCTGGACCCTGATGCTGCAACTGCCGCTGGACGCCGTCATGGCCGACCTGCAGAAACTGCAAAACGACCTGGCCGAACAACGCCAGGCCGACACCCTCGGCATGGCCATGGTCGGCCTGATCATCGCCGGCCTCGGCCTGCTGGTGATCTGGCTGGTGGGCCACGGCATCGCCCGTCCGCTCAAGCAGATGGTGGCCATGCTCGACGATATCGCCCAGGGCGAAGGCGACCTGACCCGCCGCCTGAGCAGCGACCGCGCCGACGAACTGGGCTCGATCGCCAAGGGCTTCAATACCTTCCTGGCCAAGCTGCAGGCGATGATCAGCCAGGTGGTGACCTCGGTGCAGAGTGTCAGCGACTCCTCCGAACACACCGCCGATATCGCCATTCGCACCAACCAGGGCGTGCACAAGCAGATGGCCGAGATCGACCAGGTGGCCACCGCGGTGCATGAAATGACTGCCACCGCCCAGGACGTGGCCCGCAATGCGACCCAGGCCGCGCAAGCCGCCAACCATGCCGACCAGGCCGCCAGCCAGGGCATGCGGATCGTGCGCGACACCTCGACCGCCATTGGCGCCCTCGCCGTGGAAATCGGCAGGGCGGTGGGCGTCGTGCAGACCCTGGCCAAGGACAGCGAGAACATCAACGCGATCCTGATCGCCATTCGCGGCATCGCCGAGCAGACCAACCTGCTGGCCCTCAACGCCGCCATCGAAGCCGCCCGCGCCGGCGAACAGGGCCGCGGCTTTGCCGTGGTGGCCGACGAAGTGCGCAACCTGGCGCAGAAGACCCAGCAGGCGACCGAAGAAATCCAGTCGATGATCCAGCAGTTGCAGCAAGGCACCCGCGATGTGGTACGGGTCATGGAAGACAGCCAGAACCGCACCGACGAAAGCGTGCAGCACGCGGCGAAAGCGGCCGAGGCCCTGGAAACCATCACTCAGGCGGTGTCGGTGATCAACGACATGAACACCCAGATCGCCAGCGCCGCCGAAGAGCAGAGCGCCGTCGCCGAGGACATCAACCGCAACGTGATCAATATCGGCCAGGTGGCCAACGAAGTGGCGGGCGGCGCCGACGAGTCCAGCGCGGCCAGCGCCGGCCTGACCAAGCTGGCCGAGCAGCAGCGGCGCCTGATCAATCAGTTCAAGGTGTAAGCCGCTGCGACCGGCCGCAAAGCAGGCGTGGCCCGTACTAACGCTCAAGGTCTTGCGGACCTTGCGCAGCCTTCGGCAGCGGCTACAGGGATTGCGGCGCGACTCAAGAGCCCGGCACCGACTCTGTAGCCGCTGCCGCAGGCTGCGATCGAGCTGGGCGGCACTCCGTGCGAAGCGCTCGCTGATTCAGGCCACACGATTCCGGGTTGGAGCCACAGGACGGCGTCAACCCGGGGTCAGGCATTCCGGGGCATTGAGCTTCGGATCGTTCACCAGGTTGGCCAGCACCCGCTCGCGCAAGGCGGCCGGTGGGCTGGCCAGCAAGGCTTGCAACACCGGCAATGGCGTCTGTGGGTCGAGCCAGGCTTCCTGGCCCTGGGCATCGAGGATCAATGGCCGACGCTGGCTGGCCGCCGGCTGGGTGACCACCGCGGTGCTCAGCCAGACCTGTTCCTGCACCGGATAGGCTTCCCAGATCGCCGCGAAGAACAGCGACGAACCCTCCCCTGGCGTCAGCCAGTACGGGCGTTTACGGGTGCCGCCGCGCCATTCGTAAAAACCGTTGGCCGGCAACAGGCAGCGGCGCTGGCGAAAGGCTTCGCGAAACATCGGCTGTTCGGCCAGGGTTTCGGCACGGGCATGGGCCGGGGTGCGCGACAGATCGGTCAGCCAGGGCGGCGTCAGGCCCCAGCGGGCGCGGGCGAGGTTGCGCTGGCCATCGCTGCTGCGCAGGATCAGCACCGAATCGTTGGGCGAGATATTCCACTGCGCCTGCTGATCCGCCGGAAATCCGGGCAAGGCGGCAAACGCTTGGTTCCAGCGAAACAGGGCATAACGTCCACACATGGGGCAAACAACTCTCGGAAAATCGGCGGCCAGCCTAACAGATCAGCACGCCAGCATGATTGGCCGGCTCGTCGCCGGGCATCGGCAGCGCGGCATTGTACGCAGCGATCAGCTCCCGGGCGTATTGCGCCTGGTCGTTATCCACCGCCAGCCCAAGCAGGCCGAACGCCGGCAACTCACCGGTGCCGCCGAGCAAATCCCGCCCCACCAGATGCGCTTCGATCCCCTCGCTGGCCAGCATGCCCTGGAGCAATTCCCCTTCCAGCAGGTTTTCCGGTTCGTAGACTCGCTGCATATAACCCCCTCACTCGTTTTCGCTGTGCACCTCGAGCATCCATTCCTCACCGTCGGTCTGCAACGTGAACACAATGGGCCGGCAACAGACCGGACAATCCTCGATGTACTGCTGATCGCCGCCGGACAGGTCCAGCACGGCCTCGGCCTCTTCACCGCAGTAGGGACATTGATAGCGTTCGGTTTCCAGCATCGCGGCCTCCGGAGTGACTTGTGCGTATAATCGCCGGTCTATTTGCAGGGCTATTGAGATCTGAGCTTACTTTTCAGACCGCGCCCGGCTATTTTTCGATCCAAACCTTTTCTTACCTAGCCGTTTCCAACAAGAGAGCATGATGGGCGAATTCGATGCCATCCGACCTTACGACGACAGTGAAGTACCAGCGGTGCTGGCTCGACTGCTCGGCGACAAGGCGTTTCTAGATATCCTCACCCACTTCCGCTTCCCGCGCTTTGCCGGCGCTTTCGGCTGGCTGCTCAAACCCCTTATAGCTCATCGGTTGCGTCGTGAGTTCGCCGCGGTCACTTCGGTGGCGACCCTGCAGGACAAGGTCGAGTTCTACGTCGACCACACCATCGAGCGGGCCACCGACGGCGTGACCTACACCGGGGTCGAGCAATTCAAGTCCGGCAGCGCCTACCTGTTCATCGCCAACCACCGCGACATCGTGATGGACCCGGCCTTCGTCAATTACGCGGTGTACCACGCCGGATTGCCGACCCCGCGCATCGCCATCGGCGACAACCTGCTGCAGAAGCCTTTCGTCAGCGACCTGATGCGTCTGAACAAGAGCTTCATCGTGCACCGTTCGATCACCGGACGCCGGGAAAAGATGGCCGCCTACCAACTGCTGTCGGCCTACATCAACCACTCGATCCGCAACGATTGCGCGTCGATCTGGATCGCCCAGGCCGAAGGCCGGGCCAAGGACGGCGATGACCGTACCGAGTCGGCGATCCTCAAGATGTTCCACATGAGCCGCAAGGACGAGCCGTTCGGCGAGGTCATCCAGTCGCTGAACCTGACCCCGGTATCGATCAGCTACGAATACGACCCTTGCGATCAGGCCAAGGCCCGCGAGCTGTATATCCGCGCCACCACCGGCAGCTATACCAAGGCTCCGGGCGAGGACGATATCAGCATCGCCAAGGGCATCACCGGCTATAAAGGCCGGGTCCACGTGAACTTCGCCGCGCCGATCAGCGAGTTGTTCGAGGACACCAAGCAATTGGCGGTGGAGATGGACCGGCAGATCCTCGGCGGCTATCGCCTGTTCCCGGTGCATTACCTGGCTTACGCTCAGTGGAGCGATGCCGATCCGGAACTGCAGGTTCCGAGCGCGGCCCAGGTGTTCCCGGCGGACGAACTGGCCAAGGCCCAGGAAGAGTGGCAACGGCGCCTGGACGCCTGCCCGGAGGAGCATCGCCCGTACCTGGTGCTGCAATATGCGACGCCGGTGCGCAATCAGTATCGGGTCAAGGCGGGACTGGCCTTGCCATAACGCTCACCGCACACGACAACGGCGCCTTCGGGCGCCGTTGTCGTTTCTGCACGTTGATTGCGAGTAACGCCCCTTGTAGGAGCGAGCTTGCTCGCGATAGCGATCTGCGGGCCACATCAGAACCGGGTGCTGATCCACGACACCAGCAACGCCAGCCCCAGGCAGGCAAAACCGAAACGGTAGAAGAACCGGTTCATGCGCAAGGTCGCATCATCCAACGTCTGCGCCGGTAGCGGTTCTTGGGAACGGGATTGGCCCTGGGCGGCCAGATTGGCCAGTGCGCGCTGCTCGCGACGTCGGGTGGCGTGCAACAACCAGCTGCCGGGAAAGGCGAACAGCAAGGCAAGAATATTGATCAGCTTGGCGGGGTGGGCGCTGAACAGCGACCAGATCAGTTGCAGCGACATCACGAACCTCGAATGAAACCGGATAACGAGCCCTGGCGGCTCGCGGCGCGGATTTTACCCAAAGGCCCACTTTCTGCCTGGGCTTTCCGACAGATAACAACCCGTTGGCCGGTTAATTCGCCCTGTCATACGTTCGTCATACAAACAGGCCAGTCTGGCGCCCCTCGAAACCGACACGGAGCTTGTCATGCTGCACGCAGAAAACCAGGATCGCCTCTACCTGATCGCCCCCAGCGACGAACAGGAAGCCTTGGTCGGTGGCCTGGCCTTCAACGTCCAGGACCGCCACTGGCTGGTGTATTGCGCCCTCGGCGGGCACCAGCATGCGGACCTTCCGGAAACCGATCTGCTGACAGGGGTCAGCGTGCTGGATTTTTACGTCGAGGCGGCGTGAGGCCAGGCTCGAAACAAATCGACAGCCAATAAAAAGCCCGGCTTCTGTGGAAGCCGGGCTTTTTTGTGTACCGCGCCGAAGCCGTCAAGCAAGGCCCTTCGGGCCTTATCGCAACCTGCGACAGCGGCTACAGGTTCACATCATTCACCGAGGATCTGGCCGATGCTCGGGTCCTTGAACAGGCGGGTCAGGGCATCGCTGAGTACGTCGCTGACCAGCTTGGTATTGGTTTCCTGGTTCGGCGCCATGCCGAAACGCTGGTCCAGGGACGCGCCGTAACGACCGCTGTAGCGGCGGTTGGCGTTCTGCACATCGGAGCGGAAGGTCGCACCGATGGTGGCCTCAGTCACGTACAGGCCTTCCTTGGGCGACTGATACTTCAGCTCGGTCAGGGTCACAGTCAGCTGTGGGGCATTCAGCGCGTTGGCGGTCGGGGTAAAGCCCAGCAGGCGTACCGCAGCTTCGGCCTGGGCCTGCAGCTTCGGCAGGATCTGCGCGCCCTGGACGGTAATCGCGCTGGTTTCAGGGTAAAGCCCGCCACGGGTACCCAGGGTCGGCGACGGACGGCCGTCGACCACTTTCACCACCACCGGCTGGCCATGGCCGACCGGCGCGAGCTGAGTGGTGAGCTTCGGTTCCGGGCTGAGTTGTTGCGGGCTATGGGCGCAACCAGCCAGCGTCAAACTGGTCACAGTGATCAAACCGAACAACAGGCGTTGCAACATGCTCATTTCTCCAGAAATCAGGCACAGACAGGCGCGCAGTATAGCGGGGGTCGGCGGCCGCTAACCAGCGGCCCGGCGCGAGTCAGTCAGCTCTCATACAGGTTCGGTGCCAGGCGCTTGCTGTAACCTCCCCGTCACGAGCGTTACATGGCCATGTAACGCCCAGGCGGCATTCTTCATCGCAACTGCCCAACAGGTACATCGCCATGCATTTCCTCTGGTCCTTGTTCGCTCCGCGCCAGAAATACCGCAGCTTCGCCAAGCTCGACCCACAGGGCCGGTGCCAGGCGTTCAAGCACTGCAAAGTGCCGCCAATGGGCGACGGCTGGGTGGAAATCGAGGAAGTCCGTCTCAACTGGTTGCACCAGCCGCTCCCCGCCAGCGCCCGTGTCAGCCCACGCATTGCCCGCGCCCGGGTACAACCGATGATGGCTACCTGACCAAAAGCCTAATAAAAGTCATTAAACAGGATCATTTCTGCGCGTTTCTTCGTTACAATCTCCCCCCGATTATAAGGACGTCTCCTGATCGGGCCTCGCAGCATCGCTGACGCATCAGCATCAGCTCCCCCGCATTGCCCACAGAGAGCCGCCCACACAGATCGAGTGAAGCCGGCGTGCTTGCTGTTCATCTTGCAAACCACCGCTTTTCGCGCATCTGCAGAGCTGCCATTGCTCGGCCACTGAGCTGTTCGCCCGTTAATGCCACGTGTTCCATGTCGGCATTCACCCCTCGGGCCGGTGCCAGGCTTGGACAGCCCTTTTTTGAGGTTCACGTCTTCAAAAGAGCGTGAAAAAACGGGTTTTCACAACTTCACAAGAGTGTGGCGAGCAAATGAATAGTTTTGCGTCTGTACTGGCACCATTAGCGTCTACAACAGCCCGATTACACAGGACCGAGCACGCCTCAGATACTTGCGCTTGAAGCCTGTCCGCTACGGATTTGGTTGCACAAACGGACTCTTGACCATAAGTCGAATTGCCCGCCCTGCCCTGAAATGCGTTCATACGCGGATCAGGCCTGGTTGGTAGCGTCCGTCGAAGTTGCGAAAAATTGCGAAGATTCGGACATGGCGATCCTGGCCATGAGTGACCTGGGGCATAACGTGAACCGCCCCCTACTCCTGGCAGCTATGCCGTCAATTTGGTGCTGCAGATTTTGGAGACGCGTTAATGGCGCATAACGAAGCAGTAGACGTCGTATTGGTTGGGGCCGGCATCATGAGTGCCACCCTCGCTGTACTGCTCAAAGAACTCGACCCCGCGATCAAGCTGGAAGTCGTCGAGCTGATGGATTCGGGTGCCGCGGAAAGTTCCAACCCGTGGAACAACGCCGGTACCGGCCATGCCGGCCTTTGTGAGTTGAACTACACGCCACAGGCCGCCGACGGTTCCATCGATATCAAGAAAGCCGTGCACATCAACACCCAGTTCGAGGTGTCGAAGCAGTTCTGGTCCTATCTGACCAAGAAAGGCACCTTCGGCTCGTCCAAGTCCTTTATCAGCCCGGTGCCGCACCTGAGCTTCGTCCAGGGCGAGAACGGCGTGTCCTTCCTGAAGAAGCGCTATGAAGTGCTGAGCAAGCACCACGCTTTCGCGGACATGGAATACACCGAGGACAAGGCCAAGATGGCCGAGTGGATGCCGCTGATGATGCCTGGCCGCCCGGCTGACGAAGTCATCGCCGCCACCCGCGTGATCAATGGCACCGACGTCAACTTCGGCGCCCTGACCAACCAGTTGCTCAAGCACCTGACCAGCGCACCCGATGCCCAGGTCAAGTACTGCAAGCGCGTGACCGGCCTGAAACGCAACAAGGACAACGGCTGGACCGTGAGCATCAAGGACGTCAACAGCGGCAACAGCCGCGACGTCGATGCCAAGTTCGTGTTCCTCGGCGCTGGCGGCGCGGCGCTGCCGCTGCTGCAGGCTTCGGGCATCGAGGAGAGCAAAGGCTTCGGCGGCTTCCCGGTCAGCGGCCAGTGGCTGCGTTGCGACAACCCGGAAGTGGTCAAGCGGCACCAGGCCAAGGTCTACAGCCAGGCGGCCGTAGGTTCGCCACCCATGTCCGTGCCGCACCTGGACACCCGTGTGGTCGATGGCAAGAAGTCCCTGCTGTTCGGACCTTACGCCGGCTTCACCACCAAGTTCCTCAAGCACGGTTCTTTCATGGACCTGCCGATGTCGGTTCGCGCCGGCAACATCGGCCCGATGCTGGCGGTGGCTCGCGACAACATGGACCTGACCAAGTACCTGGTCAGCGAAGTGATGCAGTCCATGGAGCAGCGCCTGGAATCCCTGCGTCGCTTCTACCCTGAAGCCAAAGCCGAAGACTGGCGCCTGGAAGTGGCCGGCCAGCGGGTGCAGATCATCAAGAAAGATCCGAAGAAAGGCGGCGTGCTGCAGTTCGGCACCGAGCTGGTCGCAGCCAAGGACGGCTCTCTCGCCGCGCTGCTTGGCGCTTCGCCAGGCGCTTCGGTGACTGTCTCGATCATGCTCGAACTGATCGAGCGCTGCTTCCCGGCCAAGGCGACCGGTGAGTGGGCCAGCAAGCTCAAGGAAATCTTCCCGGCCCGTGAAAAGGCCCTGGAAACCGACGCTACGCTGTATCGCAAGATCAACAGCGAGAACAACGTCAGCCTGGAGCTGGTCGAGCAGAGCAGCGAAGCCGAAAGCTACGCTTAAGCCGCGCTCATGAAAAACGCCCCGCTCTCTTGGAGAACGGGGCGTTTTTTTATGGCCGCTTAAAGACAACCACGGCCGGCGCAGCGCGTTTTCAGCCGCGGGCTTTTTCGATCAGTTCGATGTAATCGGCGGCGTTGCGCTGGTCCTGGATCAGGGCCACGAAGTCCTTGCCATGTTCGTCCTTGCCATCCAGGTCGTAGCCGGCCTCGACGAAGAACACCAGGAAACGTTCGAAATCGTCGATACGCAGGCCACGATAGGCCTTGATCAGCTTGTGCAGGGACGGCGAAGTGGCGTCGGCCGGCTCGAAATCGAGGAACAGTTTGATCTGCGCATCGCCGATCTCGTCACCAATCACTTGTTTCTTATCTTTACGCATTGCCGACTCCAGCTCGCAGACATTTCACGGGGCAGGCAGTTTACCCCCAGGCCGCGTCGGGCCTCAACGCGAGCGTACCGCGCCGGTGTGCAGATCGGCCCAGATGTGGCCGTTGGCGTAGCTGAGGAACTGGCAATACACCGTGTCGTTGCGCAGCAGGTCCATCACCACCCGATACTGGGCCAGCGGGTAGAACAGGGTGAGGGTCTTGGTCTTGTCGTCGAACTGCGGCTTTTTCAGGCTTTTGCTCTCGCCGTCGAAGTTCACCAGCACCTGGCTGATGGTCGCGCCCTTGTTCAGCGGCTTGCCCTTGAGGCGGACCAGCAGCGGCGAGGTCACCGGGATCGGTTGCTGGTTGGATTGGCGCTGGCTGCCGATGACCACCGAGTACTCGGTGACCTGCAACAACTGTTGCTGCTCGGGGGCGGCATCACGCAGGGTCAGGTCATCGGGAGGCAGGAACTGCGCGTGCATGGGCGCAGGGGCGGCGGCCAGGGGCAGGCTCAGGATCAGAAAAAAGGCCGCGCAACTGCGAATCAAAAGGCTCATGAGGGACTCCAGGCAAGAGTGATGCACTCTAGCATGGGTTGTCCTTTCCACCCTGTAGCCGCTGCCGCAGGCTGCGATAGGTCCGCAGGACCTCTGACATCCTTGAGATCGCTACGAGCGTGCCGCTCGATCGCAGCCTGCGGCAGCGGCTACAGGCGCGAGGACGGTGCTCAGTCGAACTGGGCGCGCATCCAGGCCTGGTATTCGGCCACACCCGGCTCGCCTTCGCGGGGCGCCCAAGCGGCCAGTTCGCCTTCGCCGACCGGACGATAAGGCCCGGCCTTGCATTCGAACATCAGGCTATCGGGCTCAAGCACCACCAGGCCGTGGTAGACGCCGACCGGCAGGTCGACGCCCATGCAATCCCCACCCGCTTGCAGCACCCGCTTGCCCAGCACTTGACCGGCGTCGTCGAAAATCAGCAGGCCCAGGCGCCCCTTGAGCACCAGCAGGGTCTCGGCCTTGTCGTCGCTCAGGTGGCGATGGGGCGGGATGTAGGTGGAGGGCTGCAGCCCCACCGCCATGCGGTGACAAGGCTCTTGCATCTGATGGAAGTTGTGGTGGTGGCGACCACGGGGGCTGGCCGAGGCTTTTTCGGCCAGTTCGGCAAACAGCGACTGATCCAGAAAGCTCGGCCCGCTCATGATTCACATGCCCTTGACGGCAAAGATGCCGGCAGCGTTACGCCAGTAACCCTTGTAGTCCATGCCGTAACCGAAGATGTAGCGATCCACGCATGGCAGGCCAACGTAGTCGGCTTTCAGGTCGGGACGGGCCTTGCGGTCGTGGTCCTTGTCGATCAGCACGGCGGTGTGCACCGCACGGGCACCGGCGTGTTTGCAGAAGTCGATGATCGCGCCCAGGGTATGACCTTCGTCGAGGATGTCGTCGATGATCAGCACGTCACGGTCGATGAAGGACACTTCCGGCTTGGATTTCCAGAACAGCTCGCCGCCGCTGGTTTCGTTGCGATAGCGGGTGGCGTGCAGGTAGGAAGCTTCCAGCGGGAATTTGAGGTGAGTCAGTAGCTTGCCGGAGAAGATCAGGCCACCGTTCATCACGCAGAAAACCACCGGATTGCGTTCCGCCAGTTGTTCATTGATTTGTGCACCGACTCGGGCGATGGCCGCCTCGACCTCAGCTTCGGTGTACAGGCAGTCAGCCTCGCGCATGATTTGACGGATATGCTCGAGATCAGCGGACATGGCGCTCTCCAGGGGGGTGGCAGTTTCGGAAAAGCGAGCAAAGGTACGCATCCGGCCCGGTCGAATCAAGCGTTTCTGGACTAACGTACTTAGATGTCTATAGGACAACACCCTCGGATAGATTAATCTAGGCCGGTTTTTTTGCCCGCCGCCGGAGCCTTTCCCTATGCCCATCCGTGAGATCCGCCATCCGCTGATCCGACACAAACTTGGCCTTATGCGCCGCGCCGACATTAGCACGAAGAACTTCCGCGAGCTCGCTCAGGAAGTCGGTGCCCTGCTGACGTACGAAGCCACCAAGGACCTGCCACTCGAATCCTATGAAATTCCGGGTTGGTGCGGCCCTGTCCAGGTCGAGAAGATCGCCGGCAAGAAGATTACCGTGGTACCTATCCTGCGCGCCGGTATCGGCATGCTCGAAGGCGTGCTCAGCCTGATCCCGGGCGCCAAGGTCAGCGCCGTGGGCGTAGCCCGCAACGAGGAAACCCTGCAGGCGCACACCTACCTGGAAAAACTGGTTCCGGAAATCGACGAGCGCCTGGCCATGATCATCGACCCGATGCTCGCCACCGGCAGCTCCATGGTCGCGACCATCGACCTGTTGAAAAAGGCTGGCTGCAAGGACATCCGCGCCATGGTGCTGGTCGCCGCTCCCGAAGGCATCGAAGCCGTCGAGAAAGCTCACCCGGACGTGACCATCTACACCGCTTCCATCGATCAGAAACTCAACGAGCACGGCTACATCATCCCGGGCCTGGGCGATGCCGGCGACAAGATCTTCGGCACCAAGCAGAAGGACGCCTGAGCATGCAGGATGAGTTCAACGATCCGCTCTGGCGCCAGGTGCTGTCTGGCGCGCAGATGCTCTTCGTGGCCTTTGGCGCGTTGGTGTTGATGCCGCTGATTACCGGTCTCGACCCCAACGTGGCGCTGTTCACGGCGGGTCTCGGGACTCTGTTGTTCCAGCTCGTGACCGGGCGCCAGGTGCCGGTATTCCTGGCCTCCAGCTTTGCCTTCATCACCCCGATCATTCTCGCCAAGGGCCAGTTCGGCCTGGCCGCGACCATGGGCGGCGTGATGGCGGCCGGTTTCGTTTATACCTTCCTGGGCCTGGCGGTGAAGATCAAGGGCACCGGTTTCATCGACCGGCTGCTGCCGCCGGTGGTGATCGGTCCGGTGATCATTTCCATCGGCCTGGCCATGGCGCCGATCGCCGCCAACATGGCGATGGGCAAGGCCGGCGACGGCAGCGAGCTGATCCATTACCAGACGGCAATGATGATCTCGATGCCGGCGCTGCTGACCACCCTGATCGTCGCGGTGTTCGGCAAAGGCATCTTCCGCCTGGTGCCGATCATCTCCGGCGTGCTGGTGGGCTTTGCCCTGTCGTTCTACTTCGGTGTGGTCGATACCGCGAAGATCGCTGCGGCGCCCTGGCTGGCCCTGCCGCACTTCACCGCGCCGGAGTTCAACTGGCAGGCGATCCTGTTCATCGTCCCTGTGGCCCTGGCACCCGCCATCGAGCACATCGGCGGGGTGATCGCGGTCGGCAGCGTGACCGGTCGCGACTACCTGAAGAATCCTGGCCTGCATCGCACCCTGTTCGGTGACGGCATCGCCACCACCGCCGCCGGCCTGTTCGGCGGTCCGCCCAATACCACCTACGCCGAAGTGACCGGCGCGGTAATGCTGACCAAGAACTACAACCCGAAAATCATGACCTGGGCGGCGATCTTCGCCATCAGCCTGGCGTTTATCGGCAAGTTCGGCGCACTGCTGCAAAGCATTCCGGTACCGGTGATGGGCGGGATTCTCTGCCTGTTGTTCGGCTCGATCGCAGCGGTGGGCATGAACACCCTGATCCGTCACAAGATCGACCTGGGCGAAGCCCGCAACCTGGTGATTGTCTCGGTGACTCTGGTGTTCGGGATTGGCGGGGTATTGATCGGTACCGGTACCGGACCGGACGACTTCGGCCTGAAAGGGATCGCCCTGTGCGCCATCGTCGCGATTGCGCTGAACCTGATCCTGCCGGGCAACGATAGCTGGAAGAACAAGAGGGCTGACGAACCGCTGATCTGAGGATCTGCGTCAACCGGAAACCTATCGCGGGCAAGCCTCGCTCCTATAGACGGTATTGACCGTAG